>CAZZGQ010000218.1:0-5655 GCA_964653765.1 uncultured Elusimicrobia bacterium | reverse complement strand
TTCTCGACGGCATGAGCCTAAGGATTCCAGATTTTCGGGCGCTCCGCTCGTCGATCGTTAAGACTTTGTGTCATGGCCCACCATGTATTGCTGCGTGTTCGTCCGCGGCAAGTTCGGCGCCAACACCGCCTTCGCCATCCGGCCGGCGGCCTCGAAGCTCGCGGCGAAGGGCCGGTTCGCGGTCAATTTCCTCGAGGGCAATCCCGTCGAGTTCTGGCAGCCCACGAAATAATCAAGCGCCGCCCGGCGGAGGCGCTTGGCGCTCCGGCCGCTCGCCGGCTTCCGGCCGCCGCCGCGCTCCGGCCTGCGACTTCAAGAAGCCCAGCAGCAGCTTGTTGACCTGGCTCTTGTGCGTCGAGCACAGTCCGTGCGGCGCGCCCTTGATGAGCTCGAGCTTGGACCCTTTCACGAGCTGGGCCTGCCGGCGGCCGCCGATGTCGAGCGGCACGATCTGATCGTCGTCGCCGTAGATGATCAGCGTCGGGACGTCGATGCCCTTGAGGTCCTCGAACTGGTCGGTCTCGGAGAAGGCCTTCACGCAGTCGTAGGCCGCCTTGAAGCCGGTCTGCATGCCCTGCAGCCAAAAGGAATCGCGCAGGCCCTGCGAAACCTTCGCCCCGGACCGGTTGGCGCCGTAAAAGGGCAGGGACAAGTCTTTCCAGAACTGCGAGCGGTCGGCGAGGACGGCCTGGCGGATGTCGTCGAAGACCTTCTTGGGCAGCCCCTTCGGGTTGTTGGGTCCGGCCATCACCAGCGGCGGCACGGCGTCGATCAGCACGGCCATGGCCGCGCGCTCGGAGCCGTGGCGCGCGAGGAAGCGCGCCACCTCCCCTCCGCCGGTCGAATGCCCGACGTGGACGGCGTCCCGCAGGTCGAGCTTCTCGACCAGCTCGGACAGGTCGTCGGCATAGGTGTCCATGTCGTTGCCGTCCCACGGCTGACTGGAGCGTCCGTGCCCGCGCCGGTCGTGGGCGATGCAGCGAAAGCCCCGGTCGGCCAGGAACATCATCTGGTCCTCCCAGGCGTCCGCCGACAGGGGCCAGCCGTGGCTGAAGACTACGGGCTGTCCTCGGCCCCAGTCCTTGTAGTGGATCTGTGTCCCGTCCTTCGTCGTGAATGTGGGCATGGCCCCTCCTTTCCGTTCGGGATGGCGGAACATTAGCACCTTCGCCGGACTAGAGGGATTGCCTACGTGGGCAATTGTTGTCCCGATCGCGTGTGCTTACGCCAGGTCGTCGAGCAGCGGCACGAGGGCGATGACGAAGAGCAGCGCCGCCAGCGGGACGGTCGCGGCGAAGCCGAGCCGTTTGAAGCCGAGAGCTCCCAGGAAGCCGCCCAGCACGAAGGTCGCGATCAAGCGGGCGTGGATGCCGAGCTTGTCGCGGTTGGCCAGGACTTTGGGGGCGAGCGCCTCGTCCTGGTTCCAGTAGAGGAGCTTGCCGAGCTCGATGCCGAGATCGGTGGAGTTTCCCGTCATGTGCGTGGTGCGTATCTCGGCCGCGGAGATCTTCGTGATCGTCGCGTTCTGCAGGCCCATCATGAAGCAGAGCAGGAGCACGGCCGCTGGCACGAAAAGACGTCCGGCGACGGCGAGATTGGCGCCCAGCAGGCCGAAGGCCAGCAGCAGCGTCGCCTCCAGCATCAGCGAGGAGGCGTACTGGCTCTGGAGCCCGCGGCGCTTGGACCAGTTCACGAGCATGGCGCAGGCCGCGGCGCCGGAGATGAACGCGAGGAAGGAGAGGAGCCCGGCGGCGGCCGAGCGCAGCTCGTGGACGGCGAGATTGTCCGCGATCGAGGACAGGATGCCCGTCATGTGCGAGGTGTAGCGCGCCACCGCCAGGAATCCGCCGGCGTTGACCGCGCCGGCCACGAAGGCCAGGGTCATCCCGAGATGGCGGTTGGCGTCCTTGGTCCGCTCTCGTCCCGACAGGAAGCGCAGGTACTGGACCATGCCCTGGAATTGTACCCCTTCGGGGACGCTAATGCGCTCGAGCTCACCGTCTATCCCGGCGTCGGCCACGACTCGTGGACGAAGGCCTACGCCGAGCCGGGCCTGTTCCGCTGGATGCTCGCGATCACTTCCCGCTAGGCTCGAGCGGCACCTTCGAGAGCGCGATGCTCGGGTGCTTCTCCGTGAAGAAGCGGCAGGCCCAGTCCTCGCGGAACAGGATCACGAGCTGGCCGTCGGCGTCCTCGGCCAAGGCGGCGCCGCTCGGCACGAGGTTCGGATCGAGGCTTCCCGAGACGACCCAGCGCGCGATCGTCCACGGGGCGTCCTCGAAGCGCGCGCCCGCGCCGTACTCGTTCTCGAGCCGGTGGTGCAGGACCTCGAACTGGAGCGGGCCGACCGCCCCCAGCAGGGGCACGCGCGAGGAGATCCCGCGCAAGGTGAAGCTCTGCACCACCCCTTCCTGGAGGAGATGCTCCAGGCCGGCGCGGAAGCGCTTGTAGTCCGCCGAGCTCGTCTCGTGCAGATAGGCGAAGCGTTCCGGGGCGAAACGGGGCATGGGCTTGAAGACGATCGAGGAGTCCTCGCAGAGCGTGTCGCCGATGCGGAACTCGGAGTGGCCGACGATGCCGATGACGTCTCCGGCGTAGGCCTCGTCGATGGTCTCTCTCTCCCGGCCCAGCAGCTTGTGCGAGCTCGCCAATCGGATCGGCGTGCCGGTCCGGGAATGGATGACGCGCATGTCCCGCTGGAAGCGGCCGGAGCAGATCCGCACGAAAGCGAGCTGGTCGCGGTGGCGAGGGTCCATGTTGGATTGGATCTTGAACACGAAGGCGGAGAAGCGCGGGTCCTCCGGGGAGATCGGCGCGCCGGCGGTCGGCTGCGGACGGGGCGGCTGGGACAGCTCGAGGAAGCCGTCGAGCAGGGCCTGCACGCCGAAGTTGTTGGCGGCGCTGCCGAAGAAGACGGGCGTCATGTCCCCCGCGTGCACGGCCGCGAGGTCGAAGCGCTCGCCGGCCTCCGCGAGGATCGCCAGCTCGTCGCGCGTCTTGGCGAGCGTCTCGGCGTCCACCTGCTCCCCCGCCGCGGCATCGAGGTCCTCCACCACGGTGAGCGGGGCGCGGAAGGCGCCGCCGGCCACCCTCTCGAACAAGTGCAGCTTGTTGGCCCGGCGGTCGAAGACCCCCGAAAAACGGTCGCCCGCTCCGAGCGGCCAATTCACCGGGTAAGGGTGGAGCTGGAGCGAGCGGTCGATGTGGTCCAAGAGCTCCAGCGGCTCCATGGACGGACGGTCCATCTTGTTGATGAACGTGAAGATCGGAAGCTCCCGCCGGCGGCAGATCTCGAAGAGCTTGAGGGTCTGGCTCTCGATGCCCTTGCCGGCGTCGAGGACCATGATGACGGCGTCGACGGCGGCCAGGACGCGGTAAGTGTCCTCGGAGAAGTCCTCGTGGCCCGGGGTGTCGAGCAGGTTGATGTGGAAGCCGCCGTACTCGAACTGCAGGACGGTCGAGCTCACCGAGATGCCGCGCTTCCTTTCCAGCTCCATCCAGTCGGAGGTCGTGCCGCGCTCCTTTCTCCGGGCCGTGACCGAGCCAGCGAGCTGGACCGCGCCTCCATAGAGAAGCAGCTTCTCCGTGAGCGTGGTCTTGCCCGCGTCGGGGTGCGAGATGATGGCGAGGGTGCGCCGTTTGAGGATCTGTTCGCGGTCGATCAAAGGACGACTATTTTAACAGATAGGCGCCTTCCCTCGGGTCGCTCTAGCGCCAGCCGTCGTGGAACGCTCCGTGGACGACCAGAGCGGCTACTATCCCGGTGAGCGCCGAGACGGCGGCGCCGAGAGCGATGAAACCGAAGCTGATGGGGTTCATGTTGCCCTCCATCCCATTGTAGCGCGGCCTAGGAGCGGCGATCGCCTCAGCGCTTGGCGGGGACCTTCTTGCCCTTGCGGCGCGCCTTGTTGAGGCCGATGGCGATGGCCTGCTTGCGGCTCATGCGGCCGTGCTTGCCGCTCTTGCGGTGGCTCATCTCCGTCTTGACCGAACGGCTCGCCCCCTTCGAATATCTCCTGGCCATGGTGGACACCTCCAGCGACATTCTAAACCGCGCCCTCATCGGCGCCAATGGAGGCCGTGTCAACGATCTCTGACCCCCTCGTCGCGGGAACAGCGGCATCGCTCGGCTATCATGGCCGCGGCCCCACGGGGGCAAGGAGGCCGCATGGCGAAGACGACGGGCACCAGCGCGATGACGCTGCTCAAGAAGGACCACACGGAAGTGAAGAAGATCTTCGAGCGATTCGAGGAGGCCGAGGGTTCCGAGCTCAAGCAGCTCGCCGACAAGGCGATCAAGGAGCTGAAGATCCACGCCAAGATCGAGGAGGAGTTCTTCTACCCCGCCCTCCGCAAGGCGGGCGTCGAGCAGGACCTCATGGAGGAGGCCGACGAGGAGCATCACCTCGCCAAGCTCACGATCGCCGAGCTCGAGCTCATGAAGGGCACCGAGGACAACTACAAGGCCAAGTGCCTCGTCCTCGCCGAGAGCGTCCGCCATCACATCAAAGAGGAAGAGGGCTCGATCTTCTCCGCGGCGAAGAAGACGGACGTCGATTTCGACGCCTTGGGCTCCGCCATCGAGGAGCGCAAGCAGCAGCTCATGACCGGCGAGCTCGAGCAGGACGCCGAGGAGAAGATGGTCGAGCAGGCGGGCCTGATAGACGTCAGCCCCGCGAAGCGGAACCTCGCGGGCTTCCAGTTTCCCTCCGCCTCGGCTTAGGCTCCAAGCCGGGGATGTCGCGCCGGAGGAGGTCGCCGATCCGCTCCACCGCGAGGTCGGCGACCTTCTCCGGGGGGTGGGCGGCCAGGAGCTCGGGGTCGCGCGCGTAGTGCCCCTGACGCGGGAAGACGGTGATCACCTTGGAGCCCCAGCGCCGCTTGGCGGCGGCGAGCAGCTTCAGCTTGTCGTCGATCATGACGTAGCGTTGCGCCGGGAAGCGGCGCTCGACGTCGTCGAACGACTTGTCCTTGCGGACGTAGATCAGCGCTCGCCCCTCGACGGCGTCGTACAGCCCCGAGTGCTCGACCTTGAGCGGCTGGAAGACCTCGTCGCCGTCGCTCACGATCACGGTCGGCCCCAGCTTCCCGAGGCGCGCGATCACGTCGAGGGCTTTGGGGTAAAGGCGCTTGGGGAAGGGATAGTCCAGCAGGAAGAGCGACATCCGCAGCATGTGCGGATCGTGCGGACGCTCGAGCCTGTAGCTCTGCAGCGCGCCGAGATAGTCCGCGTAGCCCATCCTGGCGCGGCGCTCCTTGAAGATCGTCCAATAGCGCCGCTCGCGCGCGGCGCCGAAGCAGAGCTTCAGGTGCGCCCGCAGGTCCCGGACGATGCGGTCGTTGTCGAGCAGCGTGTTGTCGACGTCGAGCAGGAAGACGACGGGCCAGGGACGCTTGCGGCTCACGGGACGAGCGGCTTCATTGCGGCGGCCTCGCCCCGGACTGCTCTCGCGTCAAGTACGACGCATACCAAGCGGGCCAATCCGCGTCCTTGCGCCCGGTCTGGGCCTCCTGCTGGCCGAGCGCGGCCTCGGCCCTCCGGAGCGCGCCGGCCAGCTCGCCTTCGGAATGGAACTCGGTCTCCCCCTCGGCGCGGCCGGGCAGGCGCTTGGTGACCTCCTGGAGCAGCCAGCGGTTGCCGTCGGGGTCCTGGAA
>CAZZGQ010000217.1:0-5658 GCA_964653765.1 uncultured Elusimicrobia bacterium | reverse complement strand
CCAGCGCCTCGAAGGACTCCTTCTTGTGCTGGCGCAGGTTGTTGAGCTCGTTCTCGAGCTTGTCCTGCACGGCGTCGATGCGCTTGCGCTCCTCAGGCTTGCCGAGCTTCTCGCGGCGCACAAAGATCCGCGTCCCGATCACTTTACCCGACACGCCGGGAGGGACGCGGAGGCTGGCGTCTTGGACGTCTTCAGCCTTTTTGCCGAAGATGACTTTGAGCAGCCGTTCCTCAGGGGTCAGCTGCTGCTCACCCTTCGGGGTCACCTTGCCGACGAGAATGTCTCCCTGTCTGACATTGGTGGACGGGATCACCACACCCTGCTCATCGAGGGATTCCAGCGCTTCCGCACCCACGTTCGGGATGTCGCGCGTGATCTCTTCGGCGCCGAGCTTGGTGTCGCGAGCCTCGATCTCGAATTCCGAGATGTGGATCGAGGTGAAGATGTCTTCCTTGACGAGGCGCTCGGACAGCAGGATGGCGTCCTCGAAGTTGTAGCCCTCCCAGGGCATGAAGCCGACGAGCAGGTTGCGGCCGAGCGCGAGCTGGCCGTGGTCCGTGGCGGGACCGTCGGCGAGCACCTGGCCCTTCTTGACCTGCGTGCCGGTCTTCACGACGGGCACCTGGTTGATGCAGGTGTCCTGGTTGGAGCGGCGGTACTTCTTGAGCACGTAGAGGTCGATCGGCTCCTCTTTGCCCTTCACCTCATCGGCGGCCACGGCGACCAGGTCGCCGGCCGAGTAGATGACCTTGCCGGCGCGCTTGGCGGTGACGGAGGCGCCGGAGTCGCGGGCCACGGGCTCTTCCATGCCGGTGCCGACGAGCGGCGCCTCGGCCTGCAGCAGCGGGACGGCTTGGCGCTGCATGTTCGCGCCCATCAGAGCGCGGTTGGCGTCGTCGTGCTCGAGGAACGGCACGAGCGCGGCGGACACCGAGATGACCTGCATGGGCGAGATGTCCATGTAGTCGACGCGAGCCGGATCGACGAGCGGGAAGTCGCCGCGGGAGCGGCAGCTCACGAGGTCGATGTTCAGCTTGTCCTTCTCGAGCGGCGTGTTGGCCTGGGCGACGATCATGCTGCCCTCGGCGTCGGCGTTCAAGTATTCCACGTCGCCGGTGAGCTTGCCCTTGCTGACCTTGCGGTAGGGGCTCTCGATCAGGCCGAACTCGTTGATCTTCGCATAGGACGCCAGCGACGTGATCAGGCCGATGTTCGGGCCTTCAGGAGTCTCGATGGGGCAGATGCGGCCGTAGTGAGTGTAGTGGACGTCGCGGACCTCGAAGCCGGCGCGCTTTCTGTTGAGACCGCCGGGACCGAGCGCCGAGAGACGCCGCTTGTGCGTGACCTCAGAGAGCGGGTTGATCTGGTCCATGAACTGCGACAGCTGCGACGTGCCGAAGAACTTGCGCAGGATGCCGACCATGGGCGCCGTGTTCAGCAGGTTGCGCGGCGTCAGCAGCGTCTTGTCCTGCACGCTCATGCGGTCGCGGATGACGCGCGACATCTGGGCCAAGCCCACGCGGATCTGGTTCTCGAGCAGCTCGCCCACGCCGCGGACGCGGCGGTTGCCGAGGTGGTCGATGTCGTCCAGCTTCACGGGGAAGTTCTTGTCCATGAACTGCGGGATGGCGGTCTTCCACTGATTGACTTCGTCAATCAGCTCCGAGAAGGAGAAGCGGTCCTTCTTGAGGCCCTGCTTGGTGGCGTCGGCGTCCTCGTCGGAGTCCTTCTCGTGCAGGTCGATGATGGGCAGCTTGTCGAGGTTCTCGCCGTTGACCTTCTTGGCGTACTCGTTGATGAAGCCCTTCAGCTCGCCGGCCGTCTCCCACTGCGCGCCGCGCACCGGCATCGGCGTCGTCTTGAACTGGCCCTCGGAGATGTGGGTCCAGTTGTTGTTGAGGGCGATCACGTACTGCATCGTCGCGATCAAGTCCTCGAGGCAGAGGGTGCGGCGGTTGAACGAGGGCAGCGCGAAGCCGCGATGCTTGCGGTTCTCCGGGCGCGGCGTGATGTCCTTGCGCGCCGCCAGGCGCCACAGGTAATAGTGGAGCTTGGTGTTGATCTTGTGGCGGCCGACCTTGGAGAGGTCGTACTTGCGCAGGTTCTTGAAGATGAGGTTGTCGAGGTAGGCCTCGGCCTGGCCGGGGACGATGAACTCCTGGCCGCGGAGCTTCTTGTAGATATCCTGCTGCGCTTCCTTCACGGACTTGATCTTGTCCTTGCGCAGCGTCTCGAGGATCGTGGGGTCTTCCTTCTCGGGATCGCCGGTCAGCAGCTTGATGCTCTTGACCTGCTTGTCGAGCATGCGCTTGATGGCCTCGTGCGTGACCTTCTTGCCGGCCTCGAGCAGGACTTCGCCCGTGGCCTGATCGACGACGTCCTCCACCGAGATGCGGTGGAGCAGGCCGACCATCGTGTTGCTGTCGACGGCCACGTCCTCATAGCTGTAGAACAACTTGAGGATGTCGGCGTCGGCTTCCATGCCGCAGGCGCGCAGGAAGGTCGTGGCTTCGAACTTCTTCTTGCGGTCGATGCGGACGAAGAGGATGTTGTTGAGGTCGAACTCGAACTCGATCCAGGCGCCGCGGTACGGGATGACCTTGGCGAAGAACAGCTTCTTGCCGATGGAGGAGATCTTCTTCTCGTCGTCCTCCTCGAAGATGATGCCGGGCGAGCGGTGCAGCTGGGAGACCACGACGCGCTCGGCGCCGTTGATGATGAAGGACGCCGTGTCCGTCATGATCGGGATCTCGCAGAGCACGACTTCCTGCTCGACGATCTGCTTGAGCTTGCCGGACGGCTGGCGCGACGAAAGGCGAAGGATGGCCTTCAGCGGCATGGACCACGTGGAGTCGTGGGCCTGGGCTTCTTCGGGATTGGCGAAACGGGGCGGGGCGAACTCGTAGCGGACGAAGTCGAGGACCATCGAGCCGTCGGCGGACTCGATCGGGAACACGTCCATGAAAGAAGCCTGGATGCCCATCAGCTTGCGCTGATCAGGCTCAGCCTCGGTCTGCAGGAAGTCCCGATAGGAATTCTTCTGCATCTCAAGCAGATCAGGAAGCTCCATCGCCTGCGGGATCTTTCCGAAGTTGATCTGTTTCATGTTTGCCCCTTGCTCTTTTGACAAAAAACAAGCCGCTCCGGTCCCCGCTCCCTCTCGGGAGCGGGGACCGGCGCGTTGCCTGGTGCTACTTCAGCTCAATGAGTTTGCTAACGTCGAGCATTACTTCAGCTCGACGGTGGCGCCGGACTCCACGAGCTTCTTCTTCATTTCCTCGGCCTGGGCCTTCGGCAGGCCCTCCTTCACGGGCTTCGGAGCGGCCTCGACGAGGTCCTTGGCTTCCTTCAAGCCGAGGCCCGTCAGCTCGCGGACGACCTTGATGACGCCGATCTTGTTGGCGCCAGCGTTCGTCAGCACGACGGAGAAATCGGTCTTCTCCTCACCACCGGCGGCAGCGCCGCCAGCGGCCGGCGCGGCGCCACCGGCCATCATGACGGGGGCGGCGGCGGCGGCCTTCACGCCGAACTTCTCTTCGGCGAGCTTCACGAACTCGGAAGCCTCGAGCACGGACAACTGACCCACGGCCTCGACGAGCTCGGCGGGAGACAACTTCGTAGTAGCCATTTCTTATTTCCTCTCTCGTGTTGGACAGCGCCCTGAGGGCTTTACCCTTTCCCCTTCCGGGGACCGGACTGTCAGCGGTCCAGTACTAGGCGGCCGCCGCGCCCTCCTTAGATTTCTTGTCGGCCAGGGCCTTGACGACCATGACCATGTCGCGCGTCGGGGCCTGAGCGATGGCCACCGTGCCGCTGACGACGCTGTAGACCACGTTGACGACCTTGCCCATGAGCTCCTGCCTGCCGGGCAGCGTGGCCAGCTTGGCGCAGTCCGCCGGCGTCATCCACTTCGCGCCGACGAAAGCCGACTTCACCTTGAGCTGCGGGAACTTCTTCGCGAGCTCGGCGATGATCTTCGCCGGGGCGACGGGATCGTCGTTCTCCGCGACGATCATGCCGACCGGGCCCTTCAAAACCTTGGGATCGATGCCGTCGATGCCGGCGTTCTTCAAAGCGTAGCGCACCGTCGTGTTCTTGATGACGGTGTACTTGCACTTCATCGGGCGCAGCTTGGTGCGCAGCTCGTCGATCTCGCCGAACTTCATTCCCTGAAATTCGGTGAAAAAGAGGTGCGGCGCCTTCTTCAGCGCGTCCGCCAACGCCTTGGATTTCTCGATCTTCTCGTTCTTCGTCAGTTTCATACTATTTAAAACGAATCTCCATGCCGCCCGAATACACATACCCGTCGACGAACGAGGCTTCTACGAAGAAAGCCTCGTGCTCGTACGCCGGGATCCGAAGTCCTGCAAACGGCGAAATCGTGTCCTTCTGCCCGCCCGCGTGCGACCCGTTCTGCAAATCGTGTAAGTCCGTCTGGATGCGCGTCCATTTGACGCCGCCGTAAGGCTCGAGCTTCACTCCGTTGAGCCGCAGCGGCGCGAAACCGTTCTTCGCGTTCTCCATCTCCTTCGCCTCGGCCGCGTCCATCGCGTCGACGATGGTGAAGAGATGGCTGGCCACGACGGCCACCTGGTATTGCGTCATCCCCAGGTTCTCGTTGATGCTGGTGTTTTGGGTAGGCCCGCCGCCGCCCGGATAGATCCGGTTGAACTTGTACTGCGATCGGACCGCGCTCACGTCCGCCGCTATCGCTGGGCTGTAATCCGTGTCCGGCAGGATCACCGCTCTGAGGCCGCCTCCGAACGTCCAGCCGGGAGTGTCTCCCGTCAGCTGGTTGGTGAGGGTGTTCGACGCCAGGTTCAGCTGGTAATCGCCCAAGCCGCCCACCACGTAGTATTGGAAGCTTTCCCAAGGCTGGTAAAGCATCTTGAACATCATCTGCCCGCCGGAGCCCTTCGCTTCCGTATCGCCGGACTGCCCGCAGCCGAATCCGACCCCGTTGCTGGACGTGCAGTTTCCGCTGTTGGCGATGTTGAAGTTCAGGGTTTGGGCCTGCTCGCCCTGATAGTACGCCATGAATTTCAAAGAACCCTGCGGCAGCTGGCGCGCCGTGGCCCCCAGCGTCTGCTGCGCGCCCGCGGATACCGCCAAAAGCAGAAGAGCGCCCATGAGACAAAGGACGCCCTGCTTGCTCTCTGCTTCCATTTCTAACTTGCTCAAGAGGTTGATGAGACCGGCAACACCTACTCTCCCAACGCCGAGTTGGGCGTTAGTACCATCGGCCCACGTAGGCTTAACTGCCGTGTTCGGAATGGGAACGGGTGTAGCCCTACGGGAATTGTCACCGATCTCACGAACCTCTCGAGCAAAGATCAATCAGGAGGGAGTCTGGTCGAGATCCACGATAATTTGGTTCCGGGATCTCGTCGTGGCGACTGCGCGCGACGAACTCACCTGCGACATATTAGCATATTGTCCGTGACGAGGACAATATATATCGCGATGTCGAATCAACAACAAGCGCCTGTTCTAAACAAGCACTCGATCGAAGAATACGGCCAAGCCGCACGGGCGATTAGTAACGCTTAGCTAAATGGGTTGCCCCACTTACACGTGCGTCCTATCAAACCGGTAGTCTTCCGGTGCCCTTCAGGGGACTTGCGTCCCGGGAAACCTTATCTTGAGGCGGGTTTCACG
>CAZZGQ010000216.1:2926-5669 GCA_964653765.1 uncultured Elusimicrobia bacterium | reverse complement strand
CCCGCGCCGAAGGAGCCCGAGGAGCGCGGGCCGCCGCAAGCTCAGCCGCAGACGATCCCGGCGACGCCTCCCGCCTCGCCATCGCACGCGCCGCGCGCCCCGCCCGGCGAAGCGCAGGCGGGGAACAAGCCTCCCGAAACCCCGCCACCGCAGAATAGACCGCCACCACCGGCGGCTCCAAAACCAGCCACCACCATCAACCAGGGTCCTCACATCAGTGAGGGCTTCTTCGGTTTTAGGTGGGTCCAAGGCCTCCTCCCCTCCGAAAACGGAACTCCCGCCCCGCGTATATCGAAGACCGACCAGGTCGCCGCCGTCAGCCTCATCGCCCTGGGCGGTCTTCTCGGCTTCATGGCCTTCTCGGTGGCCGGCGCCGCCGTCGGCTTCGTGGCGGGCTACTTCGCCGCCGACCGCTATCTCGCCCGCCGCCGCCCGTCTGGGTCCTTGGCGCCGCTGCCGCTCGCGCCGAGCGCCGAGCAGATCATCGACCGGCTCTCGCGCCAGTTCGGGCTGCCGCGCGCGAAGCTGCTCGAGCTGGCCGCCAAGCGCGGCCTAACGCCGGCCAGCTCGGCCGCCGCTTGGCTGGCCGCGCACGACGCGCTGCAGAGCTTCAACCGCGAGCAGTTCAAACGGCGCGACGCGCAGAAGTACGAGGGTTGGGGCAGCTACCGCAGCCTCGCCAACGTCTCGTACGAGCCGGGCTGGCGCGGCCGGCTGCGGCGCCTGTCCGAGCTCCACAAGCACTTCGCCGGCTTCTTCGTGCGCCTGCCGTATCACCTCTTCGACATGTTCCTGCTGGGCTACTTCCGGCGCAACATCAGCTTCGCGCTGTTCCACCAGGACGAGGACTTCATCGGCCTCATCGGTCCCGGCGCGGCGGAGACGTACGCGGCGGCGGCTTTCGAGAAGGCGGCTTCCGGGCGCGGCCTCGCCGGCCATCCCTCTCTCGTCGCTCTGCGCGCGCGCCCAACCTACCGCGCGCTCGACCGCTACGTCCTGACGCCCTTCGGCTGGCCGCTGCTCCAGTTCCTCCAGCGGCGCGTGACGCTGGCCCTGGCCTCGGCCGTGGCGATGGGCGGGCTGGCCGCGCTGGCGCCCGGGCTCACGATCGCCGGCATCCCGCTGCTGTCGATCTCGCTGACCTCGCTGCCCGTGCTGGGCCCGCTGCTCGTGGGCGTGGCCAACGGCCTGCCGCTGGCGGTGGGCTCCGTGCCGCTCGTCGGGCCGTGGCTGGCGCCGGTCATCGGCGTCGCCGTCCAGGCGCTCCTGCGCGACCTGGTGCTCGGCCCCATGCTCAACACGGCCATCCTCACGACGATGCTCACCTACCCGCGGGCCGTGATGCGCGAGCTGCAGGCGCTGCGCGAGGCGGATCCGCGCCGGGCCTTCGCCGCGGCCGAGATCGCGCGCGCGGCCTGGCGCGCGGCCAAGTCCGGCCACTTCTGGGGCGCCAACGCCAAGACCTGGCTCGGCATGGTCACCGTCGGCGCGGAGATCGAGGGCATCATGCGCTACGCGGGCCAGCTCGACGGCCTGGCGGACGGGACATGGTCGTCGCTCACCGGCCGCCGCTTCACGCTGTTCCACGACCTCGGCTCGGCCGTGGAGCGCCCGGCGGGCGAGAGCGTGATCCCGTTCGGCGGCGCCATCACCTGGGGCAACGTCATGCTCTACAACGTCCAGAACTACCTCGGCTTCAACCTGTCCGATTCCGTGGCGCATTTCTTGAATCCCAACGTCACGGCCTTCCACGCCCAGAACGTCGTGTCCGTCTACTCCGGGCGCGCCCAGCGCAAGGACCTGCCCTTCGATCCCGACCTGTACAAGCTGCCGCCCGCCCAGGTCGAGGCGCGCCTGAAGGAGCTCTTCGCCGACGCCGGCGACCTGCGGCACGAGGCCGCGGCCGCGCGCGACCTCGCGGCCGGCCTGCGGAAAAAGCTCGAGGCCCTGGAGGCGCGCGACGCCGAGCTCAAGGCCCAGCGGCGGCCCCTCTCCGACGGCGAGCGCCAGGAATACGAGAAGCTCAGGGCCGATCTGCTGGGCAAGACCGACCGCTCCTACGCCGAGGACAAGCTGGCCGAGCTGCACGACCTCAAGGACGCCCGCGCCGACGCCGAGCGCCTGAAGCTGCTGCGCGAGATGAAGGACACCTACGCCCAGGCCGGTGTGACGCGCGACGGCGAGCGGCCGGCGGTGAAGGACGATCTGGCCGCGCGCGAGGCGCAGCTGCGCGCTCTCCTGGCCCGCCTGGCCGACAACGGCAACAAGACCAACAGCGACCAGCCGGCGCCCGCGGCCAAGGACCCGCAGAAGATCGCGAAGGTCGCCGAGCTCGTCCAGCAGATCGAGACCGCCCGCGGCGAGCTGAAAGTGGAGATGGCCAACCGCGACGCGCTCAAGCAGCTGCTGGCGGTGCAGGAGAAGGCCACGACCCGCGCCGCGCGGGCGCGCAACCCCAGCAGCAACGAGATGATGGAGTTCCGCAAGAACCTCTCGCGGCTGGACTCCGTCATGAGCATCGCCCTCGGCCTCAACGAGATCAACGCCGCCGAGGCCGCGATCAAGCAGATGATGGCGCTGGTGGACCAAAAGATCGCCGGCATCCAGCAGTCGATCCAGGCCAACCAGGCCGCGCTGCAGCAGGCCCAGGTCAACCAGGGCAACATCCAGACCTGGAAGAGCCAAGCCTCGCAGACCGTCCAGACCGATCAGGCTTCGCAGAGCACGCTCCAGACGCAAGAGC
>CAZZGQ010000216.1:0-2826 GCA_964653765.1 uncultured Elusimicrobia bacterium | reverse complement strand
CCCATCGAGGCCGTGAACCTCATCATCGCGCTGGCGCCCGGGCCGGCCGTGCAGCTCGGCAGCAACCCGCACGTGGACATGAACGCCCTCCTGAACGACCGCCAGACGTACTGGCAGGGCAAGCTCGCCGACTTCCAGTCGGACCTGGACACCGTCCTGCGCATGCAGGGCCAGACCGACACGCATGGCCGCGCGCCGGGATCGACGATCGACGAGTTCGGCGATTCCGCGCCGGAGTCTCTGCCCGCCTACCGTGCCCAGGCCTCGGCCGACGAGGCGCAGATGCAGGCCAAGGTGCAGGCGGCCCTGGCCCAGATCGACGCCGCCGCGTCCCAGATCAACGCGGCGACCGGCGCCGGGCTGCCCATGCTCTCCGGCCAGACGCTGACGCAGCTGGAGGACTCGATCAGGACCTACGGCGACAAGGTCAAGGTCGTGAAGGTGCCCACCGGTGCCGATCCCAAGCTGTTCACGGCCTCGCTCAACCTCGCGCTCATCGCCGATCTCCTGCCGGGGGCCGCCGACAACATCATCTCCTGGGCCAAGGACGACGCTGTCGTCACCACCATCGACAAGAACACGCTCCCCGGCGGCACGCTGGATCAGGCCAAGAACATGCTGACGAGCATCGTCGGCATGGTCAACATCATCATGACCGACGTCCAGGCGGACCGCGACTTCCTCGGCGGCAAGAGCGGCGAGGCGCCGCTGGCGGTCAAGCAGCGCAAGCTCGCGCTCTTGCAGAACAAGATCCTGCCGCCGCTGCAGGCCACCATCGCCCCGCTCAACGCGCTGATCCAGTATCAGAACGACTCGATCGCCCAGGCCAACGCCAACGGCCAGCTGTGGAAGCTGTACGACTCGAAGAAGACGTTGATGACGACGACGCAGGACCTCTACAACAACACGGTGGCCTGGGCCGTGGCGTCGTTCGGCGGCCAGAAGGGCGACGCGGCCGGCAGCCACGCCGCCGTGGCGGCCTTCCGCAAGAAGCTGACCGACAACCTGAACGGCTACGACGACGCCCAGGGCCACCACATGGGCATCACCGAGTACCAGACCTACGTTCAGGACCGTATCACGGTCAACTTCAAGGGCGACGCCAAGAACCCCGCCACCGAGGTCCTCTACGGCGAGACTCAGCCCTTCAGCCTGCCCGACAAGATCTCGACCTACGGCGCCGAGCGGGCGCGCCGCGTGCAGGACTACAACACGCAGGCCCAGACGATCGACAACATCCTGGACCAGATCAAGAAAGTGTCGGGCGGCAAGTACAACCTCGACGCGCTCAAGCTGCCGCTCAACATCACCAACGACGCGGCGGGCGTGGCGCGCGTCCAGGCCATCGTGGACGGCAGCGTGATCCAGAACCTGCGCGACCAGATCACGGCCATCGGCAACGCCAACATCGGCGGCGGCGGCACGACGATCAACGTGGGCAGCAACAGCGACGGCACGATCCCGTCCGGCCCGCAGCCTTCGCCCACGGTCACCACGGCGCAGCAGGTGGCGCTGCTCTGCCGCGACGCCGGCGTGCGCCTGGCCCCGGCCCCGGCCAGCTCCGGCCCCAACGCCACGGGCCCGGCCGCCTTCTCCGTGGCGCGCATCCTCTACGCCGATGCCACGATCACCGCCGCCCAGGACGCGTGGACCAACCAGATCCCCGCCGCCCAGGCGTTCTTGAAGGACGCCCTGGCCTCGCTCAACGCCGCCGTCGCCATGACGACCGCCGGCGACGCCTACATCGACTCCAATGGCGCCAGCATGAGCCCGGACCAGGTCTACACCAGCGTGACGGCCGGCCTGGCCAACCTCGACGCCTTCCTGCAGCGCGCCATCGCCTTCTACGGCCAGAAGATCTCCTGGGACCAGGGCGCCTTCAGCACCATCGACAAGGTCGGGACGTACTACAACGGCCTGAACACCGTCTACAACGGCGGCCTCACCGCGAACAACGCCGACCTCGAGGCCGCCCAGAAGATCAAGGACGCCCTGCAGACGACCTTCAACGGCCTCGAGCAGAACCGCACCAAGCTCAGCACCTGGATGAGCCAGCTCGACGACCCGCACGACAGCGCCCTGCGGCGGATCAACGAGTCGATCGACGCCATCCAGGACAAGACGCGCGCCGTCCTCGAGGCCAACATCAAGCGCCACGATCTGGAGGATCAGCTGAAAAGGGCTGAGGACATCGTCAAGGCGAAGGTCGCCCTCGCCGACGAGGCGCAGCTGAAGCTGGCCGGCGTGCTCGACGCCGATCCCGATCTCGCGCGCGGCGGCCTGCCCGTCGACCTCGTCAACCGCATCGAGGCGCTGCGCCTGGGCCGCGGCATGTGGGCGATGGGCACGGCCAGCCAGCCGCAGGCCATCGTGGTGAAGAAGTCGCAGTACTCGGCCTTCTTGGACACGGTGCTGAAGATGTTCCAGAACCAGACCTCGCCGCAGGACCTGACGGCGATCAAGCAGAACCTCCTCGCCAACCCCATGGGCCTGTCCTCGCTGCTGCCGAACGCGCAGATGATGGAGTTCGGCGGCGACCTGGACGGCTTCTACCTCGTCTACCAGAGCAACTTCTCGGTGCCGGGCGGCCTCGAGACGGGCACCTCGGTCACGCTCGGCAACATCGCCAAGGTCTGGGGCAACAACGTCTCGGTGACCGGCTACCAGTTCGAGAGCCCGCCCAACAACGTCAACGCGCCGTTCGGCGACAAGGGCGTGGAGGTCCAGATCGAGAGCCTGCAGGGCAAGAACTGGGTCAACTACCTCAACGTCGACCTGCACCGCTTCGCCTTCGACATCCCGCAGGACGCGACGCCGCTCGCCAAC
>CAZZGQ010000215.1:0-5672 GCA_964653765.1 uncultured Elusimicrobia bacterium | reverse complement strand
AGATGATCTACAACCGCTGCGTCGGCACGCGCTACTGCTCCAACAACTGCCCGTACAAGGTGCGGCGCTTCAATTTCTTCCGCTACTCGAAGGACGAGCCCGAGGTGGCGAAGCTGGGCCGCAATCCCGACGTGACCGTCCGTGAGCGCGGCGTCATGGAGAAGTGCACCTACTGCGTCCAGCGCATCCAGGAGGCGCGCCTGTTGGCGGAGAAGGAGAACCGGCCGATCGCCGACGGCGAGATCAAGACCGCCTGCCAGGCCGCCTGTCCCACGTCGGCGATCAGCTTCGGCGACCTGCTCGACCGCAAGAGCCGGGCGCGCAAGCTCCGCGAGGACGCGCGCACGTACAGCCTCCTCGCCGAGCTCGGCACCCGCCCGCGCACGACCTATCTCGCGCGCGTCGTCAACCGCGGGGAGGAGTCCGCGTGAGCGACGGCCGAGAGATCCTGGCCAAGGGCCACACCTACGGCTCGGTCACCGACAAGATAGCCGGCATCGTGCTCGCGCGGGGGCTGCGCAACGGCTGGGTCGTCGGCGTGCTGATCGGGATGTCGCTCGTGACGCTGCTCCTGTGGGGCATCGCCGAGCTGCTGGCGCGCGGCATCGGCATCTGGGGCGTGATGATCCCGGTCGCCTGGGGCTTCGCGATCACGAACTTCGTCTGGTGGATCGGCATCGGCCACGCGGGGACGCTGATCTCCGCGATCCTGCTCTTGCTGCACCAGGAATGGCGCACGTCGATCAACCGCTTCGCCGAGGCGATGACGCTCTTCGCCGTCGCCTGCGCCGGGCTCTTCCCGCTCCTTCACCTCGGACGGCCGTCGCTGTTCTACTGGCTGCTGCCGTACCCGGACACGATGGG
Source organism: uncultured Elusimicrobia bacterium (assembly GCA_964653765.1). Taxonomy (GTDB): domain Bacteria; phylum Elusimicrobiota; class Elusimicrobia; order UBA1565; family UBA9628; genus JAGWUP01. Next base: position 4,808 of record CAZZGQ010000215.1, on the reverse strand, counting down.
CCTCTGGCCGCAGTTTCGCAGCCCGCTCGTCTGGGACGTCTTCGCCGTCAGCACGTACTTCACGGTCTCGCTGCTGTTCTGGTTCCTGGGCCTGGTGCCCGACTTGGCGACGATCCGCGACGAGGCGCGCTCGCCGTTCGCGCGGCGGGTCTACGGGGCGCTGGCGCTGGGCTGGCGCGGCTCGGCGCGGCATTGGAAGCGCTATCACATGGCGTACCTCCTGCTCGCCGGGCTCGCGACGCCGCTCGTCGTCTCCGTGCACACCGTCGTCAGCCTCGATTTCTCCGTGGCGCAGCTGCCCGGCTGGCACAGCACGATCTTCCCCCCGTACTTCGTCGCGGGCGCGATCTTCTCGGGCTTCGCGATGGTGCTCGTGATCGCCATCCCCCTGCGCGCCGCGTACGGCTTGCGGGACTTCGTGACCGATCGCCACATCGATAACATGGCCAAGGTCATGCTGGCCACGGGACTCTTCGTCGCCTACGGCTACTTGATGGAGTGGTTCATCGCCAACTACAGCGGCAGCGTGTTCGAGCGGGCCTCCCAGCACTTCCGCTTCTTCGGTCCGTACGCTTGGGCCTCCTGGCCCATGCTCTTCTGCAACGTGCTGGCGCCTCAGGTGTTGTGGTGGAAGCCGGCGCGCCGTCACATCCCGACGGTGTTCACGGTCTCGGTGATCGTGCTGATCGGGATGTGGCTGGAGCGCTTCGTCATCGTGATCTCCTCGCTCAACCGCGACTTCCTGCCGTCGGCCTGGGGCTACTACACGGCCACGCGCTGGGACTGGGCCCTGTTCTTGGGCACGATCGGCTTGTTCGTCACCTCCCTCTTGCTGTTCATCCGCTTCCTGCCGATGATCTCGATCTCCGAGATGCGCGAGCTCGTGGAGAAGACGGAGAAGGCGCGATGAAGGACGGGCAGCGCGGCGTGCTGGGCCAGTTCTCGGAGGCGCGCGTCGTCGTCGCCGCCGCCCGCAGGGCGCGCGAGGCCGGCTCGTGGCGGCTGGATGCCTACGCGCCCTTCCACGTCGAGGGGCTGGCCGAGGCCGTCGATCCCTCTCCAGAGCTCATGCCGGCCGTGGTCTTCGCGGGCGGCGTCTCGGGCTGCGTGGGCGGCTTCTTCCTCCAATATTGGGCCGCGGTCGTCAGCTACCCGCTCAACGTCGGCAACCGGCCCTACGACAGCTGGCCGGCGTTCGTGCCCGTGACCTTCGAGCTCACGGTGCTGGCGGCCTCGCTGGCCGCGTTCTTCGGCGTCTTCGCGCTGAGCGGCCTGCCGCGCCTCCACCACCCCGTCTTCGACGTGGACGCCTTCCGGCGCGCCAGCCGCGACAAGTTCTTCGTGCTGCTCGCGGGCGACGCCGGCTTCGACGCGGCGGCGGCTCGCCGGACGCTGAAGGACGCCGGCGCCGAGGAGGTCTTCGATGTGGAGGCCTGAGGCGGTCGCGCTGATCGCCGCAGCGACCGCGTTGTCGCTCCAAGGCTGCGCGCAGCGGATGGACCAGCAGGCGAAGGAAACGCCGCTGCGCGAGAGCTCCTTCTTCGCCGACGGGCGCTCGGCGCGGCCGCTGGTGGAGGGCACCGTCGCGCAGGCGCCCGCGGCGGATCCGTACCTGGACGAGGGCCGGGAGAACAAAGGCTTCGCGACGCGCTACCCGTTCCCGGTCACGCGGGCCGTGCTCGAGCGCGGACGGCAGCGCTACGACATCTACTGCGCCGTCTGCCACGACCGCACGGGCTCAGGCCGCGGGATGATCGTGCGGCGGGGCTTCCCCGCTCCTCCCTCCTTCCACCAAGCTCGCCTTCGCGCCGCTCCACCAGGCCTGTTCGTCGCCACGATCGCCGACGGCGTGGGCAAGATGTTCCCGTACGCCGACCGAGTCGCGCCGATGGACCGCTGGGCCATCGCCGCCTACATCAAGGCGCTTCAGTTGCGTGAAGCCTTCCCCGCGGCCAAGCTCAGCGCCAAGGAGCGCGGTAGGCTGGAGGCCGCCAAGTGACCGGCTTCCTGAGGGGCTACCTGATCGGCTACCTGTTCTGGCTCTCCATCGCCATGGGCAGCGTGGCGATGCTGCAGATGCACTCTCTGACCGGCGGCAGGTGGGGCCGCGCCGCGCGCGGCGTCTGGGAAGCCGCGGCGGCCACGGTGCCGCCGCTGGCGCTGCTCTTCCTGCCGCTGGCTTTCGGCGCCCGGCTGTTGTACCCGTGGGCGCAAGGCCGCGCGCCGGGCCTCTACCTGTCGCTGCCCATGTTCTGGCTGCGCGCGGCGGTCTACTTCGCGTGCTGGGTCGCCATGGCGCTGTCGGTGCTGCGCCCGGGCTCCGGGAGGCTCGCCTACGCCTCGACCCGGCCGACGATCGGGGGCGGGCTCGGCCTGGTCGCCTACATGCTGTCGATGAGCTTTGCGTCGATCGATTGGGCGATGTCGCTTCAGCCGGCTTGGGGCTCGACGGCGTTCGGCTTGATCGTGATCGCCGGCCAGGGCGTGGCGGCGCTGGCGTGGGCGGCGCTGGCGCTGGGGCCGCGCCGCGTCGAGCCGCAGGCGCTGCACGACCTGGGCAACCTCTTGCTCGCCTTCGTCATGCTCTGGGCGTACGTCTCCTTCTCGCAGTACCTGATCATCTGGTCCGGCGACATCCCCCAGGAGACGTCTTGGTACGCGGCTCGCCTCCACGGCGGCTGGGCGTCCGTGGCGATCATCCTGGCGGCGGCCCAGTTCGCGGGCCCGTTCCTGCTCCTGCTTTGGCGCTCGGTCAAGCGCACGGGCGCGACTTTGGCTCTCTTGGGCTGCGCGCTGCTGGCGGGGCGCTGGCTCGAACTCTGGTGGCTGGTCGCTCCGTCGTATTCGCCGAAGTCCTTGGGCGGCGGGTGGGCATCGGCGGCCGGCCTCCTCCTCGTCGGCGCGCCCTGGCTGCTGCTCTTCGGGCGGGAGCGGCGACGGCGGCTCGCTTGGGAGGAGCCGTGAGCGCGGAGGAGCCCGTATTCCCGCGCGAGGAGCGCGACATCCCGGCCCGGTCCCTGCTCGCGCTGCCGGCGCTGGCGGCGCTGGCCGTCACGGCCGCGCTCTGCGTCCGCCTCGCGCAGCGCGCGCAATGGAGCGTCGTGCGGCGCGGCGACGCCGGACGTCCGACGCAGTTCGCGCCCCCTCCGCCCTTTCCCGAGCTGCAAGCCGACCCCCGCGGCTCGCTGGCGGCCTTGAGGCAGGAGGAGGCTGCCGCGCTGGACGGCTGGTCGTGGGCCGACAAGCGCGCCGGGCTGGCGCGCGTGCCGATCGAGAAGGCGATGGACGAGCTGGCCGCCGAGGGCCTGCCTCACCGATGAAGACCGCGCTCTTGGCCGCGCTGCTCTTGGCCGGCGGCACGGCGGCGGCCCAGCCGCCCAAGGACGTGGCGTTCGATCAGCGGGTCGGGGCCTCGCTGCCTCTCGACGCGCCGATGAGGGCGGAGGACGGCTCGGCCGTCACGGTCGGCGGGCTGCTCGCCGGCAAGCCGACGCTCTGGGTGCCCGTGTATTTCCGCTGCCCAATGCTCTGCCCCCTTTCCCTCGACGGCCTGATGAAGGCCTTGCGCGTGGTGCCGCTTTCCGTGGGGAGCGATTACGACGTGATCGTCTTCAGCTTCGATCCGGCCGACGGCCCGTCCGAGGCCGCCAAGCGGCGCGACGAGCTGGTCAGGGCCTACCGCCGCCCGGGCTCCGCGCGAGGCTTCCGGGTGATCACGGGGACGAGCGCGTCGATCGGGCGCCTCACGCGCGCGCTGGGCTTGCGCTTCTCGCGCGACGCCGCTTCGGGCGAGTATGCCCACGCCCCGGGAGCCGTCGTGGTGACGCCGGAGGGCCGCGCGGCCCGCTACTTCCTCGGGCTCGAATATTCGGCGCGCGACCTCCGCCTGGCGCTGGTGGAGGCCTCGGCCGGGAAGCTCGGCCGTTGGACGGACCAGGTGCTGCTCCTCTGCTTCCACTACGATGAGTCGCTCTCGCGCCATACGACGCAGGTCCTGGAGGCGCTGCGCTTCCTGGGCTTGGCCACGGTGCTGGTGATCGGCGGGGGCGTCTGGCTGGCCGTCCGCGGGGAGGCCCTAGGCTGACCGCATGATCCTTTTCCCCGCCGCCGCCTCCACGATCGCGACGCGCGTCGACCGGCTCGCGCTCGTCTGGCTGGCCATCAGCGCCTTCTTCTCCGTCGGTATCGCGGGGACGATCATCCTCCTGTGCGTGATCTATCGCGAGGGCTCGCCCGCCGACCGCTCGGAGATCTCCCCCGGGGCGCAGAAGGCCGTCGAGGCGGTCTGGATCTCCGTGCCCACGCTCATCGGCCTCGGGCTCTTCGCTTGGGGCGCGGCGATCTTCGTGCGCGAGCGGCGCCCGCCGCCCGACGCGCTGGAGATCCGCGTGATCGGCAAGCAGTGGATGTGGCACGTGCAGCACCCCGAGGGGCGGCGCGAGATCGACGAGCTGCACGTCCCCGTCGGCCGGCCGGTGCGCCTGGCGATGACCTCGCAGGACGTGATCCACAGCTTCTACATCCCCGAGTTCCGGGTGAAGCAGGACGTGCTGCCGGACCGCGTCACGATGCTCTGGTTCGAGGCTTCGCGCGAGGGCGTCTTCCAGCTCGAGTGCTCGCAGTACTGCGGCACGGCGCACGCGGCGATGCGCGGCCAGGTCATCGCGATGAAGGAGCGCGATTACGCGCGCTGGCTGGCGGGCGACGACGAGACGCCGCCGCTGAGCGCGGCCGGCCGGGGAGCGGCGCTGTTCGAGCGCGAGGCGTGCGCGAGCTGCCACGTCCGCGCCGGGGGCAAGGGCCCGCCC
>CAZZGQ010000214.1:0-5704 GCA_964653765.1 uncultured Elusimicrobia bacterium | reverse complement strand
ATCCACGACCTGACGGAGTGCCGCGTGGTGGCCTTCGGCCTGACGGCCGCCGCGGCGCGCCTGGCGCTGAGCGATTACCTCAGCTCGATGGCGCGCACGCGCTGGCGCGTCATCTCCGCCGTGAAGTGACGGAATTGCGTCATCCGCTAGCGGGGGCTGGGGACCTCCGCTATAATAGCGGCCATGAAGCGATCTCTTTTTCCTTGTCTCCTGGCCGGCCTGCTCTTCGTCACCGGCTGCGCCGACTCCCCGCTCCGCCAGAACCCTTTCGAGGGTAAAGCCGTGGAGTCGCCGTACAAGGACCTCAAGGTGGCGCTGATCCTCTCCGAGAACACCAAGCGCACTTTGGATTACGGCAACTACTGGTCCAAGAACGACAAGAACCCCACCCTGATCGCCCCGCAGTTCTCGCTGGACCAGATCACGGGACCGCTCGTCGACATGTTCAAGCGCGACTTCAAGAGCGTGGTGAAGGCCGAGAAGCTGGCGGACGCCGCGGCCGGCGGCGCCGACGTCGTGGCCGTGCTCGACATGCGCCCGCCGAAGATGCACGGCGACTTCCGCTACTTGCCGTGGTTCATCACCCCGTTCACGATCGCCGTCCCCATGGCCCTCAACCCCCGCTACATCAAGGTCGACCAGGGCGTGGTCTTCCTCGATCCGAAGGGGCGGCGCCTGGACAGCGTGCGCATGGTCACGGAGCTGCACCGCCGCGTGGGCCAAGACGAGAAGAACTGGACGGCCCTCCTCCTCGACGCCTACGACTACAACCGCTACGACCTGGAGCAGGGGCTGCTCGACTCCGAGGCGCTCAAGGCGTACGCGGACGCGCGCGCCAAGGGCTTCGACAGCGCCGAAGCCGCGATCCGCTCCGACGTGGACGAGCCCGGCTACCAACGCGCGCCCGACGAGAAGCTCTTAGCCGTCGTCTTCGGCGTGGGCTCGACGGAGGGCGGCCAGAAGGCCGCGTTCGCGGAGCGCGACGCCGTCGCCGTGCACGACCACCTGCTCGCCATGGGCTACCCGCAGCGCAACATCGCGCTGGTCACGGGCACGCGCGCCGGGCGCGCGGCGATGGAGAAGTACGTCGAGTCCTGGCTGCCGCAGCACGCGGGGCCGGACGCGCGCGTGCTCTTCTACTTCGCCGGCGACGGCGCTCCTGACGCGGCCACGGGCGACTCCTATCTGCTGCCCTACGACGGCGATCCCAAGTTCCTCGACAAGACCGGCTACTCCGTGAAGCGGCTCTACGATAAGCTCGGGTCCTTGAAAGTGGCGCAGGTGACGGTGGCCCTCGACGCCGGCTTCTCCGGGACGGGCGGGCGCTCGGTGCTGCCCAAGGGCGCGCGGCCGCTCGTGGCCGTGAAGGATCCCTTCGCTCCCGGCGGCCTGACCGTGATGGAAGCGGCCTCCCCCGCCGAGACGGCGGGCGTGGACGAGACGCAGGGCCACGGCCTGCTGACCTACGCCCTGCTGCGCGAGCTCAACGCCCGCAAGGGCAAGGGCAGCGTCAAGTCCCTCTACGACAGCGCCGCCAAGACCGTGGGCGACATGGCGCGGCGGCAGAACCGCGACCAGAATCCTCTGCTGCTCGGCGAGGGCGGAGGGTCGCTGCTGTGAGGGCGTCGCTGCTGGCGCTGGGCGCGGCGGCGTTGGCCGCCTGCATGCCGGGGATGCAGCGGCCGGACGAGCTGAAGGACCCGTTGACCAATCTCGACGTCCTGCCGGCGGCGCCTGCGGCGCCGGTGGCAAGAACTTATAATTCGCAAGTCGATAGACCGCGCTACAAGCTGGATCCCGACGACGATCGCTACGCGATCGTCGTCGGGATCCAAGACTACGAAGGCCTGCCCTCCGCCGACTACGCCGAGCGCGACGCCACCGCCGTGCGCGATCACCTCTTGGCGATGGGCTACCCGGAGCGCAACGTCGTGCTGCTCACCGGCCGCTCCGCCGGGCGCGCCGCCATGGAGAAGTACCTGGAATCGTGGCTGCCCGAGCGCGTGGACGCGGGCTCGCGCGTGTTTTTCTATTTCTCGGGCCACGGGGCGCCGGACGTGGCCTCGAGCTCGGCGTACCTGCTGCCCTGGGACGGCGACCCGAAGTTCCTCGGCAACACGGCCTATCCCGTGAAGCGGCTCTACGGCTCGCTCAACGCGCTGAAGGCGAAGCAGGTGCTCGTCGCGCTGGACGCCTGCTTCTCGGGCGCGGGCGGCCGATCCGTGCTGCCCAAGGGCGCGCGCCCGCTGATCACCAAGCTCGACACGGCCAACGGCAGCCTCGGCAAGCTCGTCGTGCTGGCGGCCGCCGGCGCCGATGAGATCACGGGCTCGCTCGACAAGGAAGGCCACGGCGCCTTCACGTACTACATGCTGGCGGGCCTCAACGCGCGCGGCGGCGACGCGACCGCCAAGCAGCTCTACGATTACCTGGTCCCCAAGGTCGAGGACGCCGCGCGGGCGGACAACCGCGATCAGCGGCCGCGGCTCTTGAGCTCCACGCCGGACGGCGCGCTCGTCCCCCTCCGGTAAAATCGGGGGTCAGACCCCGTTTTTTACCGGCGGCCGTCGGGCACCGGCTTGCCTTCGAAGCCGAAGGGGCGGTTGCGGATCTTGGGCTCGGCCTGCGGGCCCCACTCCGTCGTGAAGTCCGGCTTGGCGTCCGCCGGGCGGCTGTCGATCAGCTCGACGGCCTGCTTCGCCGGGATCAGCTTGCCCTTGAGCGTGGCCGACCACGGCGAGATCATCGCCGCGGGCATGAACTTGATCCCGGCCTCCTTCAGGCGGTCGCGCAGGGCGAGCATGGTGAAGCGCGCCAGGTCCGGCTCGTCGCCGTAGTAGATGCTGTTGATGCTGACCATCCCGCCGATATTGGTCCCGAAGACGCCGGCGATGAGCTCGCGCTTGGTCCCGCCCTCCGGCAGCGCCGTCTCCTTCCAGAGCTCGACGCTCATCGTCTTGCCGGCCTTCTCCATATCCAGGAAAGTCTTGATCAGGCCGTCGTTGACGCGATTGGCGGACTTGTCCTGGCCCTTGCGGTCCTGGTTCCTCGCGCCCTCCATGACGCCCTTGAGGTCGCGGTTGAAGGTGACGACCAAGCGCTCCGTAGCCGGTTTGCCGTCCTTGGGCGCCGGGTAGAAGCGCGCCCGCGCGTCGGCCTCGAGCTTCTTGAACGTGCGCGACTTGGCCGGGTCCATGTCGTCGAGCAGGAAGGCGCCGTTGGGGTTGCTGAAGTGCCAGCCGAAGGCGCGCACGTGCGCCCCCTCCTCTTTGAATTGGACCATCGGCGCCATGAGGGCGGGCGACAGCCGCTCCTTCACGAGCGCGGGATCGAGCTGGACGAGCGTGCCGCGGCTGACCTGATACAGCGGACGGTCCGGCATCGACGCGGCGATCTTGGCGAAGTCCGCCTTGTCGTGGCCGGCGCCCTGGATCGTCACCGACGGATCGATCATGTAAAGGGCGCGCAGGTGGACGTTCGGGACCCTCTTGTCCTCGGGCTTGGAGATGTCGAGGATGACCTCGGACAGCTTCTCCTGCTCTATGGCGGCCTGCTCGTTGGGCACGAAGAAGATCTTGGTGTACCACCACAGCGCGCCGATGTTCTGCGCGGCCGCGTCGGTCTCAGGCGTCTGCGCGGGCTTGTGGCCCAGCAGGCCGCGCGTGCCGAGGCCGCTCAAGCGCGACGGCAGCCCGGCCCGCTCGGCAGCGCGGTCGAAGAGCTCCTCGCCCGAGGAGGCTTCTCCCTCGCCCGCGCTTTCGGACGACTGCGCGGCGGCGGTCTGGGCGGAGGCCCCCGTCGCGGCGGCGCCGGCGGCGCCCTCGATCGACTCGACCGGGGCCGCCTCGATGCCGGAGTCGAGCCGCTCGGCCCCCACCTTCGCGCCGGGCTCCACCCCGGCCTGGACGTCCGCTTGGACGGCGCCCGGGATGGAGGAACCCGGCAGCGTCGGCGAAAGCGGGCCGGCCGCCTCCGGCGCCCGCGCGGCGGAGTCGACGACGTGGCCCGAGGGGGCCAGGGGCGTCTCGGCGGCGCGGCTGAAGGAGGACAAGCAGAGGGCGAGGAACAGGGCGGATTTCATGGTCCGATATTATGAAAGGCGGGCTAAGACGCCACCAGAGACCGACGGCCTACTCCCTGAGGCCGAAGGACCCAACGTTATCCACAGATTTCCAGCGCTGGAAATTTGTGGATAACTACCTACGCGATCTCGACTTTCTCAGGGGCGGCGTAGGTCATGCGCGCGCCGCCCGGACCCTCGTCGCACAGGAGGCGGTTGCGGCGCATGGCCTCCGGGCCGCCGCGCCGCACCTCCTCGACGAAGCAGTCGAAGCCCGGCTTGTCGGCCTTGAACTGACGGTAGTCGCTGGCGTCGAGCCAGTAGTAGCGGCTGTACCAGATGATCCAGGTCACGATCAGCTCGAGGACGAGCACCTTCGCCTCGCCGTCGTAGAGGAGCCGGTAATGCTGGGCGGCATCGAGATGGAGCTCGACGAGCTTGGACTTGTCGAAGCGGTAGCTTTCAGCCCATTCCACGCTCGCAGAGCTCCTTGAGAGGGTCAGGCCCGACGCGATGGCCGAGGGCGTTGATCAGCTGGATCAGAAGCACCCAGTACCAGGCGATGGCGTGGTCGTGGAACGCCAGGGTGCGGGTGACGGTCGTGCGGCCGAGGAAGCCGCTAAGCGCGATGCGCTCTTGCGCCCGCAGGTCGGAGCGGACGTCGCGGGCGACGACGCTGTCGTGGCGCAGCTCGAGGAAGCGGTTCTCGTCCACGGCGACGACGGTCGTGAGGAATTGGATCTCTTTGCCGTTGAACAGATAGCGCGTGGCGAAGGAATGGCCGACCATGAAGGGGCCGCGGGCGTCCATGAAACGGAGCTTCGGGTTCCAGAGGCGGTAATTGTCCGCCGAGGCGACGAAGGGCCAGACTTCGGCCGGGGGGCGGGCGATGACGCTGCGGTCGGTAATCCGCACGGCGCCAGTGTAGGCCGAGAACGGGCGGAGAGCAATACGGTCAGCCGGTTTTGGTATTGCTGCGCTTCGTGCGGGAATGAGGAAACAAATAAGAAGGGCCCGGGCTGACGCCCGGGCCCTTCGGTTTAGCGCGCTAAAGCGCGCGAGACTACATCAAGAACAGCATCTCCCGGTACTTCGGCACCGGCCACGACTTCGCCGGAATGAGCCCTTCCAGCGCGTCCACCGCCTGGCGTACCGGCGTGAAGAGCGGCTTGACCTTGTGGCAGTACTCCAGGGCCTTCTTCTCCACGTCCTCGACGGTCTCGGCCTTGGCCAGCGCCTTGTTCAGGGCCTCGATGCCGCGACGGGCCGCGTCGGTCTGGATGGAGACCTGGCGCAGCAGCTCGACTTGGCTCTTGAGCGAGGGCTCCTTGCCGAGGATGCCGCCGACCTTCTCGATCGTGCCCGCAAGCTCCTTCATGTACTCGACGGCGGCGGGGACGTAGAGCGTGTCCACCATCTCGCCCATGAGCTTGGCCTCGATGTCGATGTCCTTGGCGTACTTCTCGAGCTTGATGTGGAAGCGCGAGTGGCTCTCGACCTCGGAGAGGACGCCGAGCTTGGCGAACATCTCCACGGCCTTCTTGTCGTTGAAGGCCACCAGCGCGTCCGGCGTGGTCTTCACGTTCGGGAGGCCGCGCTTCTTGGCCTCGGCGGCCCACTCGTCGGAGTAGTTGTTGCCCTCGA
>CAZZGQ010000213.1:0-5731 GCA_964653765.1 uncultured Elusimicrobia bacterium | reverse complement strand
TCGCCGCCGCCCACGGAGTCGGCTACCCCGTGCTCGCCGATCCCGGCAAGAAAGCGTTTTACGCCTACCGCGTCCGCGGCCTGCCGACCGCCTTCCTCATCGACGGCGAGGGCCGCATCGCGCGTAGGTGGGTGGGCTTCCAAAAGGAGGACGCTGCCTCGCTGCGCTCCTCCGTCGACGCGCTTTTGCCGGCCCCGACGAAGAAGAAGTAGAATAGCCGTCATGACGCCGCGCTGGCTCCGTCTCATCCTCGTCGCCGCGTTGCTCGGCGTCACCGAGATACCGCTAGCCCTCATCCAAGCCGGCGCGTGGACGGCGATGGCCTGGCGGGCCGCGCGTCGCGGCTCGGTGGCCAGCGCTCTAGCGCAGACCTTCGACGGCCGCCATCCCTGCGCCGTCTGCCTGGCGATTAGGAACGCGGCGCCCGCGCCCTCCCTGCGCGCCGCGTCTATCCCGAAGCTCGACCTGGCGCATCAGCCGTGCACCGTGGCGCGCGTCGCCGTCGCCGCCTTTTCCGTGCCCTCATTCAGTCCGACGCGCGCCGTCACCGCGCTCTCGCCGCCTCTAGTCCCGCCGCCCGAGCCCTCTCTCTCCTGACGCTCCCGCCGGACCGCGGCTGCCGCCGCCGTCGTTTGACCCGTTTTATTAAAGGAGAGAGCATGATCCGTCGTTCGGTCCGGATCCTCGCCGCCGTCGCCGTCCTGTTCGTCCAGTCCCTCGTCCCCGCCTCCGCCTTCGCTTGCGCCTGCGGCTGCGGCATCTTCGACGTCGCCACCGCCGCCTTGCTGCCCACCCAGCCTGGCGGGTTCGCCTATCTCGAGCTCGACTACCTCGACCAGAACCAGAACTGGAGCGGCACGAGCAAAGCGCCCAACGAGTCCAACAAGGACAAGCAGCTGCGGTCCGGCTTCTTCACGGCCGGCGTCCAGTACATGTTCGACCGCGGCTGGGGCCTGATGGCCGAGCTGCCGTACTGGAGCCGCTACTTCAAGACGACCGATGACAGCGGCAACGAGGGCGCCTTCACCCACTCGACCCTCGGCGACATCCGGCTGCGCGGCGTCTACACCGGGTTTTCCTCGGATATGTCGACGGGGCTGACCTTCGGCCTCAAGCTGCCGACCGGCGACTTCCAGGACCCGAACTTCGACCGAGACACCGCGATCGGCACCGGCAGCACCGATCTCCTCCTCGGCCTCTACCACGTCGGGCGCATCCCTCTGGGCGACGCCTGGAATTGGTACGGCAACATCGGAGCGGACGTCCCCGCCCTGACGGCGGGAGGCTACCGGCCGGGCGCCGACGGCAACGCCGTCCTCGGCGCCTACTACGACCGGCTGATGCTCGGCGGCCTCAAGCTCGCGCCCATGGGCCAGTTGGTCGGCTCTTGGCGCGGCCGCGACGGCGGCACGCTGGCCAATCCCGACGGCAGCGGCTACCAGCGTCTGGTCCTCGGGCCCGGCCTCGAAGGATCCTACGGCGCCGCCCGCGCCAACGCCTCGGTGGGCTTTCCCGTCTACCAGCGCGTGCTCGGCCGGCAGCTCGTCGCCGCTCAATATTGGAAGCTCAGCGTCGGCTACGCCTTTTGATCGGGCCCACTCGGGCTTAGGCCCAAAGACTGCGCTCCGCCCCCTCCATCGGTCTCACGCCGATGGAGGGGGCAACTTGCTTTATTGGGTACGATGAGGATTTTCTTGGCGTTGACGCTGCTCGCCGCCGCCGTTTCCACGGCGAGGGCCGAAGACCGCTGCGGGCAGACCTACCGCGAGTACGCCGAGAAGGTGCTCCAGGGAGTCCAGCTCGGCTGGCTCGCGCCCGGAGCGGACGGCCGCTTCCAGGCTGGACCGGACGTCGCCGCCGTCATTCAGGCGGGCCCGGGCCCCGACGCCGGCCTGGGGGCCGCGGCGGCACAGGCGGCGGCGGATGAAGTGGCGCTCTACGCCGATGAGCTCGAGATCCCCGGCGGCGTGAGGGTCGCGGTGGCCTGGGCGCCGCCAAAACCCTGGGCGAGCGCTTCTGCCTTGGAACTGCTGGCCGTCACGCCCGACGACTGCCTCAGAGCCAGGATCGAGCTCAACGGATACTCGCCGGCGTCCGCCCGGACGCCGCCGTCGCCGTCGCGCTTCGACGCCGTCGATCCCGGCGACCACCCCCCGCTCGCGTTGATGCACGAGAACTGCGGCCGCCTCATCGACCGCCACATGTCGACCCGTCCCAACGTGCAGGACGCCCAGTTCGAGGAGCTGCTCAAGATGAGCGGCGCGCCCAGCATGGAGGCCGGCGGCGGATTCTCGGGCCTGCGCTTGGCCGGCCGGGACATGAGCAACGAGCTGTTCCGGCTCTTCTCGTTCGATCGCCCTCCGCGCCTCATCATCGACGGCGACTCGGCCATCTTCGAGGTCCCCCTTTACATGAGCGGGACCTCTCCCGCGAGGCTGACCCCGGCCCGCCTGATCGTCCAGTGCAAGGACTCCGGCGACGTCGATCTCCTCTACGTATGCGGTGACCAAATCCAGCGTTTTTCCAAAATCCCCGTCGAAATCAGGTAGGATAAATTCATGTCAACCGCCGAGCTCGAGGCTCCCGCCGTCCCCCACTCCAAGAAGCACGCCCCCAAGGGCAAGGAGTTCACGCCGCGCGCCGTCTTCATGTCGATGGTCGTCGCGGCCATCATCGGTGGGTCGTTCCCCTACGTCGTGATGAAGCTGGGCTTCGGCCCGAACGTCTCCGTCGTCTCCGCCTTCTTCGGCTATCTCGCGCTGGGCCTGATCTTCCGCGACTACAACCGCTGGGAGAACAACTTGGTGCAGACCGCCGGCACGTCGGCGGGCCAGACCTCGTTCCTGTGCGTGCTGATGGCCGCGTTCGACATGCTGCACGCGGACAAGTCGCTGCACTTCAACGTCGTCCTGACGCCGTTCGACTCCTTCCTCTGGCTGACCACCGCCGGCATCCTCGGCGTGCTGCTCGCCGTGCCGATGCGCCAGCACTTCGTCATCGACGAGAAGCTGCCGTTCCCGGACGGCATCGCCGCCGCCGAGACGCTCGTCATCCTCGACTCGCAAGGCCCCGAGGCCCGCGCCGCCGCCACGTCGATGACGATCGGCACGGTCCTCTCCTCCATCATCATGATCCTGCGCGCGGATTGCCGCATCCTCGCCGACGTCTGGTACCGCATCCCCGAGATGTTCGCGTTCGGCCCCACGGGCGAGTCCATGGGCTTCGGCATCGGCTGGAGCCTGCTTTCGCTGGGCTCGGGCATGCTCGTCGGCCTGCGCATCAACGCCAGCATGCTGCTCGGCACCGTCATCTCCTGGTACATCGCCCCGGGGCTGCTGATGAAGTTCGGCGTCCTCGACCACCTGACGCGCAAGGGCGTGCTCATGTGGGTCATGTGGCCCGCCACCGGCATGATGGTGGCCGGCGGCCTCACGGCCTTGTTCATGAAGTGGAAGACGATGCTCAAGACCTTCAAGCAGCTCAAGGGCGCCTCGATCAACTCCGACGACTTCCCGATGTCGTGGGTGGTGATCGGCTCGATCCTCAGCGGCATCGCCGTCGTCATCGTGCAGAAGACCCGCATGGACATCCCGGTGTGGATGTCTCTGGTCTCGATCGTCCTGTCGGTGCCGCTGATGCTCGTCGGCCTGCGCGTGCTCGGCGAGACGAACTGGGGCCCGATCAGCGCCATGTCCAACATGATGCAGGCCGTCTTCGGCGTGATCGCTCCCGGCCACATCGCGGCCAACATGGTGGCCAGCGGCGTCACGGGCTCCATCGCCACCGAGTCCGAAGGCTTGATGCAGGACTTCAAGACCGGCGACATCATCGGCAGCTCGCCGCGCTACCTGACCTACATCCAGCTTCTCTCGGTGCCGGTCGGCGCCGCCGCCGTCGCCTACGTCTACCCGCTGCTGCGCGACACCTACGGCATCGGCGGCGAGAACGGCCTGCAGTCTCCGATCTCGCAGAAATGGGCGGGCTTCGCCCAACTGCTCTCCAAGGGGCTGAGCGCCCTGCCCAGGGGCGCGATGACGGCGCTCATCGTGGCCGTCGTCCTGGGCGTGATCTTCACGATCATGGAGAGCAACCCGAAGCTGCGCAAGTTCACGCCCTCGCCCACGGGCATCGGCATCGGCATGCTGGTTCCCGCCGCCGCCATCATCCCGATGTTCATCGGCGCCGTCATCGAGGTGATCTGGGGCAAGGTCCACAAGAAGTCCTACGACCGGCACCTGATCCCCCTGTCCTCCGGCTTCATCGCCGGCGAGGCGATCGTGGCCGTCGTGGTGCCGATCCTGGTCGCCTTGAAGGTGCTGCACCTGCAGCCTTGAGATAGCGCGACACAGACCGCTCTCTCTCTCTCATCGTCTAATCAGATATGATGAGGCCCATGAGAGCGCTACTGATCCTCGCCCTGTTCCTGCCCTTCGGCGCGCGCGCGGCCGAAGGCCCTCAGACCTGCGCCGCCGACGCCGCCGTCCTGTGCCCCAAAGCGCCCTCCGGCCCCGAGAGGCTGCGCTGCCTCCACGGCCACGAGGCCCGGCTGTCGCCGGCCTGCCGCGAGCACCTCGCGTCCATGCACGCCGAGGGCCAGGAGTTCCGCGAGGCCTGCAAGGCCGACATCGGGGAGTCCTGCCTCAACCTCGAGCGCCACGCGCTCATGGAATGCTTGGAGGCCAAAGGGGACAAGCTGTCCAAGCCGTGCGCCGAAAGGATCGCCGCCATCCACGAGAAGCACAAGTCTCAGCACGAGCTGATCGCCGCGGCCTGCAGGGACGACGCGCAGAGGCTCTGCAAGGGCACCATCTCGGGCGAAGGCCGGATCGGGACGTGCCTGCGCGCCCACGAAATACAGCTATCCAAGGACTGCGCCGCCGCCCTCAAGTGAGCCGCTCTCTCCTCGTCGTCGCCTCTCTGCTGCTCGCCGGCTGCGCGACGCCGCCCGTCGTCGCGATCAAGCCGGGATATGATTTCACGAAATTGGGCCGCGTCGCGCTCCTCGCCCCGCAGGATTTCCCGGGCCAGCCCGGCTCCGGCGCCGCGGTGGCCGAAGGGCTCGAGCCGTTCCTGCTGCAGGCGGGCTACGACCTGATCGAGCGCAGCCAAGTCCAGAAGATCCTCCAGGAGCAGGGGTTCAGCCATACGGCGGCCGTCGACCCCGGCACCTCCGCGCGCCTCGGGAAAATACTGGGCGTCAGCGCCCTGATCCTCGGCACGGTCACGAACGCCGCCCAAGCCCGGTCCAGCACCTACATGCAGACGGTGCAGAACGTCAACTATAAGCCGGTCTACCAGACGGTCCAGGTGCAAGGGCGCAACGGCAAGGTGCGCACGATGCAGCAACTGAGCCAGTACGACGTCGTGACGACCAACGACCAGATCCCGGAGACCTACACCACCCCGGCCTCGGTCTCCTTCACGGCGCGGCTGGTGGACGTGGCCACGGGCCAAGTCCTGTGGACCGGCTCGGTTTCGGGCAGCGGCGACAGCGTGGCGGAGGCCGCCAGCACGGCGTCGCAACGCCTGATGAGCTCGCTCAAAAAGGCCTGGCCGGCCAAGTAAACAAGGGTGTCAGGCTCGATCGTTTACTAACCCTATTGCTCTTTTGGATTTGGAACAGCTCAGAGGAGGGTTTACGGCACACTCGTGCCGTAAACCCAGGCTAAAGAAGTGGGACCGACCGGGTCGGGTTTACGGCACGAGTGTGCCGTAAACCCCGCTCGAGCTA
>CAZZGQ010000212.1:1827-5739 GCA_964653765.1 uncultured Elusimicrobia bacterium | reverse complement strand
CTTGGCCTTCCAAGATGCGAAGTTTTCCCAATTCGCCGGCCTCGAGCTTGAACTCCGTGCCGGACTCGTTGATCGGGGTGCGCTTGGTCATCTTGGTGAGGAACTGGCGCTCGATCGACATCGTGATGTCGGCCAAATTGGAGGACTCGATGCCCATGCCGATGACGTGACCCAGGTAGGGCGTGTTGGCGTCGGCCTTGGCGAAGTTCGCCTCGTTGGTGGCGTACTTCTTGACGCCGGAGATGATCCGCTTCTCCGCCTCATCGGCGGAAATCGTGTTGAGGTCGGTGGCCTCGACGACCGTCTCTTTGCGCTTGAATGCCATTTTCTCTAAGTCCTCCTGGAAGAGCGATATTCTAGAAAATTTGAGGGGTCTTGATGAAGTGGTGCCAGGGTGTCAGTGTTGTGCTAGGCACAGCACTTCAATACTTAATGCCTGGCACCTGGCCTCCCCTGGACGGTTTTTTCCGGAGGGGCTAAAATGGGCCCGATTTGCACTCTACGCGGCGGAAAGGAGAAGCGATGAGGGGACGAGCGGCGGTTTGGGCAGGCGCGATCGCATTGGCGATCTGCGGCGCGGCGGCGGCGCGGGCGGAGGGGACGGCGCAAAAGCACAAGCTGGTCATCCAGATCAGCTCGGGCGACCAAAAATCCTGGGACGTGGCGCTCAACAACGTCGACAACCTGGTCACGGCGCTCGGCAAGGATAACGTCGACATCAAGGTCGTGGCCTACGGCCCGGGCCTGCCCCTCTACAAGAAGAGCGACGGCAAGGCCGCCGAGAGGATCGCCAAGATGAAGCAGAGCTCGTCGAACCTCGAGTTCCTCGCCTGCGGCGTGACCATGAAGAAGATGGGCCTGACCGAGAAGGACCTCGACCCGGAGGCCACGAAGATCCCCTCGGGCATCGTCAAGATCGTCGAGCTCCAAGAGGCGGGGTATAGCTACGTCCGCCCGTAACGTCGGTCGTATTCTGCTGATCGCTCTGGCGGCGCTCTCGGCGCGTTGCGTCGCGGCGCAGGGCCAGAAGAAGCACAAGATCGTCCTCCAGATCAGCTCGGCCGACCCGGCGACCTGGCAGACGGCCTTCAACAACGTCGACAACCTTGTGGCCGGCTTCGGCGCCGATAACGTCGACATCAAAGTCGTGGCCTACGGCCCGGGACTGGCGGCCTTCGAGAAGGCCAACGAGAAGACGGCCGAGCGCATCGCCGGGGCCAAGAAGATGTGTCCGCTCGGCCTGGAGTTCGGCGCCTGCAGCGTCACGATGCACAAGCTGGGCGTGTACGCGCGCGACCTGGCGCCGTACGTCGAGACCGCGCCCTCCGGCATCGTGCGGGTGATCCAGCTGCAGGAGCAGGGCTACGTCTACGTCCGGCCCTGACGCGGCGCCCTAGCGCCGCGCGGCGCCGGACCGGATCGCCGCGCATTGCGCCGGCGTCAGGTCCCCGTTCTGGGCTCCCGGCGCCTCGGACTCCGACATGAGGTTGGGGGCTTCCGGGACGTGGCCGAGGTTGCCGAGCAGGTGCGCCAGCTCGTGGGCGGCGATGCTGTAGGAGGGGGCGACCTCGGGCGCCGGCAGCCGGCGCCAATCGGTGGTGATCCAGAAAGTGCCCCAGAGGACGGCCGCGTCGGGATGGCCCATGCGGGCGAGGCCGTCGACGCTGTCCTGGTTGAAGGCCTTCGCGACGGCCGGGACGGCGCCCGGGCCGAAGAGGAAACCGAGCGGGCGCGAGCGCGCGCCGGAGCGCGAGACCGCGTCCGACTCCGGGGGGCCGCGATAGGGATCGGGGTTCGACAAGCGGCCAAGGGCCCGCGGCGTCCAGCGGACCAGGGAGACGTCGGCCTCGCCCAGCGTCACGCCGCAGGCGGCGAAGATCGCCGAAGCCTTGCCCAGCGTCTCCTCGAGGACGCCCGGCGTCGCCCAGGACGAGCCGGCCTGGACGACGAGGGAGATCGGGACGACGGCGGCGCCGTCGGGCGTGGCGGGAGAAAAGCGCGAAGGCGGGATGACGCGATGCTGGAGGACGGCGAAAGGGGCCTCACCCCCGCCCGCCGCGCGCAGCGGCGCCGCCCAGGCCAGCGCCAAGCCGGCGAGGACGGCGGCCCTCATGTCCGTCTTACTTGCCTTCCCAGCGCTTGAACAGCAGGCAGCCGTTGACGTCGCCGAAGCCGAACGAAGCCTTGATGACGTAGTTCAGCTGCTTGTCGACCTTGGAGTGCGGGATCGACTTCTCGATCTGGCGGATCTCCGGGTGGACGTTCTCGCTGTTGATCGACGGGTGGACGTAGCCGTGCATCAGCTGGTCCACGACGGCGACGGACTCCAGGGCGCCGGCGGCGCCGAGGGTGTGGCCGATCATCGACTTCGTCGACTGGATGAGGGGGAACTTCTCGGGCGAAAGCCCCAGGCCCTTCAGCCATGAGCCCACCTCGCGGGGATCGGCCGTGGTCGAGGTGAGATGGCCGTTGATGAGACTGATCTCCTCCGGGGGGACTCGGGAGTCTTGCAGTACGCGACGGATACACCTTACGACTCCCTCGGGATTGGGAAACGTCATCGTGCCGCCATCGCGCTGGCCGCCGCTGTTGCAGTAGGCGGTGACGAGCTCGGCCAGGATCTTCGCGCCGCGCTTCTGCGCGTGCTCGAGGGTCTCCAGGCGCAGGATGCCGGCGCCGCCCGCGGGGACGAAGCCGCAGGCGCCGGCGCCCATCGGCTGGCTGCCCTTCTCGGGCATGGAATTGAACTTGGAGCAGAGCACGTCGCGCATGGCGTCGAAGCCGGCCCATATGCCGTAGTGCGTGCCCTCGGCGCCGCCGGCGTACATCGACTCGGCAAAGCCCAGCTGGATGTGCTTCCAGGCGTCGAAGATGGCCTCGGTCCCCGTGTTGCAGGCGCTGGAGTTGGAGGTCACTTGGCCGCCCACGCCCAGGAACTTGCCCACCGTCACGCTGACGGAGCTGTTCATGACCTTGGGCACGATGTCGGTGCCCATCGGCGAGGTGCCGCGGCCGGCCTCCTGCTCCTCGGCCTCGCCCATGACGGGGCCGAGCTCCTCGAAGATCGTGTCCATGCCGCCGATGCCGCAGCCGATCATGGCGCCCGTCTCCCAGTCCGTGGCGGTCTGGTTGTACTTCTTCAGGTCGACGTCGACGCCGCTCATGCGCGCGCACTCGACGCCGGCGAGGGCGGCGTAGACCATGGCCTCGGAGAGCTTGTGGAAGTCGGACTCCGGGATCGTCTTGAGGATCTCGTCCTGGTCGATGGGGGGGACGCCGCCGATCTGGGCGGCGAACTTGAGCCGGGCCATCTCCTCTTGGTGGGTGATGCCGGATTGGCCGACCTTCAAGGCCGCGCGGTAGGCGTCGACGCCGATGCCGTTGGGGGCCACCGCGCCGACGCCGGTGATGACGACTCGCTTTCGTTGAGTCATTTCAAAGTCTCCGAGTTTTTAGGCACCCAAAGGCCGGCGGTCTTCCCGGTGAAGACCGTCTCGCCGTCCTTTGGACCACCAAAAAACTGAATCTCCACCTCAGCGACCAGCTTATTGCCTCTGAAGTACCCGTCTTCGCCGAAAGTCGCCTGGCAGGCGACCTTGTCGCCGGGGCGCACCATCTTCAGGAACTTGCCGTGCTCGATCTCCGTGAAGAAGCCCACCATCTGCTTGAGCTCCTCCGGCGTCGTCTTGTGGGCCATATGCCAGATGCCCCAGGCCACGTTGCCGACCTGGGCGCACATCTCCACGAGCTTGACGCCCGGCACGACGGGGTTGCCGGGGAAGTGCCCGGCGCAGTCCTCGTCCTTCCAAGTATACACGCCGATGATGTGCTCCTCGTCGAGCTCGACGATCTCGTCGACGAAGCGCATCGGCCGCTGCTGCGGCACGCGCGCCAAGACTTCCGCGGGGGTCA
>CAZZGQ010000212.1:0-1727 GCA_964653765.1 uncultured Elusimicrobia bacterium | reverse complement strand
GACGACTCCTGGATCATCAGGGCGGGCTCGTGCGGCTTGTCGACGCCGGCGTTGTTGACGAGTACGTAGGGAGCGCCCTGCTTTAGGACCTCGTCCAGCAGGTGCTTTCGGCCTTGGTGGTTGGAGAGGTCGGCTTTGACGATGAAGGAGTTGGGGATCTCGGCCTGGACGGCCTCGGCGGCCTTCTGGTTGCCGTTGTAGTGGAGGCAGAGCTTGAGGCCGCCCTCGGACTTCTCGTGGATGGCCAAGGCCACGGCCTTGCCGATGCCGCCTGAAGCGCCCGTCACGATCGCGATGTCGCTCATTTCGTTGGGTTATCCACCGAACTCTCAGCGCTGAGAGTTCGGTGGATAAGTCGGCTCAGCGCCGCCTTTCTCCTTGTTGGACTTGCATCCTGATCACCGGACTTCCATGTATCCGCCGCCCCAGGCCAGGCCGGCGCCGAGCACGGCGTAGACGATCTGGTCGCCCTTATGCAGCTTGTCGAGATGCTGGGCGATGGCGGAGGGCGCCCCGGCGGCGGCGATGTTGCCTTGGTTCTGGACGTTGCGGATGTGCCGGTCGGCCGGCAGATGAAGATGGCCCAGGATCGAGTCCTGCATCACGTAGTTGGCTTGGTGGGCCACGGTGTAGACCTGCTCGGCGTAGAGCTCCTTCTTGTGGGCGATCTGCTCGAACATCTCGCACGTCTTGCGGATCGAGAACTCGCGCACCACGGCGCCGTTCTGCGTGAAGTGGCCGCAGCTGTCGCAGACGATCTCGTCGGCGCGGTTGGGGCCGGTCTCGAACATCATGGGCTCGACGCGCAGCCGGCCCTGGTGCTTGGTGGAGACGACCTGGGCCGCGGCGCCGTCGCCGAAGATGTAGCCGTCGATGCTCTTGTGCGAGTAGTCGACGCGCGTGGTGTAGGCGGCGCACTGAACCGTCAAGATGAACTCGGGAAGGTGCTCGCGCATCTTGCCGAGGGTGTGCATGTGCAGGGCGAAGCTCGAGCAGGCGCTGTTCTGGTCCGAGTGGTAGCCGCCGGGGATGCCCAGCGCCTTGGCGACCAGATTGGCCGTGCTCGGGATCAGCTCGAAGGGCGTGTCGTTGTTGGCCAGCACCATGCCCACCTGCTCCGGCTTGACGCCGGCGTTCTTGAGCGCCATCTTCGCCGCGGCGACGGCCAGCGTCACGGGCGTCTCGCCGTGGGCGCGGGCGTGCAGCACGGCTTGATTGGGGTTCTGGTTCTTGGTGCGGACGATGTAGTCCTTGGTCAGCACCGTGAAGCGGTGATGGATGCCGAGGCGGGAGCTCACCCAGTCCAGGCCGCGCTCCAAGCCCACCTGATGGTGGAGGAACTCGTCGGTGATCTCCGTCTTGGGGAGGGCCCAGCCCATCCCGAGGATATCGAACACGCTAGACCCCCGCGATGGCCTCGCCGCCGTCGACGCGGATCAGCGCGCCGTTGGTCCAGGCGAGACCGGGCTGGCAGATCTGGAGGATCGTCTCGGCGACGTCCTCGGGCGTGGTCAGGCGGTGGAACGGATTGCGCAGCCGCGCCGCCGCCTTCATGAGGTCGAAGTTCGGGATGCCGTTGCCCGCCGGCGTGTCCGTCACGCCCGCCTGCACGATGTAGCTGCGCACGCCGTACGGGGCGAGCTCCACCGCCATGGAGCGGCACGAGGCTTCCAGCGCGCACTTGGCCGCGGAGACGGCGGCGTAGCCCTTCCACGCCACCTCGTTGC
>CAZZGQ010000211.1:3538-5773 GCA_964653765.1 uncultured Elusimicrobia bacterium | reverse complement strand
TGGTCGACGGTGTCGTTGGCGACGAGCGGCTGCGTCTTGCCGAGGGCGACGAAGCGGATGGAGGGCGGCGGCACGCCGCGCGAGACGAGGTACGCCTTGATGGCCCTGGCTCGGCGCCGGGACAGGTCGATGTTGTAGTCGACCCCGCCGATGACGCAGGCCCGGCCGTCGAGGCGCAGCTTGCGGTCGGGATGGCGCAGCATCCAATCGGCCACGGCGTCCAGGGACTGATAGAACTCGTACGGGACCTCGTCGGAGTCGAACTCGAAGCGCACCTCGGGCATGCCGCCCAGCTCGATGCGGTCCTCGAGCGCGCGCAGCGAGTGCGGGTCGACCGTCTCGGGGTCGAGTCGGTCGTCGAGCCAGATCTCGCGGTGGGCGTCCTTGGGGCCGAACACCGGGATCTGCTTGCAGCCGGAGACGGCGGCGAGGAGGAGGAGCAAAGGCAGCGCGCGTCGCATGAAGGGCTAGTATAACCGGGCCGCCGGGCGCCGTCCTGAGCCCAACGTCCCGTCGGGAAACGGGTCCTTTAGGCCGTCGCCACGGCGGCTTCCACGGCCTCCGCGGCCTTGGCCAGCGGCACCGTGAAGCGGAAGGTCGAGCCCTTGCCGAGCTCGGTCTCCACCCAGATGCGCCCGCCGTGCATCTCGACGATCTGCTTCGTGATCGCCAGGCCCAGGCCCGTGCCGCGGGTCTTGCGCACGTCCCCGGCGTCGGCGCGCTGGAAGCGCACGAAGATGCGGGGCAGGTCCTCCGGCGAGATGCCGAGGCCCGAGTCCTTGACGGTGATCACGGCCTCGCCGCCCTCGCTGCGGCTGGTCAGCTCGATGGTGCTGCCCGCCGGGCTGTACTTGATGGCGTTGTCGAGCAGGTTCTGCAGGACCTGCGGCAGCTGGTGGCGGTCGGCGAAGACCGTCAGGCCGGGCTCGAGGCTCAGGTAGAGCTTGTGCTTGGAGCGCCGCAGCAGCGGATCGATGGTCGAGACGAGGTCGCGGGCGCAGACCGAGAAATCGAGCGGCTCGCGCTCCAGTCGCCGGCGTCCGGTCTCGAGCACGGAGAGCGCCAGGAGGTTCTCCACCAGCTGGGCCAGGCGCGCCGCATTGCGGTCGATCGTGCGCACGAAGCCCAGGCGGTGGCGCTCGTCGTCGAGCCCGCCGTTGAGCAGGGTCTCCGAGAAGCCCTTGATCGCCGTGATCGGCGTGCGCAGCTCATGCGAGACCGTGGCGACGAACTCGCGCTGGAGCTGCTCGCGCTCGCGCAGCGCCTCCGCCTCCACGGCGCGCTTGCGGTCGGTGACGTCCTTGGCCACGAGCACCGCGCCCGTGACGGCCTCGCCCAGCCAGCCCCGCATGGGCGCCGACGAGAGCAGCACCGGCACCTGCTCCCCGGTCTTCGTCCGGAAGGTCAGCTCGTGATGGCCGCGCTCGCCTTCCCCGGGCAGCGGCTCCAGGAAGAGCTCGGCCGCCTGGCGCCCCAGCAGCTCGCCTTCGCCGTAGCCGGAGAGCGACGCCGCCGCTTGGTTGACCAGCGTGATGCGGCCCTTGCGATCGACGACCAGCAGAGCGTCGAGCGTGCTGTCGATGATCTGCGAGAGATGATCGCGCGAGACCGCGGTCTGCGCCAGGTCCTCGGCCATGCGATCGAAGCTGCGGGCCAGCTCGCCGATCTCGTCGTTGGAGCGGATCGACAAGCGGGTGGCGTAATCGCCCCGCCCGATGCAGCGCGCGGCGTCGGCCAGGTCGCGCAGCGCGTTGTGGATGCGCCGGATGAAGAGGACCAGCGCCAGGATGACGACGACGCAGACGCCGGCGAAGAGGGCGACGACGATCCGGTCGACGCGCCGGCTGAGCGCCAGCGTCTTGTCGAACGGCTGGACGATGGTCACCGAGCCCAGCAGCCGCGCGCCGTCGCGCGCCGGCGCCGTGATCTCCAGGGCCTCGCTGCCCTCGAACACGATCCGCCGCGATTCCGCTCCGCCGGTCTTCCGGTCGAAAGGCAGAGGCGGCACGCCGCCGCCGAACGGCTTACCGAAGGACGCGACGGCCAGCACGCGTCCCTGCGGGTCGCAGAGGAAGACCTCAAAGGCGCGGAAGAAGCGCGCCCAATCCTTGAGGCGGGCCTGGAGCGCGGCCGGCGAGGGGCGGCGCAGCGCGGGCACGACCGTGGGCACGGCGGCGGCGACGCGCTCCTCCACGCGGCGCTGGATCTCGGTGACGATGACCGTGTCGACGGCTT
>CAZZGQ010000211.1:0-3438 GCA_964653765.1 uncultured Elusimicrobia bacterium | reverse complement strand
TACAAGGACGCCAAGCTCAAGCTCGTGGCCGGCGACGTGCACCGCGCGCCGCAGCCCATGTACCTCCAGATGGCGGCCAAGCGCAGAGCGATGGCGATGGACGCGGCGGCGGCGGCCCCGGAGTTCGCGGAGAAACAGTTCTTCGAGTACCACCTGTACACGCTCCAGCGTCCCACCACCCTGGCCCAGAACTCCTCCAAGCAGGTGGAGCTGGCCAGCGCGGCCGGCATCCCGCTCAAGAAGCTCTACGTCTACGACGGCGTGGAAGGCGTGCAGTGGACGAGCTTCGGCGGCCCCGTGTACGTCGCCGATTACGGCACGAGCTCCAACAAGAAGGTCTCGGTCAGCTTCGAGCTCGAGAACAAGAAGGCCTCCGGGCTCGGAATGCCCCTGCCCAAGGGCCGCCTGCGCGTCTTCAAGAAGGACGACGACGGCTCGCTGCAGCTGGCCGGCGAGGACGCCATCGACCATACGCCCAAGGACGAGAAGATCCGCGTGCAGATGGGCAACGCCTTCGACTTGGTGGGAGAGCGCAAGCGCCTCAACTACGCCTCCGACCTCCGCGCCCGGCGCTTCGAGGAGACCTTCGAGCTGCGCCTGCGCAATCACAAGGAAGAGGACGTGACCATCGCCGCCGTGGAGCACCTCTACCGCTGGACCAACTGGAAGATCGTCGACGCCTCGATGCCTTATAAGAAGAAGGACGCCCAGACCGTCGAGTTCGACGCCCCGGTGAAGCAGGACGGCGAGACGGTCATCACCTACACGGTCCGCTACTCCTGGTAGTAGGACCCACGGCCTAAGTCTTGGTCCCAACCGCTCTGGGCCTTTTTCGAGACGGCGGTTGGGACCAACGCTTCAGGGGAAGCCGCCCCGTTGTTTCGTAGGCTTGCCCCATGACCATCCTCCCCCTCGTCCTGCTCGCCGTCGCCGCGCATGCCGCCCCCCTGAAGTCCGCCGTTCCGGAGCTGCCGGCCACCGTCGTGGCCGCCGGCGCCGCCGGTCCCGCCGCGGCCGTCGTCGCGCCGACGGACGCCGCCGCGCCCGCCGCCGTCCCCGCCGCGATCAAGGCCGAGCTGCAGGTCAACACCGCCAAGCCCATGCCCGTCGCGGCCTCGCAGGACGCGCTGTCCGCCGGCGTCCTCAAGCAGTCTCGCGCCATGGCCGAGCTGATGCGCCAAGCCGACGTCGCGCAGGCGCAGGCCGGCCAGCGCAAGTACATGTGCCAGATCTGCGGCTACGTCTACGACGAGGCCAAGGGCGATCCGGCCAACGGCATCGCTCCCGGCACGAAGTGGGAAGACGTCCCGGCCGATTGGGTCTGCCCGGAGTGCGGCGAGACCAAGGAGCAGTTCGCCGAGGACATGGTCGAGGTCCGCTAGGACCTCGCGCGCGCCGGCCTACCGGCGCGGAGGAGCGGGCCGCCGCTGCGGCGCCGCGGGCTCCCGCGGCGCGGAGGCTGGCGAGCGCTTCTGCAGCGCCTCCCCGTACGTGCGCTGACGCTGCGCCGGGCCCACGTGCGGCAGGTTGAGCGCGGGCAAGGGCGCCTTCTGCGCCAGCTGCACGCGCTGGGTCTCGCGCTCGATGAGCGTGCGCTTCTTCCACTGCCGGCGCACTTCGGTCAGGCGCCCGCGCAGAGGAGCGATGGACGACTTGGCCGTGAGCAGGGCGGCCAGGGGCTTGGGCGGCGTTGGCGGCTTGCCGCGGGCGACGTCGGTCTCCTGGTTGGGCGAGAGCGTGACGCCGGGGCCGCCTTCGGGGCGCGTGACCTCGACGCGGCCTTCGTCGAGCACCCCGACGCGCGCGGGCTGGTCTCCTTCCGGCTGCTCGATGGCGAGCTCCGTGCCGCGCACCGCCGCCACGGCCGCCGGGGTGGAGAAGCGCATCCGCTGGCCGGCCATGAGCTTGCGCACCTTCGCCACGAGCCGGCCCAGGCCCAGGAACAGCTGGGCGTCGTCGGGCTTGAGCGACTTCACGGCGAAGTCGGTGTTGGAGGCGAGCGAGAAAAGGGATTCGCCGTCGAGGGAGATCTCGGCCGCGCCGTCTGAGCCGGTCCTGACGATGTCGCCCGGCTCGAGCGGCATGCCTTCCTCGGCGCGGATGAACTGCTCCGCCGGCTGGCGGGACGTGTGCACGTACACCGAGCCGGACGCCTTCACCAAGCGCGCCTCGAGCTCGGTCGTCGCCGCGCTCCCCGCCGCCGCCACGGCGGCCGCGGCGGCCCGCTCCTGCGCCGCCTGCTCGGAGCGTTTGCGGCGCGTCTCGCGTTCCGACTTCACGGCCTCGCGGCACGAGGGCGTCAGCGAGTCGCTATAGCGCTCGAGGCAATTCAGGGCTGCGGTCCCTTCGGCGCCGCGGCACAGGATGCCGAGCTCGTTGTAGCAGGCGTCGTCCACGGGCCGGGCCGGCTCGTCCTCGGCGCGAGCGGAAAGCGGCCAGGCAAGGAGCAGCGTCAGCAGCAACGACGCGAGAGGAGCGTTCATCGCGCCTTAGCTTAGGTCATCCCTCGGAGTATGTCAATCCGACTTCGGTCAGCATCTGACAGAACCGCGCCGCGAGCCTCGGACCCGAAGCGGTCTCCTCGTGCTTGAAGAAGACGAAGGCGTCGGCCCAGGGCTGCGCCGACAATCTTTCCGCCCAGGAGCGCAGCGCAGCCGCCGTGTAGCGCACGCGCCGCAGCTTGGCGACGCCCCAGTCCGCGGTGGAGACGAGCGGGCAGCCCTTCACGTCCGCGTCGTTGACGCAGAGCGCCGCGCGCGCTTCCTTCAGCGCGGAGAGGACGTCGTCGGAGAACCAGCTCGCGTGCCGGAACTCGAAGGCGAAGCGCCGCCGCGACGGCAGCACCGCCAGGAAGTCCTCCAAGCGCGGCAAATCCTTCTTGAAGCCCGGCGGGAGCTGGAACACGACGGCGCCGAGCTTGGGCCCCACGGCGGAGGAGACGGAGAGGAACGCGCGCAGCGGCTCCTCCGCGGCGCGCAGCCGCCGCAGGTGCGTGATCGAGGCCGGCGCCTTAAAAGAGAAGGAGAAGCCCTTCGGCGTGGCGCGCGCCCACGAGCGCAGGACGGCCGCGCGCGGCATCGCGTAGAAGGAGCTGTTGATCTCGGAGGCGTCCATGCGCTCGGCGTAGTAGCGCAGCTGCGCGGAGGCGGGCAGGTCCTTGGGATAGAACTTGCCCTTCCACTCGCGGTAGCCGAAGCCGCTGGTGCCGACATGAAACCGAGGCGTCACGCCGCGATCCTACAAGAGTCGCCGAGCCCTATGCTAGAGTTTCCGCATGCTCACCGCCAAAGACATCATGAACACGCGGCTCGTCACGCTCGGCCCCGACGACACGCTGCGAAAAGCCGTCTCCGCCTTCTCCAAGAACAAGATCTCGGGCGCTCCGGTCGTGGGCCCCCACAAGCGCCTGCTCGGCGTGATCTCCCAGAGCGATCTCGT
>CAZZGQ010000210.1:0-5779 GCA_964653765.1 uncultured Elusimicrobia bacterium | reverse complement strand
TAGGTCCCGCGCGCGGCCTTTACTATGATCCACGTTCCCGTTTTTTCACGGCCGTGTTTGGTTTGCGTGACGGAGCGGGAACGCCGAGGAATGTCGCGCCGGGCCCGTGCGGCCCGGCGCTCGTGGAGCCGTATCTATGGCAGCCTTCTCGTTCCTCGTCGCGTGGGCCGTGGCCGCTTCAGCCCAGGGCCACATCGCCTCGTCCGACCTCTACGCCCTCAACGCCGTCCCGGCGACCGAGCTGGGCCGTTTCTACGATTCGGCGGCGCGGGCGCCATGGGCCGCTCCCGAGGCCGCGCGCCAGCAGGCTTCCATCTCCCTCGTCGTCGGCCCGCCGGCCGCGGAGCGAAGGCTCCCGACGAAGGTCCCCTTCATCCTGCCGATCCCCGACGTCCCGCCGCTCGCTTATGAGCGCTCTTTCCGCCGGCTCTTGAAGCGGCCGCAGACCTCGCGCTACGACGCGGCCATCGAGGCCCAGGCGGCGGCGCGGGGGCTGGACGCCCGGCTCGTGAAGTCGATCATCGCCGCCGAGTCCGAGTTCTCGTCGCAAGCTCACTCGTCCGCGGGGGCGATCGGGCTGATGCAGGTCATGCCGCGGACCGCCGGAGCCGAGCGGCGCGCCCTCCTTGACCCCTTGGCGAACATCGCCGCGGGGACGGCTTACCTGGCCTATCTCTTCCGCCGCGCCTGGAAGCGCTATCACCTGGAGGGCGTCGCCTTCACGCGGGCGCCGGGCTGGCTCATCCAACGGGTGATCGCCGCCTACAACGCCGGACCGCGCTTCCTGGCGCGCCGGCGGCTGTACCGGCAGACGCGGGACTACGTCTTCAAGGTCCTGCTCTATTACCGCTCCGGCGTCAGCGAGCTGCGTGGCCATTGATCCCGCGGCTTCCTTTTATATAGAGTCGCGTCAAATCACGTTCACTTGGGGGAGACAATGAGAAAGACGGCTCTAGCGGCGGCGGTGCTGATGGCGGCTACGGCGTTCTGCGCCGCGGCGGACACGATCACGATCGCGATCACGGGTCCCTTCTCCGGCGGTTCGGCCCCGATGGGGACGTCGATGCGCGACGGCGCGAAGCTGGCCATCGAGGAGATCAACAAGGCCGGCGGCGTCGACGTGGGCGGCAAGAAGATGAAGATCGTCGCCGTCGAGCGCGACGACGAGGCCAAGAACGAGCGCGGCGCCC
Organism: uncultured Elusimicrobia bacterium; assembly: GCA_964653765.1. Taxonomy (GTDB): domain Bacteria; phylum Elusimicrobiota; class Elusimicrobia; order UBA1565; family UBA9628; genus JAGWUP01. Next base: position 4,589 of record CAZZGQ010000210.1, on the reverse strand, counting down.
TCGTGGCCCAAGAGCTGGCGTCGATGCCCGATCTCTCCGGCGTCATCGGCACCGTCAACACCGGCGTGGCCATCGCCGGCGACAAGTATCTGCAGGAGAAGGGCATCACCAAGATCATCACCCCGGCCGCCGGAACGGGCTCGATGACGCCCTGGACGGCCGCGGGCGGCAACGTGAAGGACCTGTCGATCTTCCGCTTCTCCGCCGACGACACGCTCCAGTCGGCGATGGTCATCGAGGAGGCGATCCGGCGCGGCTTCACCAAGGTCTCCGTCCTGACCGACTCCACCAACTACGGCGTCTCGGGCTACCACGACCTCTTCAAGCGCAACACCGAGCAGGGCAACAAGCTGCAGATCGTGGCCACCGACACCTTCAACATCGGCGACAAGGACATGACGGCGCAGCTGCTCAAGGCGAAGGCCGCCGGAGCCCAGGCCGTGCTGATCTGGGGCATCGGGCCCGAGCTCGCCGCCGTGGCCAACGGCATGGCCAAGCTCGACTTCCGCGTGCCGCTGATCGGCGGTTGGCCGCTGTCGATGTCCAATTTCATCGACAACGCCGGCGCCAATGGCAACGGCGCGCTGATGCCGCAGACGTTCATCGAGGAGCCGATCTCGCCCAAGGCCCGCGCGTTCATCGACGCCTACCACAAGGCCTACCACGTCTCGCGCATCCCCTCGGCGATGTCGGCGGCGCAGGGCTACGACGCGGTCTACCTCATGGCCGCGGCCATCAAGCAGGCCAAGAGCGCCGAGACGCACGCCATCAAGGCGGCCCTGGAGGACCTCAAGGAGCCGGTGCACGGCGTGATCGCCACTTGGCGGCATCCTTACTCCGCCTGGGACCCGATGAATGAGGACACGCACGAGGCGTTCCGCCGCGAGCAGGTCGTCATGGGCGCGGTCAAGGACGGCCGGGTGGTCTTCGCCGACCAGGCCGACCGCGAGCGCCTGACCAAGGCCGGCCGCTCCAAGTAGCCGCGCTCGACCCGGCGTGGTCTCCCTCTTAGGGCAGATCGTCGTCAGCGGGGCCCTCATGGGCCTCGTCTACGCCCTGGTGGCGTACGGCTTCCAGCTCACCTACGCGACGAGCAAGAGCCTCAACTTCGGCCAAGGCGAGCTGGTCATGCTATCCGCTTTCGCCAGCCTGGCCCTGATCGGCTTCGGGCTGCCGTATTGGGCCGTCGTCCTGGGCGGGCTGGCGATCGGCGGGCTGCTCGGGCTCTTTGTGGAGCGGGCAGCGGTCCGGCTGGCTCTCGAGCAGAAGAACGAAGGCTGGATCCTCCTGACGATCATCTTCGGCTTGTTCGCCGCTTCCCTGGCCGAGAACGTCTGGGGCCGCGAGGACCGGCCGTTCCCGACGCCGATCCCTTCGGAGCCGGTGCATGTCCTCGGAGTCAGCGTGACGCCGCTCGAGATCTCCGTGGCCGTCGGCGTGCTGGTGACGATGGGGGCGGTGGAGCTGCTCAAGCGCCGGACGCTCCTCGGAAAGGCCTTCGAGGCCGTGGCGGCCGACCCCGACGCCGCCGAGCTGATGGGCATTTCCTCCAAGCGGACCGTCCAGCTTTCGTATGCCCTGTCCGGGGTCGTCGCCGCGGTGGCCGGCCTGCTCATCTCGCCCATCACGACGGTCGGGCCGACGATGGCTTCCAAGCTCGTGCTCAAGGCGTTCTCGGTCGCCGTGGTGGCGGGCCTGGACTCCGGCTTCGGCTGCGCGCTGGTGGGGGCCGGCTTGGGCGCGATCGAGGGCCTGGCGGGCTTCTACGTCGGCAGCGGCTGGAGGGAAGCGCCGGGCTTGGTCCTGCTGATCCTCGCCTTGGCCGTGCGGCCCAACGGCCTCTTCGGCAAGGCGACGCTCCGGAAGGTGTGATGGCGCGCCTGGGCGAGCTGGCGGCATTGGCGTGCCTGGCCGGCGTGCCCTTCATCGCGCCGAGCTCGTACGCGCTGGGCCTGCTCACTCTGCTCGCCATCTACGGCATCCTGCTCATCGGCCTCGATGTCAGCGTGGGTTATCTAGGCCAGATCAACCTCGGCCAAGCCGCGTTCCTTGGGCTGGGGGCCTACGCGGCGGCGCTCTGCGTCACGCGCTGGCATTTCGGCTTCCTCGCCGCGCTGGCAGCGGCGGCCGTCGTGGGCTTGGCGGCCGGCGGGGCGCTGGCCTTCCCGGCGCTGCGCCTGGAGGGGCCCCAGTTCGCGCTGGCCACGCTCAGCTTCTCGGCGCTGGCGCAGACGACGCTCAACGAGTGGGAGAGCCTGACCAACGGCGCGCAGGGGCTGTCTCTGACGCGCCCGGCCTTGCTCGGCCACCCGATGTCGGCCCGCGGCTTCTACTGGCTCTGCGTGCTTTTCCTGGCCGGGACCTGGATGACCATGCGCGAGCTCCTGTCCTCGCAATGGGGCCGGGCCTTCGAGGCGCTGCGCGACAGCCCCATCGCCACCGACGCCATGGGGATCGGCACCTACCGGCACAAGGTCGCCGCCTTCGCGCTGGGCTCGGCCCTCGGCGGCTTCGCGGGGGGGCTCTACGCCTTCAACTTTCAATATCTGCAGCCCGAGAGCTTCGGCTGGGAGCTGATGGTCATCCTGCTGCTGGGCGTGGTCCTGGGGGGCCGCAAGAGCCTGTGGGGCGCGCTGTTGGGCTCGTGCATCATCGTCCTGCTGCCCAACCTGCTCTCGAACCGGCGGCTCTTCGAGCTGTTCGCCGGCGCGGGGCTGGCCGCCGCCCTGGTCGTGGGCGGCGGCGCGCTGCGCCGGCGGCGCGTCCGCCCTTTTCAGGCCCTGGCTCCGATCGCCGCCATGGCGGTGCTGACGGCCGGGGCGTTCCGGGTCGCCAACGCGGAAGACTGGCGCAAAGGCATATTCGCGCTGATGCTGTTCGCCGTCGTCGCCGGCCTGCCGGACGGGCTGATGGGCGCGGTGGCCCCTCCGCTCAAGCGCCTCTTCGGCCTGAAGGAGCCCCCGCCGCCGGCACCTTCGTCTCTCGAGGAAGCCCTCGGCCGCCAGGAGCGCGAGAAAGGGCCCCTGCTGGAGATACGCGCGCTGGAACGGCGCTTCGGAGGAGTGCGGGCCGTCGACGGCGTCTCCATGACCGTCGATCCGGGCGAGGTGCGGGGCCTGATCGGGCCCAACGGGTCGGGCAAGAGCACCGCCGTCAACGTGATCACCGGCCTCTTCGCGCCGAGCGGCGGCGAGGTCCGCTTCCGCGGAAGACGGCTTCCGGAGGGCAGCCTCGTGGGCGTGGCCCGCGCCGGCATCGCGAGGACGTTCCAGAACCTGCAGCTCTTCGGCGAGCTCACCGCGCTCGAGAACGTCATGGCGGCGCTCAATGACGCCTATCGCTGCCCGCTGCCGCTGGTGCTCCTGGGGCTTGCGCGGGGCGAGGAGCGGCGCGCCCGCGCCAAGGCCATGGCCCTGCTCGAGCTCGTCTGCCTGGGCGACCAGGCGCGACGCAAGGCCAAGGACCTGACCTACGGAGCGCAGCGCTTCCTCGAGATCGCGCGCGCCTTGGCGCGCCGGCCGGCGCTGCTGATCCTGGACGAGCCCGCCGCCGGCCTGGCCCAACCCGACGCCGAGCGGCTGCTGGAGGTCCTCGGCCGCCTGCGGGTCACGGGCGTGGCCATGATCCTCATCGAGCACCACATGGACGTGGTCAGCGAGGCCTGCGAGCGCGTGACGGTGCTCGACGGCGGCAAAGTGATCGCCGAAGGGCCGCCCGAAGCCGTCAAGCGCGACGCGCGGGTGATCGAGGCCTACCTGGGGCGCGAATGAGCGAGCCGATCCTCGATGTCCAAGATGTGCACGCGGGCTACGGCACCAGCGAGGTCCTGGTGGGGCTGTCGCTGCGCGTGGAGCGCGGGGCGGTCGCCGCGCTGATCGGGGCCAACGGCGCCGGTAAGACGACCGCTCTCCGGGCGATCTCCGGGCAGCTGCCGGCGCGGCGCGGGCGGATCGTCCTGGACGGGACGCCTGTGGGCGGGCGGGCTCCTTCGCGCGTCGCTCGCCTCGGCTTGGCCCATTCGCCCGAGGGCCGGCGGGTCTTCGCGCCGCTCTCGGTCGAGGACAACCTGCTCCTCGGGGCGTTCCCGCGGCTTCCCAAGCTCGCCGGGGCCCGCGCCGCCGCGGCGCAGGACCTAGAGCGCGTCTACGCGCTGTTCCCCATCCTGGGAACGCGGCGCGCCCAGGCGGCGGGCACTTTGTCGGGAGGGGAACAGCAAATGCTGGCCTTGGGGCGCGCGCTCATGGCGCGGCCGAAGATCATCCTGCTCGACGAGCCGTCGATGGGCCTGGCGCCCGTAGTGGTCCAGGAGGTCTTCGCCACCCTGCGCCGCCTGAAGGACGCGGGGACGACGCTCCTTCTCGTCGAGCAGTTCGCCAAGAAGGCCCTCGAGCTCGCCGACTACGCCTACGTCCTGGAGCACGGCCGCATCGTCCTCGAAGGCACTCCAGCCGTCCTCCGCGCCGACCCCCGCGTCACCGCCGCCTATCTCGGGTAGCCGGGCTCATTGCTCCGTTTTGGATTTTGAATAGCTCGAGCGGGGTTTCCGTCACACTCGTGCCGGAAACCCGACCCGGGCCGCGCAACTCCGA
>CAZZGQ010000209.1:0-5789 GCA_964653765.1 uncultured Elusimicrobia bacterium | reverse complement strand
TTCTTCATGCACCTCAAGGGCGAGCACAAGCTGATCTACGCGTTCCTGGGCATCATGCTCTTCACGTGCATCGGCTTCCTCCTGGTCCCGCTGGACCAGCACCTGCTCCGCGACCGCACCACCCACACCAGCGTCGAGGCGGAGCGCACCGAGGGCGAGCAGCCCGAGGGCGCCACGCACGAGATGCCGCAGGGTGACCACGTCCAGCCGCAGGAGACGAAGTGAGCCTCAAGTATTTCCATCTGTTTTTCATCGCCTGCTCGATCGGGCTGATGGCGTTCCTGCTCAACTGGTCGAAGGCGCACGAGGCGACGGGCCTGGGCGTCACCGCCTGGGTCGGCGCCGTCGCGAGCGTCGCCTATCTCGCCTGGTTCCTGCGGCGCTACCAGACGCTGCGCTAGACCCATGGCCGCTCTCTGGCTGGCCCTGCTGCCGAGCGCGCCCGCCGCGGCCTGCGCCGTCTGCTTCGGGCTCAGCGACAATCCCAACATCGGCAAGGCGATCTCGATCGGCATCCTGATGCTGCTGGCCGCCACCTTCGCTTTGCTGGCCGCGATCACCGTGACCGTCTACCGCATCGAGCGTGCCCGCAATGACTGACGCCGTCGCCGTCGAGCGCCTCGCGGTCGAGCGCCTGGCCGTCGCGCGCCTGTCGGTGCCGCAGGTCGGCCGCGCGAGCGGCCTCAATCGCTTCGCCAAGCTCGTCTGCTTCTGCGCTTTCCTCCTGCTGATCGCCGGCGCCCTGGTCACCTCCACGGGCTCGAGCCTCTCCGTCCCGGATTGGCCCTTGTCCTTCGGGAAGGTGTTGCCGCCGATGCTGGGCGGCGTGCGCTTCGAGCACGGCCACCGGATGATCGCGGGGACCGTCGCGCTGCTCACGTTCGTCCTCGCCGGCTGGCTGGCCGTCTCCGAGCCGCGCGCCTGGGTCCGCCGCCTCGGCTACGCCGCCTCGGCCGCCATCGTGCTGCAGGCCGTCCTGGGCGGGCTGACCGTGCTGCTGCGCCTGCCGCCCGCCGTCTCGATCTCCCACGCCTGCCTTGCGGAAGCCGTGTTCTGCCTGCTCGTCTGCATCGCCCAGGCGACGACGCCGTGGTTCGAGTCCGCCGCGCCTTCAGGCTCGGCGAACCTATGGAAGATGGGCTTTGCCGCGACCGGCATCACGTATGCGCAAGTCGCCTTCGGCGCCTTGCTGCGCCACACCGGCATGGGCCTTCCCCTCCACGCCCTCTGGGCCGGCGTCGTGACGCTCGCCGTCATGATCGTCGGCACCCGGGGCGCGCGAGAGGATTTCCTCTTCGGCCCGTCGGCCCTCATGAGCCTCATCCTCCCGCTCCAATTGATGCTGGGCTACCTCTCCTTCCGCGCGCGATTCTCTTCGAATTTCGCGGGCGGCTTCTCCCTGGCGGCGGCCACGACGGCGACGCATTTGGCGGTGGGCGCGCTGCTGCTGGGCGCCTGCATGACCTGGACGCTGCGGGCGGTGCGATGCCGATAAGAGACGCCGTGACGCTCGCCAAGCCGCGCATCGCCCTGCTCGTCATGCTGACGGCCGCTCTCGGCTACGACATCGCCGGCGGCTACGACCGCTGGCAGCTCTTCTGGCTCGTGCTCGGCACCGGCCTCGCCTCCGCGGCCTGCGGCTGCCTCAACCAGGCCCTGGAGGGCCCGCAGGACGCCAAGATGGCGCGCACCAGCCGCCGCCCGGTCGCCAGCGGCCGCGTCAGCGCGCGGCGCGCCGGCGCCTTGGGCGGGCTCCTCGGCGCCGCCGGCCTCGGAATCCTGTGGGCGGGCTGCGGCGGCCTGGCCTGCGCCCTGACGGCCGCCACGATCGCCGCCTACGCGTTCGTCTACACCCCGCTCAAGCAGGTCACGCCGCAGACGACGTGGGTGGGCGCGGCCGCCGGCGCCACGCCGCCGCTCATCGGTTGGGCCGCGGCCCGCGGGCACCTCGCCCCCCAGGCCTGGGCGCTCTTCGCGATCCAGTTCCTCTGGCAGATCCCCCATTTCCTCTCGCTGTTCTGGCTCTACCGCGAGGACTACGGTCGCGCCGGCTTCCAGGTGATGCCCGTCGTCGATCCCCACGGCGGCCTGACCGCGGCGCAGATCGCCATGCACTCTTTCACCATCCTGCCGGCCGCCCTGCTGCCCGTCTTCCTCGGCATGGCCGGCAAGGGCTACGGCTTCGCGGCCCTGGCCCTCTCCGCCGGCTATCTGGCCCTCGGCCTCAAAGCCAGCTGGTCCTTGAAGGCCGTCGACACTCGCCGCCTCTTTTTGGCTTCGCTCGCCTATCTGCCGCTGATCTTCGTCTCGCTTCTGATCGGAGGAGTCTAACCGCATGAAAGTCCAGTATTGGGCCGTTCTTCTCACCATCGTCTGCCTGGCGGCCTGCCAGAAGGAGACGTCCGATCCCGTGGCGCGCGGCGAGGCCTATTTCAACGGCCTGGGCTGCGTGAAGTGCCACACCATCGGCGACAAGGGCGGCTCGTGGGGCCCCAACCTGACCTTCATCGGCTTCCGCAAGACCCCGCAGTGGCTGGACAAGTGGCTGCAGAACCCGCATGACTGGCGCAAGGAGACGGTCATGCCCGCCTTCAACCTGAAGGAGGACGCGCGCAAGGACCTCGTGGCCTACCTCTCCGCGCAGAAGGGCCAGGCCTGGGGCGATAAGGCCAACCGCCCGTGGAACCGCCCCGATGCCGTGGCGTTGGACGGCATCCACCGCGGAGAAGTGCTCTTCAACAAGGCCGGCTGCGTGGCCTGCCACGCCGAGAACGGCCGCGGCGGCTACCCCAACAACAACGTCGTCGGCGGCCAGATCCCGTCGCTGACGAAAGTGGCCGAGGGCTACACCAAGGACGAGCTGATCAAGAAGATCCGCGGCGGCGTCATCCCCTCCCCCGCCGATCCGTCCAAGCCCGCGCCGATGGTCTACATGCCCAAGTGGGGCGACCAGCTCAGCGACGAGGAGATCGGCTACGTGGCCGACTTCCTGATCTCGCTGGACAAGAACGCCAACAAGGGCGGGGCCGATTCCTTCTAAGCGGCTTCGCGCTACTGGATGGCCGGGATCACGACACCGGGAAGAAACATCGAGTCCGGGATGGGATTGTAGGCCGGCCCCGGCGGCGCCGGCCGCGGGCCCTTGAAGCGGATCAAAAAGTCCTTGAGCCTGACGCTCCCGCCGGTCATGAGCACCGTTTGCTCGGGGAAAACGACCGGATCGGGCTGCGAACGGTCTTTTACGACGTACAGCAGGTGCGTATCGGAGCTCCCAGGCGTCAGCACGGCCACGACGTGGATCGCGCCGAGATAGTCGACCGCGAAGAGCTTGGCGTCGACCGTGTAGTTCCTCCCCTCGAAGTCCTCGACGGCGGAGTTGAAAGCGACGTCGCCGTTCTTGCCGCTCAGCACCCGCTCGCGCGGAGCCGACTCGGAAAAAGCACCCGGTTGGACGTCGACGACGACGGTCTCCGTGAGCGCCCCCGGAACAAGGCTCTTGATCTTGACCGCGTTGCCCTGCTTCTCCAGCGCCTCGATCTGCTCGTTGACACCGCTGATGTTGACGGACCAGAGCGTCTGCTCGGCCGCGGCGACGCGGGCGGCTGGCAAGAGGGAGAAGAGGCAGAGCGACGACAGGAAGCCGCGGTTCATGGGCTCATCATAGCCGATCCCCGTGCGCTCGCTCTTGAGCCCTTCGACCCAACAACGTCCGGGCAAAGGTCCTGGGCCTTCGGCTAACGCTGGTGCTGCTCGACAAGGGCTTCGCGCTGCCGCTTGAGCGCGCGCTTGGCGTCGGCCCGCTCGTCGAGGAACTTCCGCCGGAACGACGCCTTGAGCTGCGCCACGTGCTCGCGGAACTCCTGGCGCCGGCGCGCTTCATCCACGTGGAAGCCGTCGAAAACGGCCTGGCGCCGGCCCGACGGCAGGCCCTTGAGCGAGTCCAGCATCGCCTTGCGGCCGTCGAGCAGCCGGCGCTCGAAGTCCAGGCGTTCGTCCTTGAGCCGGGTGTGGAAGGCCACGCTGTCGCGGAACTCGGCCTCCGCGTCGCCCGCCGCCTCCTGGTACGCCTGATCGAGCTCCGCCTTGCGCTGCTCGATGGCCGCGTCCGTCAGCGCCGTGCGTCCCGTCTCAGCGCGGGCTCCCGCCGCCAGGGCCGCCGCCAGCATCCATGCGATCATCGCGCTCCCCCTGGGCGAGCAATGCCAGCTCGCCCGCGTCGAGGCCATCGGCATGGCTCCACAGCCAGCCTTTCACCGCCTGCGCGCGTTCCGCCATTCCCAGGGTCGTCAAATCCCTGCGCGCGCGGGCGTTAAGGCCTCCGAAGGGTATACGATCGAGGTCGCCAAAAAGTTCCCTCCTCTCGGGGCGATCGTAGAAGGCCCGCCCATCCGCCGCGAGCAGCTCGCGCTCGATGGCGCCTTCCAGGGCGCGGGCCTCCGCGGCCCGGCCCGCGGCGATCAAGCCTTCGAGCAAGCCCAGTTGATCGCCCAGCAGGCCGCGGACGCCGTCCTTCAGCCCGCGCCGGGCCAGGCCTTTCACGCGGCCGCTCCAGAAGGCGGCGATCGTGCGCCGGGCATGCCGCTTCTCGGCCGGCGTGGCCGCCGGATCGCCCAGCATGGCCGCCGCCATCCGCGCGCTCTCGTCGCAGAAGGCGCGCTCGTCCTGCCCGCCCTTCCAGACCGCCGAGCGATACCCGCCGCCGGGCAAGGCTAGGCGCGCGTCGACGAAGCCGCGCAGCCGCGCCGCCGCGCCCGGCTGCGCCTTGGCCAGGTAGGCCAGGGCGTCCGCCTGGTCGCCCAGCCGCTTCTCCGTGTCCGCCGTCGGGGCGGGACCCCGATCGCGCAGGAAGCCGCCGTCGCCGTCTTGAAGGGCCAACGCGGCCGCCAGGCCCTGCTTTTCCAAGGGCGCGGCCCAGGAGGCCTTTACGCTCGCCAAGGCCCCGAGGCGATCGAAGCGCGGGAACACGGTCGGCCCCGCCCACGTCGAGACCAGGGCGCGCGCGGCCCGCGCGTAGGCGGCCTCGCGAGAGAGCGGCGCGCCCTCGGCGGCCTGCGCCCGCTGCCGTCGCGCCTGCTCCTGCGAGGCCAGCACGTCGGCGCGCTTCTCCTCGTACTTCTGCGCGATCTCCGTCGCCCACTGCTTGAGCAGGGCGGCGTCCATGAAGGTGCCGTCGGCCAGGACTTCCCCGCTCGGCAGCAGCAGCGCCGTCGTCGGCCAGCCTTGGCCCAGGTATCTCAGCGCCAGGTCCGGACGCTCGTCGGCGTCGACGCGGACGGCGACGAAACGCTCGTCCAGCAGCTTCGCCACCTCCGGATCGGCATACGCCGTCCCGTCCATGACGCGGCTCGGCGCCGACCAGGCGGCGGCGAGGTTCAACAACGTCAGTCGGTCGTCCCGGCGCGCGCCGAAAGGCCGCCAGCGCACCGCCATGGGCGCGAGCTTGGCCTCGGGGTTCGGCGTCGGCCCGGCCGCTCCCAGCCTGAAGCGCGGCACGAGCCACGAAGGGGCAAAGCCCAGCCACGCCGCGGCGAGCGCCGAGCCGGCGATCAGCGCGCCGGTGACGATCATCGACTTGCGGTGGAGCTCCTTGCGCCGCGCCTTCTCCGCGTCAACGGCTTCCAAGGGCTTCCTCCAGGGCGCGGGGATCGGAGATCGGCTTGCCGCAGGCATGATCCCGGCAGAGATACGCCCGCGGCGACTCGCGCGGGATCGCCTCGAGCCACGGCGCCAGGGTCTTCAGCTTCTCGTCCCACACGATCAGCGCGCGCTGCGGCGCGAACCGGCGGCGC
>CAZZGQ010000208.1:0-5860 GCA_964653765.1 uncultured Elusimicrobia bacterium | reverse complement strand
ACCTAGAAAAGCAGATTCAGAGTCTGCCGTGATACCGTTTCACCATCCCGCAATGATGGGTAAGTTTACCATTGTGCGAGCCGTCGGGCCAAGGGCCCAGAGGTCCTAGCGCGTGGAGTCGGGGAAGTCGTAGGAGGCGATCAGCTGGATGTGGCCGGGGTCGTCGCGTCGGACCTCGATGGTGCAGACGGCGTCCTCGCACTGGAAGGCGGTGACGCAGCGGCCGGCGTTGCATTCGCCCCAGGCGCGCGGCTTGTCGGTGCGCTCGAAGAGCCAGTCGCGCAGGGACGGGAGCGCGTCGGTGAACTCCTGGGCGAGCGCGGCGTCGAGGGCGCCGGTGTCGGTCAGCGTCCGGTTGAGGAGCGCCGCCGCCACGGAGGCGTAGTAGACGCGCTTGCCCAGAGACGTCGAGTCGGGGACGCGCGAGAACTCGTAGCGCTTGCCGTAGCGGTCGCAGTCGCCCTGGCGGATGAAGAGGTGGATGCCGTCGGAGAGGGCGGCCTTCTCGACGATGGCGTGCGGCTCGTGGCGGCGCTCGACGGGCCCTCCCACGGCCTTCTCCGAGAGCAGCGGCTTGAGCGTCTTGGGCGTCATGTCGCAGACCATGCTCTCGACTTGGCCCGCGTCGAGGCGGCCGGCCCAGACGAGCAGCACGACGGCGAGCGCCGCCCAGGCGCGCTTGCCGCCGAGGAGATCGGGCCAGCCGGCGGAGAAGGCGCGGCCGCGGGCGCGGTTGAGCGCGCCCCATGCCAGCCAGGCCGTCCACGCCGCGAGCAGCGGCAAGGCGAGCGGATGAAGCGCCGCGCAAGCTTGCCAGCGCCCCTCGAAAGCGGCGACGAGGGCGTGGGTCATGCCGCAGCCCGGGCAGGGCACGCCCGTCAGAGCCTTGAAGGGGCAGAGCGGCAGCCCGTCGAAGCGCGAGAGCGGCAGCAGGCCGGAGGCGTCGAGCGCGGCCAGGCCGGCCAGGGCGGACCAAGCCGCGGCGGCGACCGCCTCGAAGGGCTTCAGGCCGCGCATAGCCGGTTGAGCTCGTACTGGAAGATCGCGTGAGAGACCACGCTGAGCTTGAAGAGCGCCAGCACCAAGCCCATCACGGCCAGGTTCTGGTTGCGGCCCTCGATCCCCTGGCGGGTCAGGTAGGCCTGGAGTTCGGAGCCGATCTTGTACTGGTAATAGATGTTGAAGAGCCCGCAGGTGATCGCGCAGAGGAGGAACCACTTGAGGAAATCGAATTCCTCGCGCTCGAGCAGGACGTTCATCGAGCGGAACAGGGTGTAGTTCCAGTAGATGCCGTAAGCCCCGCAGGTGATCAGGCTGAGGACGATGGCCTTGCCGACGCCGACGCGGTGATCGGCTGAAAGAGGCATAGGGGCGTTCTCCATAGGCGGATTATGACAGGCTCCGTCGACGGGGTCAAGCCGCAATAACTCCTTAACGGGCCCCGGCTACGCTGCCCGCGACACCATGACCCGCTCCATCCTCGTCGTGACGACGCTGCTGGGAATGACGGCCGCCGCGAGCGCCCAAGACGTCCGGGTCTCGCTCGAGCCGAACGACGTCGAAGCCCACCACGCCCGGATCGATCGGCCCTGCGCTCCCTTGGAGGGCGTCGCGCTCTGCGGACAATCGATGGGCGCGCTCCGGGCCAAGACGCGGATCACGGAGAAGCAGAGGGTGGGGCACCTCACCCGCTTCACGCGCTTGGCGGGCATGTTCATGGGCCGCGTGGACGCGGCCGATGTCGGACCGCTGAAGGTCCGCTTCAACCTGCAGCTGCGCTAGACGCCCGCCGGCAGCTGGCCGCGGCGGCGCAAGCGCTCGAGCCGTCCCGCCCGCCGCTTCTCGTCGATCAATCGGCGCGCGCGCGCCAGGGGATGGTCCGCCTCGCCGGCCGGCGGAGCCTGAAGTTCCGCGAGCAGGCGCTCCGCCCGCGCGATGAGGCCTTCCCGAAGCAGGCGCCGCAGGAGGCGCAGGTCTCTCGCTCGCGGCGTCCGCCGCGGAGGCTCCGCCGGCGCGGGCTCGTCCTCCAGGACGTAGCGGCCGTCTTGGCGCGCGAAAACGCGCATGTCGTCGCCCGCGAAGACGACGACCTTGCTCAGGTAGACGCGGCCGCGGCGCTCGCGGCCGAAGGAGGCCAACTCCGTCTGGACGGTCTCGACGGGAACGCTGTCGTATTCGAGGAGATCGAGCGCGGCGGCGCCCGGGCCCAGGCCGTGGCGTTTGGCGTGCTCGCGGACCTGCGCGTTGGCTCTCTTGACGATGTTCTTGATCTTGAGCGCCCGTGTCATGAGGGTCTTGAGCTCGGTGACGACCCCGTCGACGAGCACGTCAGGAGTGGCGCCCGTCTCGCGCAGCAGGATCTGCAGCTCCTTGGCGCGGCGCTGCAGCTTCTTGATCAAGGCGATCTCGTGCGACTCCTGCTCGGGGAAGCGCTCGATGAGATGGGGCTTCTCCGACAAGTCGACGGCGGCGAAGCGCCCGTCGCGCGAGTCGCGGTAGACGAGGACGCGGTAGGGCGCCATCCGGCCGGCCTCCCGGCGCAGCCGCCGCAGCAGGGGCTCGGCGGGCGGCTCGTGCGGCAGGCCGGAGAGATCCTGCGCCGAGCGCACGACGACGGCCGACACCCCGCGCGCTCCGCGCGGCAGTCGCGACCCGTCGAAGCGCGCGCCCTGCAGGGCGGCCGGCGCCTCGGAGGAAGCGGGCGGGGCCGGAGCGGCGGGCGCGAGCGGCGGCGCGGCGGAGAGGACGGGCAGGGGCGAGGCGACCGCCTCGGGCGCCGGCGGGATCTCGGGCAGCCGCACGGTCTCGACGGCCGTCGCGCGCGTGACGGCCCCCCACAGGCATAGCGCCGCGATCAAGGCCCCTCTCATCGCGCCTATTATAGGAGGACGCCTCGCGGCGCCCGTTTCCCCGATCGGCCCGGCATGCGGCGGTCAAAAGGCCTACAAGGCCGGGTGCTATACTGCGCGCATGGCGACGGCGGCCCGCTTGGCGGTGGCGATCGGCTACACCTTCGCGGCTTGGGTGCTCGCCGGGATGCTCATCCACGCGGGCTACACGGAGCTGCCGCATGGACTGAAGATCGCCGTGCATTGCGGCGGCGTGCTCGTCACCTTCGTCCCCGTCTTCCGGCTGTACTTCAGGCGGCCCATGCCTTTGGCGCCGGCGGCGACGGCCGCCCTCGCCGTGACCTTCATCGCCCTGCTCGATCTCTACTTGATCGCCCCGCATTTCCTGCACGTCTACGACGTCTACCTGAGCTTCTGGGATTGGCAGCTGCCCGCCGTGATCGTGGCCGGGAGCATCTACGGCGCCGGCCGCACCGCGCGCCCGTGCGCTCAAGGGACCCTCAACCAACGCTGACCGCGCCGTTACAGCCGTCTCGCGGGAGCCAGTGCTACCATGGACCCGTGAGCTACAAGATCCTCTTGGTCGATGACGAGCCCGACGCCCGGCTCTTGCTGCGGGACCTGCTCGAGAAAGCGGACTTCCGCGTCATCACCGCCGAGCGCGGCGATCAGGCCGTCGCCGCCGCCAACAGCCAGCGGCCCGACCTCATCCTCAGCGACGTCGTGCTGCCCGCCATGAGCGGCCTGACGCTGTGCCGGAGACTGAAGAGCGACCGACGGACCGCGTCGATGCCGGTGGTGCTGATGTCGGCCATGAGGCGCGCCGAGGCCGAGCAAGCAGAGGGTCTCGAGATCGGCGCCGACGACTATCTGGTGAAGCCGGTCGGCTCCCGCCTGCTGCTCGCGCGGCTGCGCGCCGTGCTCAAGCGCAAGCCGGAGGAGCCGCCCCCCGACCCGTTCCTTCGCGTGGGCGCCCTCAAGATCGATCAAGCCGGACGCATCGCCACCGTGTCCGGACAAGAGCTGCCGCTGACGCGCAAGGAGTTCGACCTGCTGACCCTCCTCGTCCAGAAGCGCGGCCGGGTCCTGGGAGCGCCCTTCCTCCTCGAGACGGTCTGGGGCTACGACACGGCGGTGTACAAGGACCCCCACACCATCGAGGTGCACGTCTCCTCGCTGCGCCGCAAGCTGGGCCGGCGCTTCGGCCGACGCATCGTGACCGTCCCCGGCGTCGGATATCGCTTCGACCGGGAGGCGCGCGCATGAGGAGGACCGAGACCCCGACCGGATTCGGCCTGCTCCTCCTCGGCGCCGCCATCGGAGCGGCGACGACGGCGCTCTTGCTCTACGAGCGGGCCGAAGGCGGGCACGAGCTCTACGGCAAGCTCAAGGACCTGCTGCACCTGGGCCACGACGGAGCCGGCCACCATCGCAACGGCCGCGCGAGCCTGCGGCGCCACCGGCGCACCCTTTAGCCGTTAAGACCAGCAAGGAGGATGTCCATGCGACAGTACCAGAACAGGGGCGGGGGCGGAGCCGGCATCGGCGCGTTCGTCGGCTTCCTCGCCGGGGTGGGCGTGGGGCTGCTTTACGCTTGGCAGACCGGAGCGGAGACCCGGGAGCAGCTCGCCGATCTCTTCCGCAAGGGCCGCGAGCGCGGCGAGGGCCTGGCGCGCCAGACCCGCGAGCAAGTGGAGAACGCCAAGGACGCCATGACCTCGGAGGGCGGCAAGGAGCCGTTCTACGAGTCCGGCAAGTACACTTAAGACGCGTCGCGCGAGGACGCGACCGGGGGCCCGCCGCGAGGCGGGCCTCCTCATTTTTTGCCGCTTCCAAAAGCCCGTGTCGAATTTGATACAATGACGTGCCGGAAAAATCCTCTGTCCCGGAGGTAGCGATGGCGTTCTTCATTGGCCGTGACCGCGAGGCCCGCAGGGCCTACGGATTCGACGAGATCGCGCTGGTTCCCGGCGACGTGACCGTCAACCCCGACGAGGTGGACACCTCGCTCAACATCGGCGATCTCAAGCTCGAGATCCCTTTCCTCGCCTCCGCCATGGACGGCGTGGTCGACACCCAGTTCGCGATCGCGATGGGCAAGCTCGGCGGCTTGGGCGTGCTCAACCTGGACGGCATCAACACGCGCTACGAGAAGCCGCGCGAGGTGGTCGCCCAGATCGCCGGCGCCGGCCCCGAGGAGAGCACCAAGCTCGTCCAGGAGCTCTACCGCAAGCCGGTCAAGGAAGACCTGATCGCCGAGCGCATCGCCGAGATCAAGAAGGCGAAGGTGCCGTGCGCCGTCTCCACGATCCCGCAGAACGCTGCCAAGTACGGCCCGATCGCCGAGGAAGCCGGCTGCGACGTCTTCGTCGTGCAGTCCACGGTCACCACGGTCCGCCACAAGGCCACGAAGTACGTTCCCTTCGACGTGGCGAAGTTCTGCAAGAAGATGAAGATCCCCGTCGTCGTGGGCAACGCCGTCACCTACTCGGTGGCGCTGGAGCTCATGGAAGCGGGCATCGGCGGCCTGCTCGTCGGCGTCGGCCCGGGCGCGGCCTGCACCTCGCGCGGCGTGCTCGGCATCGGCGTGCCCCAGGTCACGGCCACGGTCGACTGCGCGGCCGCCCGCGATCACCACATGAAGCGCACGGGCAAGCACGTGCCGATCATCACCGACGGCGGCATGTCCACCGGCGGCGACGTCTGCAAGGCCATCGCCTGCGGCTCCGACGGCGTCATGGTGGGCTCCGCGTTCGCCCGCTCCAAGGAGGCCCCGGGACAGGGCTATCACTGGGGCATGGCCACGCCGCACGCCAACCTGCCGCGCGGCACCCGCATCCACGTCGGCGTCACGGGCTCGCTGGAGGAGATCCTCTACGGCCCGTCGCGCCTCGACGACGGCAGCCAGAACCTCGTCGGCGCCCTGCGCACCTGCATGGGCACCGTCGGCGCCTCCACGATCCGCGAGATGCAGTCCACGGAGATCGTCATCGCCCCCTCGATCAAGACGG
>CAZZGQ010000207.1:0-5886 GCA_964653765.1 uncultured Elusimicrobia bacterium | reverse complement strand
CAGGTCCAAGAGACCTCCGACGGCATCGGCTTCGCCGGCCGGCATCCGGCCGACACGCGCGAGGTCTACGTCGTCACCGGCGACTGCGGCAACGGCACGACCCACGGCACGCTGGGCGGCTTGCTCGTGGCCGACCTTATCGTCGGCCGGCGCAACGACTGGGCCGGGGTCTACGATCCCGCCCGCTTTCCCGGAGGGGCGCTGGACTTGGCGCGCGAGAACCTGGACGCCGCCGCGCAGTACTTGCGCTATGCGGAAGCCGGGGATGTCCAGTCCGTCGACCAGATCCCGCCCGGCTGCGGCGCCGTGCTCGGCGGGGGGCTGGCCCCGAAGGCCGTCTACCGCGCTCCGGACGGCGCGTTGATCGAGAAGACCGCCGTCTGCCCGCACCTGGGCGGGCGGCTCTGCTGGAACCAGGCCGAGGGCACCTGGGACTGCCCCGTGCACGGCTCGCGCTTCTCGCCGGAGGGGACGGTGCTGAGCGGCCCGGCCAACGAGCCGCTCGGCCAGCCCCAAAGCCTCATCGGACGCCTGCCGATCGTCCGCCGTTGGGAGCAGCCGCGCGGGTAAAATCGAGGGTCTGACCCTCGATTTTACCGGACCGTCCTCAAAATGATAGAGTCTCGTCGAAGGACGGAGGATTTCGACATGAAAATCGGCGTTCCGAGAGAGATCAAGAACCGCGAGCACCGCGTGGGCCTGGTGCCCGGCGGCGTTCGCGCGCTGACGGCCGACGGCCACAAGGTCTTCGTCGAGAAGGGCGCGGGGCTCGGCTCGGGCATCGCGGACCAGGAGTACAAGGACGCGGGCGCGACGCTCGTCTCCGACAAGCAGAAGCTCTTCGACGACGCCGACATGATCATCAAGGTCAAGGAGCCCCTGGAGCAGGAGTACGAGTTCTTCCACGAGGGCCAGATCCTCTACACCTACCTCCATCTCGCGGCGGCGCCGGGCCTCATCAAGTTCCTCCAGAAGAAGAACATCCGCGCCGTCGCCTACGAGACGATCCAGCTCAAGGACGGCTCGCTGCCGCTGCTGACCCCGATGAGCGAGGTCGCCGGCAAGATGAGCGTGCAGATCGGCGCGCAGTTCCTGGAGAAGCACCACGGCGGCCGCGGCATCCTCCTGGGCGGCGTGCCCGGCGTGCACCGCGGCGTCGTCACGATCATCGGAGGCGGCGTCGTGGGCATCAACGCGGCCAAGATCGCCGTCGGCATGGGCGCCCGCGTCAACATCCTGGACGTCTCCGCGCCGCGCCTGGCCTACCTCGACGACGTCTTCGGCAACGCGGCCACGACGCTGATGAGCCACGAGGAGAACATCCAGAACGCCGTGACCAAGGCCGACCTGGTCATCGGCGCGGTCCTGATCCCGGGCGCCAAGGCGCCCAGCCTCGTCACCGAGGCCATCGTCAAGCAGATGCGCCCCGGCTCCGTCATCGTCGACGTCGCCGTCGACCAGGGCGGCTGCGTGGAGACGGCCGAGGTCACCAGCCACGACAAGCCCGTCATCGTCAAGCACGGCGTGCTCCATTACGCCGTGCCCAACATCCCGGGCGCCGTCTCCAACACGTCCACCTACGCCCTGACCAACGTCACGCTGAAGTACGCGCGCGCCATCGCCAAGCTCGGCCTCGAGGAGGCCTGCCGCCGCGATGAGGCGCTCCAGAAGGGCGTGAACGTCTACAAAGGCAAGGTCACCTGCGCTCCCGTGGCGCAGTCCGCCGGAGAGAAGGCCGCCGAGCTGGCGACGCTGCTGGCGTAAGGCCGCGCGGCGCTACTGCTGGCGCGGCGCCAGGTAGTAGTCCGTCACGATCGGCGCCGCGCCGTAGCCTTCGAGGGGATACGGCGGCGTGAGGGCGTGGTTGAGGTCGGCCGCTAGCTTGCGGCGGTACGCCTCGTCCTTGTCGCGGATGCCCTCCGTCCCCGGGTTCAGGTAGGAAGAGGCATAGTTCGGGCTTCCGAAGATCACGCTGTAGCCGCGGCCGGGGAGCGCCGGCACGGTGAGGCGGTAGCGGCCCTTGGCGTCGGTGATCGTCTCGATCACGCGCGACGTCTCGGCGTCCTTGAGGGTCATCGGCACGCCCGCCGCGGGCTTGAGGCTCACCAAGTCGTAGACGGTGCCGCGGAGCTTCCACTCATCGGAGGAGGCGGCGCGGGCGGCGGCGGGCGGCTCCGCCGCGCCGGCCTTGCGCCTGCGGCCCGGCCGGCGCGCGGGCTTCTCGGGCTCCGCGTGGCTGATCATGATCGCCGAAGAGTCGGGCTCGTCGGAGGAAGAGGCGTCGGCCGGCGGCTCCTCGGTGATGGGAGCGTGGATGTTGGGCGAGACGTTGCCGACGGAAGAGGTCTTGCCGTCGTTGAGCGCCTGCGTCATCTCCGTGAGCGGGTTGTTGGAGGTCTGATTGTCCGCCCACGTCATCACGAAATTGATGAAGCGCCACATCCCCAGCCCGATCACGGCCAGGATCGCCAGCCAGAGGACCGGTTGAGGGATGCGCGAGGAGCGGCGGCGCCGCGAAGGGACCCCCGAATCGTCCTCTTCGAACGAAGCCGGGCAATTGGGGCAATGCCGCGCGTCGAGCTCGACCTGCGTCCCGCAGTGCGCGCACTTCTTGGTCGCGGCGGCCATCGGAGAGCGCAAGGATACCGGAGCCCCGGCCGGTTGTCAATGCGCGCGGCCGAGACGGCGCAGCATCCGGCGCGCGGTGTCGCGATAGCCCTCGTCGCGCGAGGTGGCGAGGATGTCCAGGTAGATGCGCTCGGCCTCCTCGCGATGTCCGCGCTGGAAGTACAGGAAGGCCACCATGCTCTTGATCATGGTCGGGCAATCCGGCTCCGACAGGGTCGGCTGCAGCAGGGCCAGGACGCGGTCCGGGTCGCCCTTCTTCTGAAAGCCGATCGCCCCGAGATAGGCGCGGTACTTCCAGTTGCGCGGGTCGGCCTTCATCGCGTCGTCGAGCAAGGCCAAGGCCTCGTCGGGCCTCTTGAGGTTGAAAGCCAGAGCGCCGGCGGCCCAAAGGGCGGCGTACGAGAAGGTGGGATCTAACGCGAGGATGCGACGGGCGCGAACGGCGATCTCGGGATAGTCGCCGCCGCCCTGCTCGGCGGCCTCCTCGTCGGCACCGGCCTCGACCGTGCCGTAATAGATCAGCAGGCGGATCATCCCGGCGTCCGCCGCCAGCCGCCGCATCCCTAGGCTCAGCAGGCCGGCCGACTCGACGGCCGTCTCCGGCGAAAGACGCAGAGGCAAGGGCGCGGGACGGCCCTGCCAGGCCGCGAAGAAGCCGGCGTTGAGCGCCGCGCACAGGGCGACTCCGGCCGCGAGCTCGCGCATCAGAACTCCTTGCGGGAGAAGCGCGCCGCCGCGAGGGACAACCAGACCCCGGCGTAGACGACGGCGTAGCCCAGCGGGGCCAGCAGCGGCTGCGGGCCGCCGAGGCGGTCGCGCAGATTGAGGAGCTGGAGGTCGGGCACCACGTAAGACAGCGCCTGCAGCGGCGCGATCAGGCGCACGCCGGCGCCCCAGCGGATCATGTAGCGGATCTCGGCGAGGAAATGGCCCAGCGTCCAGAGGATCAGGGCGATCACGAGCGCCGTCAGGATCGAGGAGGAAAAGAGCGCCAAGAAGAGCGTGAGGGCGGCCACGACGAGCACCTTGAGATAGGAACCGGCGACGGCGCAGAGGTAGAGGGGAGTCCAGGCCCAGCCCTTGGCGAAGAGCAGCGCCAAGTGCAGCAGGGCCATGACGAGCATGGCCGCGGCGGTGGCGGCCATGAGGCCGGCGAAACGGCCCAGCAGGTACGCCGGGCGGCTGACGGGGCGCGTGAGGATCAGGTAGATGGTCTTGGTCTCCATCTCGCGCAGGACGATCGTGGCGCTGCCGTAGACGGCGGCGGCGAGGCCGAGCAGCTCGATGAGGGAGAGACCGAAATCGAGCAGGACTCGGGTCTCCTGATCGGCGGCCAGCAGCCCCAGCACCAAGCTCGCGTAGAGGACGACGCCGCCGAAGACGAGGCAGAGCGCGAAGAAGCGGCTGCGCGCGCTCTCCTGCACCGTGTTGACGGCCACGGCCGCCGCGGCGCGCAGGCTCAAGCCGTCACCGCCTCGACGAAAAGCTGCTCGAGGCCGCCTTGGGCGGCGCTCCAGCGGGCGCGATCGAGCTCGGCGACCAGGCGCCCGTCGCGCAGGATCGCCGCGCGGTGGCAGAGCTTCTCGATGTCGAAGATGCTGTGGGAGGAGACGATGATGGTCTTGCCCGCCGCGTTGAGCGCCTGCAGCGTGTCGCGGATCTCCTTGATCGCCAGCGGATCGAGGCCGCTTACCGGCTCGTCCAAGATCAACAATTCCGGATCGTGCAACACCGCTTGAGCCAGCCCCACACGTTGGACGAGTCCCTTTGATAGACGTCCAATCTTCTCGTCCGCGCGGGCGGTCAGGTTTACGAGGGCGAGACTCCGCTCGATAGCCTCCTCGAGGGATCGCCCGGCGAGGCCGGACAAGCGGCCATAGAAGCGCAGCGCCTCGCGCGGCGAGAGGAACGGGGGGAAGTACGGCAGCTCCGGCAGATAGCCCGTCGCTTTCTGCGACGCCGGATCGCCCGGGGAGCGGCCCAGCACCTCGACGCGGCCCTTAGTGGGACGCAGCAGGCCCAGGGCGAGCTTGAACGTCGTCGTCTTGCCGCTGCCGTTGAGGCCGAGAAGGCCGAAGGCCTCGCCGGCGCGCACGCGCAGGGTCAGGTCCTCCACGCCGCGCGTGTACGTGGTGCGCCCCAAGTGGGAATACTCGTACGTCTTGCCGACGCCCTGCAGGCTGAGCGCGTCTACAGCTTCACCCACCGGACGCTCGTGATGCCCGCGAGGCCTTCCAGCTGACGACGCACGTCGGTCGTCACGTCCTCGTCGACGATCAAGACCATCACGGCCTCGCCGTGCGCGGCTCGCCGGCCGACGCGCATGTCGGCGATGTTGACGCCGTTGCTCCCCAGCAGCGTGCCGATCTTGCCGATGACGCCGGGCGTGTCCTTGTTCGTCAGAACGATCATCTTGCCGTGGGGCGGGACGTCGACGGAGAGCGCGCCGTAGCGCACGATGCGCGGCTGGCCGGGAGCCAGCAGCGCCCCGCCCACCGTGACCTGGCCCTTGTCGGTGCTGGCGGTCACGGTCATGGAATGGCGGAAGCCTTCCCGCTTGACCGGATCCCAGGTGTCGCTCACGCGGATGCCCCGCTCCGCCGCCTGGGCGGGGGCGGAGATGTAGCTGGCGCCCGTCGCCAGCATGGTGGAGAGCAGGCCCTTCAGCGCGGCGACGGAGAGCGGGCGCCGCTGCGGCGCCGTGAAGTCGCCCTGGAACGAGCATTGCAGCTCGCGCACGCCGGAGTCGATGGACTGGCCCACGAAGCGGCCGAGCGCCTCGGCGAGCTCGAGATACTCGCCCAGGGTCTTGAGCGTGTCGGAATCGAAACCGGGGAGGTTGAGGGCGTTGACGGCGATGCCCTTCTCGTGGAAAGCCACCACGCTCTGCGCCAGCTCGGTGGCCACCTTGCTCTGCGCCTCTTGCGTCGAGGCGCCGAGATGCGGCGTGAGGATGACGTTGGGCAGACCGCGCAGGGCGCTGCCCTCGGACAACGGCTCCTTGGCGAAGACGTCCAGGGCCGCGCCGGCCAGCGCGCCGCTCTTGAGCGCCTCGACCAGCGGAGCTTCCTCGACGAGCTCGCCGCGCGCGCAGTTGATCAGGCGCGCTCCCTTCTTGATGAGCTTGATCGTGTCGGAGTTGATGAGGCCGCGCGTCTTGTCCGAGCCGGGCGCGTGCAGCGTGATGAAATCCGACTGGCCCAGGACGTCCTTGAGCTCGGTGACGAGCTGGACGCCGGCCTCCGCCGCCTGCTCCTT
>CAZZGQ010000206.1:0-5904 GCA_964653765.1 uncultured Elusimicrobia bacterium | reverse complement strand
GGCGCGGCCAACGTGGGCCGCTTCGCCGACGGCGAGATCAACGTCCAGATCGACGAGAACGTGCGCGGCTGCGACTGCTACGTCGTGCAGCCCACCTGCCGCCCGGCCAACGAGAACCTGGTCGAGCTGCTGATCATGATCGACGCCCTGCGCCGCGCCTCGGCCGGCCGCATCACGGCTGTGGTCCCGTACTTCGGTTACGCGCGCGCCGACCGTAAGACCGCGCCCCGCGTGCCGATCAGCTCCAAGCTCGTCGCCAACCTGATCACGACGTCCGGCGCCAACCGCGTGATCACGATGGACCTGCACGCCGCGCAGATCCAGGGCTTCTTCGACATCCCGGTCGACCACCTTTACGCTGCGCCCATCGTGCTGGACTACATCCGCGCGAAAGGCTTAAAAAACCTGGCCGTCGTGTCGCCCGACGTGGGCGGCGTGGAGCGCGCCCGCTTCTTCGCCAAGCGCCTCAACGCCCAGCTCGTCATCATCGACAAGCGCCGTCCGCGGCCCAACGAGGCCTCGGTCTACAACATCATCGGCGACGTGAAGGGCAAGACCTGCATCATCTTCGACGACATGGTCGACACGGGCGGCACGCTGACCAAGGTGGCGGGCAAGATCCACGAGAACGGCGCCACCAAGGTCTACGCGGCCTGCGTGCACGGCGTGCTCTCGGGGGCGGCGCGCGACCTCGTCGAGAAGTCGGCTCTCGAAGAGATGATTTTGACGGACTCCATCCCGGTGCATGCGCTGGCGGGTGGCAAGATCAAGGTGCTGTCGATCGCTCCCCTCATGGGAGAGGCGATCGCCCGCAATCACCAGGGCAAATCCATCAGTGCGTTGTTCGTCTGATACCTAGGAGTACAAGTAACCATCATGGAAGAGATCAAGTTGGTCGTCGAGAAGCGCGAGGGCGCGGGCACCAAGAAGGAGCTGTCCGCCGCGCGCGCGGGATCCAAGATCCCGGCCGTCATCTACGGCGGTGAGAAGGGCCCCGTTCAAGTGACGCTGTCCGAGAAGGAGCTCATGGCGGCCCGCAAGAAGGGCGGCGTCAACGCCATCCTCCACCTGCAGGTCGGCAAGGAGACGGAGACGGTCATCGTCAAGGAGCTCCAGCGCCATCCCGTCACCGACCGGCCGGTCCACGCCGACTTCCAGCGCATCTCGCTGACCAAGAAGATCGACGCGCGCGTCCCGCTGCAGATCGTGGGCGAGGCGCCCGGCGTCAAGGATCACGGAGGCACGCTGGTGCACGAGCTGCGCGAGGTTCGTGTTCGCGCCCTTCCCACTAAGATACCGCAGGCGATCAAGGTCGACATCTCCGGCCTCGAGCTCAACCAGCACTTGAACGTGAAGGACCTCCAGGTCCCGGCCGACGTCGAGATCCTCGACGCCGCCGACCACATGGTCGTCAGCGTCATGGTCGCCAAGGAAGAGGTCGCCGCAGCGCCGGCTGCCGCGGCCGTCCCTGGCGCCGAAGGCGCCGCTGCCGCCGCCCCCGCCGAGCCCGAGAGCTCTTCCACGAAGGGCAAGAAGGACGAGGAAGGCAAGGTCATCCCGAAGGACGCGAAGGCCGCGCCCGCCGCGGAGAAGGGCAAGGAGCCCGCGAAGAAGGAAGGCAAGTAACCTTCGCGCCGCGTGGCTCTTCGGCTCGTCGTCGGGTTGGGAAACCCGGGAGAGGAGTACGAGAAGACGCGGCACAATGTCGGCTTCATGTTGGCGGACCGGCTCGCCGGCGACGCCGACTGGAAGTGGTTCGAGAACGACCTTGGTCTTTGGACCAAGGTCGCTTCTTTTTACGTAGCCAAGCCGATGACGTACATGAATGCCTCGGGGGATTGCGTGCAGCCGTTCGCGCACTTCTATAAGATAAAGCCGGAAGAAATGCTCGTCGTCTATGATGACATCGCGCTCCCGTTGAGCCGGTTACGGATACGACCGAGCGGCTCGGCGGGCGGGCAAAAAGGAATGAAATCCATCATAGATCGGCTGGGGACCGATCGAGTCCCGCGTCTGCGCATCGGGATCGGTCCCCAGCCAGCCTTCATGGACTCTGCCGCCTACGTCCTTCAGCGCTTCAAGACTTCAGAAGAGCCCGCCCTCGATGAAGTCCTATCTCGGGCGGAGTCCGCCGTGAAAGAGCTCGAGGACTCCGCCCTCGATGACGTCATGAACCGGTATAATCCCAAAGAATGAGGTCGTGGCTTGAACTTGCTGTCGGAGCGGTCTTTTTCTTCCTCGGCTTGGGTTACCTGTACCGCCCCGACCTGATCTGGCGCATGAACGCCCTGCTGCGCGAGACGCTGCTCAACGACGCCCACATCGCGTTGGAGCGCAAGAAGTGGGGCACCTTTTTCTTGCTCGTGGCTTTCATCTTCCTCTACATCGGACTGAACGCGCTATGACGCTGGAGCAGCTGGCCGGCGAGGCCGTGGCCTGGCTCAAGGCGCAGGGCGCCGAGGCCGAGCTCTATCTGTCGCGCTCGGAAGAGCGCGGGCTGGAGCGCCGCGACGGCCGGCTCGACGGCATCCAGCAGTCGGTCTCGCTCGGAGCGGGGCTGCGGGTGCTCTCGCGCGGTCGCATGGGCTTTGCTTGCGCGGCCGGAGCCACGCTCGAGACCGTGAAAGACCTCCACGCCAAGATCCAGGCGCAGCTGCCGCATCTTCAGGAGGATCCCCACAAGACGCTCCCCGCGCCGCAGAAAGCGGCGCCGGACGAGGGGCTGTCGGCCTCGCTGTGGGACGAGGGCCTCTTCTCCGAAGGCTGGGATTCCATCGGCAAGAGGCTGGAGGAGCTCGAGGGAGCCACGCTCTCCGCCGACAAGCGCATCGAGTCCGTCCTGCGCGCGGGCTACGGGGAGGGCCGCGGCGAGGTGGTCATCGCCAGCACGTTGGGCACCATGACGAGCGAGCGCGGAGGCTCCGTCAGCGTGGGCCTCTCCGCCTTGTGCGGCGGCGAGGACGACCGCCAGGTGGGCTCCGCGTTCCAGTCGGCTCGGCGCGCCGGCGACCTCGACTGGGCCAAGGTGGGCCGCCAGGCCGCGGAGCGCACGACGGCGCTGTTGGGCGCGCGCAAGCCGCCCACGGGGCGCCGCAGCGTGATCTTCGATCCCTGGGTGGCGGGAGAGTTCCTGGAGCTGATCTCGGGGCTGCTCTGCGCCGACCAGACGCAGCGCGGCAAGTCCCTGCTGGCCGGCAAGCTCGGCAAGAAAGTGGGCGGCGACCTCGTCACCTTCGTCGACGACCCGCGCCGCAAGGCGGGCTTGGCCAGCGCTCTTTTCGACGACGAAGGCCTGCCCACCCGCGCCAAGACCGTGATCGAGCGCGGCGTCGTGAAGGAGTTCTTCTACGACAGCTACACCGCCAAGCGCGAGGACCGCGCCTCCAACGGCAGCGCCGGCCGCGGCTCCTACCGCGGCCTGCCCAGCCCCGGCTCCTCGAACTTCTATCTCGAGCCGGGCAAGATCACGCGCGAGGCGCTGCTCTCCGGCACCAAGGACGGCTTGCTCGTCCTGGACGTCATGGGCATGCACATGGCAGATCCGATCTCGGGCGAGTTCTCCGTCGGCGTCTCCGGCCTGCTGGTCGAGAACGGCCGCGTCGGCGGCCCGGTGAAGGCGGCGATGATCTCCGGCAACCTCCTCGACCTCCTCGAGCGCGTGGACGCCGTGGCCGACGACCTGACGTTCTACGGCGGCATGGGCGCGCCGACCTTCCGCGTGTCGCACATGACCGTGGCATGAGCGAACCCAAGAGCCGCAGGCTCGATCCCGCGCTGTTGGAATTGCTGGCCTGCCCTCTCTGCAAGGGCGCCCTGGTCCTGGCCAAGGACGAGGCCAAGCTCACCTGCGCGGCCTGCCGCCGCGATTATCCCGTCAACGACGGGATCCCGGACCTCGTACCGTAGACTTATCCACAGGCCGACGTCAGTCCTCGAAACTGGTCGCGCTACCAGTTTCGAAGCCGGATATTGGCGTAGCGCGCGAGGTTGCGCGCGCGTTCCTTGAGATCGTCGGTCGAGCGCAGCTCCAGCAGCCGGCAGGCCGCGTAGAAGGGATTGAGCAGCAGGACAGCGCGGAACTCGGCGCGCCGTCGGCCAAAGTACAGGGCTTGGCCGCGCAGCCGGTAAAAGCCGTTGTGCAGCAGGCCCCAGGCGTAGCGCCCCAAGCCGCACAGGCGGGCGGCTAGGTCGTCCCAGGAGCGCAGCGCGCGCGCGCGCGCCCAGACGTAGCGCGGGTTCAGCAGGCGACGCAGGCGGAAGGGCTTTTCCGGCTCCGGGCCCAGCCAAGGCAGCGGCCGGAAGACCTCCTCCAGCCTCACGCCGCCCATGTCGTCGTCGCTCCACCAGGCGGGGATGTGGAAGTTGTTCTTGCCGATGAAGCGGCACTCCGTGCAGGTGTTCTTGTGGCTGCGAGGCCGGCGGTCGTCGACGAAGCCGCGCCCCACGCGGTAGTCCCTGCCGCTCCAGATCTTTTGGAACGAGCCGGCGAAGGCGTCGCCGTAGTCGTCTTTCTCGTCCTCGATGCCGCAGCAGGGCGAGACGCTGCCGTTGGAGTTGACGACGCTGCCGAGCCAGGGCCAGACGCAGAGCGGAAGCTCCTTGCGGCGGTTGCCCTCGTAGTCCTCGGCGTTGGTCATCTCCTGCTTGGTCTGGGACTCCCGCTCGGGGTACAAGTAAGCGCCCGGCCCTCGGGGGATCATCTCGGGGGTGGGGATCGCGGCGGCGCTGATGCCCACCGTGTCGACGCCCACCTTCTCGCCCAGCGCCTTCACCGCGTCGATCTCGTGCTCGTTGTGGCGGAAGATCAGGCACTGCCAGATCAAGAACGGCTTGCGGGCCGCGCGCCGCCGCTTGGCGGCGATGAGCGTGCGCACGTTGCGCACCACCTTGTCGAAGTCGCCGCCGATGCGGTACCGCGAGTAGGTCTCGGACGAGGCGCCGTCGATCGACAGGATCATCCAATCGAGCCCGCTGTCGAGCAGCCTCTCGGCCGCGGCCTCGTCGAAGTGGTTGAAGTGCGAGCTGAGGTGCACCTCGACGCCGTAGCGCTTGGCGTAGCGAATCATGTCGTAGATCCGCGGGTTGAGCAGGGGCTCGCCCCAGTTGCTGAACTCCACGTGGAGCAGCCAGGGGCCCAGCTCGTCCATCAGGCGCGTGTAGTGTTCCCAGGTCATCTTCGCGCGCGCGCGCGTGCCCTTGCCCTTGCCCGTGGGGCAGAGCGGGCACTTGAGGTCGCAGCCGCTGTTGGGATCGATCACGAGCCAATAGGGCTTGGACCAGAGCCGCCGGCGCCGCAGCTTGAGCTCGAGCTCGGCCCCCACGTAGTTGAGCAGCTTGCGCCGCAGGCGCAGGCGCGCCAGGGCCCGGATCACCGGCCGGCGCAAGCCGAAGAACCGCTCGGGGAGCCAGCCATCGAGGCGGGACCCGGCGCGGTCGAGGAGGTCCATCAGCGCTGGCGGTCGATGACGATGTGGACGTCGTGCTCGCCCGAGTAGACGGGGTCCGGGTAGCTGCCGGCCAGGTCCCCGCGGACGGGATGGCCCACGTTGCCGCGGTCGTTCATCTCCACCTCCACCCGCAGGGCCTCCGTCGGGTGGCTGCCGGGCACGAGCAGATCCCCGGCGTCCAGGGTGTAGGGCACGGGGAAGGCGGGATTGACGATGCGCTTGACCGCGAGCGGCACGCCGCCCATGTTCTTGGCGACGATGAACATCACGCAGTTCTGCTTGGGCACGCGCGTGCGCAGCGACGAGGCGATCGTGATGGTCCCCGACACGTCGAAATCGCGGGGACCGCAGGCGGCGAAAGCCAGCGCGAGCGCCGCGGCTACGCCGGCAGCGAGGACGGCTCGGATTGCCGTTTGACGGCCAGCCATAGATAGAGCGTGGTCAGGCCCAGCGAGAT
>CAZZGQ010000205.1:1350-5949 GCA_964653765.1 uncultured Elusimicrobia bacterium | reverse complement strand
CCGTCCTCGAGCCCGGCGCGCAAGCCGGAGCCCGCCGAGTCGGGGACCAGCTCCTTCTCGGGGACGAGGAACTCCAGCGACCGGATGCGCGCCGCCGGCATTATGGCGCCGATTCTAGCAATCGGTGAACCTCAGGCCAAGAGCGCTAGAACGGGCGCTGGTCGATCCCCTGCCGGATGTCCTGCTGCAGGGCGGCCTCGGCCTCGCGCGCTTGGCGCCCGGCCTCGAACATCCCGCCGACGATCACCAGGCCCAGCATGGCGATGATCAGCAGCCCGGGCACGATGTCCGTCCAGGGCCGCGAGCCCTTCGGCCGGCTGGCCATGGCGCGCAGCACCTGCCGCGTGACCTCCGGGCCCTTGCCGTCGAGCACGAAGGCTCGCGCCATGCGCGGATCGCCGGTCGTGCCCACGCTGACCGTGAGCGCTCCCTCGATCGCCAGCTCCATCTTGCGGTCGGTGGCGTTGCCCGTCAGCGGGATCGGCCGGCCGCTCAGACGCTCGGCCCAGCGCGCCGCCCGCGCCGCCATGGACGATGGGCTCTTGGGCATCTGGGGCGCGTACATGCTGTCGCCGATCGGCGTCGTCGTCTCCGAGTCGAGCTTGGCCAGCTTCATGATGTTGCGCACGGCCAGCGACTTGTCGAGCTTGGAGAAGGTGATGTAGGGCGGGTTGGCCGGGTCTTTCGCCAGGCGGCCCTCCACGTCGTAGCTCAGGCCCTCAGCGCGCATGGCGTCCTCCATGATGTGCGCCAGCTGCTTGACCGTCGCCTCGGGCGTGCCCGCCTTGAAGAGCATCGCCATGCCGTAGGGATTGTCATTGTAGCTCTGCAGCTCGACGCCGAGACCGGCGAGACGAGCCTTCACCGCCTCGGCGGCCTTCTGGACCTTAGCCCGCTGCGCCTCGTCGAGGCCCTTCTCCTCGAAGATCAGCTCGGGCTCGCCCTTCGCGTCGTAGCGGTAGATCTTGCCGCCGCCGTTGGTGGCCACGTAGATGCCCGCGCGCTCGGAGGCCGGGATCGAGGCCAGGGAGTCAAACGCCGAGAGCGTGGAGGAGCCGGGGCGCGTCTTGTCCGGCCGGTCCGTGATGGCGGCGAAGAACTTGCCGGAGCGGCGCAACGCGACGATCGCGTCCACCGTCTCGGGCTCGAGGACGCCGTTGAACTTCACGAGCGTGTCGTCGATGTCGGAGAGCAGGGCGTCCTGATAGGACAGGCGCTTGAGCACGGCCGCGGTGAGGCGCGGCCCGGCCACGGGCAGGCTGGCGACGACGCCGTACGTCGCGGCGATGAGGCTGAGCCCGAGCCGACGGGCCTCGTAGCCGAGGCGGCTGTCCACCTTGCGAGGCCCGTTCTCGGAGGCTTTGGGCGCCGAGGGCGGCGGCGTCTGCTTGCGCTGCGCCTGCATCGCCGGAGCCAGCGCCATCAAGCTCGGCGAGCCCATGGCGCCGGCGGCGGCCAGGACGGCGCCGGGCGCGTCCGAGACCTTGCCGCCCTGGAGGATCGTCTGCGCGTTTTGCCCGGCGGCGGCGGCGTCGCCGTCCGAGCCGTTGGGCGCGGCGGCCGCCTTCAACTCAGGCGCCAGGTCTTTCGCCGTCGCCTCGACGGAAGCTTCGGCGGCGGCCGCGCCTCGCGCGGGCTGAGCGATCTCGGCCGAGCCCAGCGCTCCGGGGATCAGCGACTGCGGACCGGAAGCCTCGGCGCCGGGCAGGGCGGACGCGGCGGCCTGCGGCATCGCGGGGATATCGAGCGATTTTTCCGCGGCGGGCGCCAGCGAGGCTTGGGCCAGCAGCAGGGCGATGAGGACGGCGCGCGTCTGGAATGAGGTCATTTCGACGTCTCCTTTTGGGTCGTGAAAAGGCGAGAGGCTAGGCCCGGCAGCAGCCGGGACGCGAGGAAGTAGACGGCGCCGACGGCCGCTCCGGCCGCGGCCACCACGCCGAGGGCGAACGGGAAGGCGGGCGTGCTGAAGGCGGCCACGGCGCTCAGCGAGGCGACGCCCAACGAGATGCCGGCGTTGAGCACGGAGCTGTTGAGGCCCATCACCGGGCCGAGCTGGTCCTTCGGCGCGCGCTTTTGCAGGTACGTGATCAAGGTGGTGAACGCCGGGCCCCAGAAGTAGCCCACGGCGAGCAAGCCGCCCAGCATCGCGGGGACGCTGCCCCAAAGCGCCGCCGGCACGAAGAGAGCTCCGAAGCCGAGGCCGAGCAGGGAGAGCCAGCCCTTGTCGGAGACGAACTCGGCCAGGGCCATGGAGGCGATCGCCGCCGCCGTCGCGGCGACGACGACGCCGGCGGCGGCCAGGGCCGTCGCGCCCGGCAGCAGGACGGGCAGCAGACCGGTCGCCATCCAGTAGCCGGCCAGGCCCGCCAGCGCCGCCTGGACCAGGCGCTGAAGGCCGACGCGGCCGATCACGGGAATCCGGACTTCAGGCAGCTTGACCAGGCTCGAGATCGACAACAGGAAGCCGAAGAACATGGCGCCCAGCATCTGGCCGTTGAGCAGACCGGAATCCGCGCCGCCCAGCGCCTTGGCCATCGTCGGGATGGCGAAGTTCTGGATCGCGTAGAAGACGAAGGCGCCCAGCCCGACGAGGCCGACGGCGCCGGCGATGGCCTTGTCTTGGCGCGCGATGCTCAGGAACTTGTCGGAAGTCAGCATCCAGAGCGCCAGGGCGACCGTCACCGGGATGGCGGTCTGGAAAGCGACGAAGGCGGCGGCGCCGGCGGCGGCCAGCAGCGGCGGCGCCCAGCGCCGCAGGGCCTCGAGAGCGGGCGAGCGGAAGAAGACGAAGGGCTCCTTCGCGTCCGCGGACGGCGAAGCGGCGGGCGCGGGCGACGCGGCCGCGGGCGCGGTCTCTTGCTTCTTGGGCTTGGGCAGCAGGAACCAGCTCAGCGGCAGGACCAGTCCGAAATGCGCCGCCGCGGCGACGACGAACGGGATCATCAGGCTATGGCCGTCGACGAAGTGGCCGACGCCGAGCATGAGGCCGAAGATCACCTGGATGGCGTAGGCGCTGAGCTGGAAGATGGCGTTGACCGTGCCCAGGTTCTTGAAGCCGAAGAGCTGGCGCAGGTACGTCCCCTCGGTGGTGATGATGGACGCCAGCACGAAGCCGTTGGCGGCCGCGCCGAGGAGCAGCGTCCAGTAGTTGAGGATCCCGAAGTAGGCGAAGAGCGGCACGTCCAAGAGGAACGCGCCGCGCAGGAAGGCGTTGAGCGACATGCCAGCCCGGGGCGACAGCTTGCCGGCGAACTTGCCGACCACGAAGCCGGCGCCGATCGTGACGACGGCGCCGAGCGCGAGCAGCGTGCCGAAAGCGGAGCTGGTGATGATGCTGGTCGCCAGCGCCGGGTAGGCGATCGTCGTGCCCACGAAGGTGATGATGGAGATCGAGCGGCCGAGCATCAGGCCGGCGAACGCCTTCCAGTCCATGTCCGGCATCGCCGGGCCTTTCGGGGCCGAGGCGGCGCGCGCCAGCTCCATCGAGGCCGCATGGCCGGTCTTGTTCCAGACGAAGACGTTGGGCAGCCTCGGATCGGCGGCGCCGGCCACGGCGATGGCCAGGGCGCCCGGCGCGCCGGCGAGCATGCCGGCGTCGCCCTGGCGCTCGCCGAAGAACTGATCGCCCACGATGAGCGTGCGCTCGCCGGACACGTCGGCGGCCGGCAAGAGGTTGGCGAGCCGGCGCCCCAGCGGCTTGAGCCAACCCGGCAGGCGCTCGACGTCGCGCAGACGCTCGCGGCGGTAGCGCAGGAAGCTCACGCCGGCGCTCTTGTCGTAGCGCGTCACGTAGAGATAGGGCTCGACGTCTCCGTTCACGGGCCGGCGCGCGCTGACGTTGGCCTTGATGCCGGCGCGCTCGAGCTCGGCGCGCACGGTCTCCCCCGCGGCCGCCACCGCCGCCGCGTCGAGGCCCACGGGGAGTCTCGCGAAGGCGTCATAGTCCGTCAAGACGGAATCGGTCGCGTCCGGAAGGACCAGACGCAGCGCTTTCATCAAGGCCGCGCGCTCCTTGGCGGTCCAACCCGCGGCGCGCGAAAGCGCGACCGGCCGGCCGTTCGCGTCGAAGGAGTACGCGGCCGCTCCGCGCTGCGCGCCGACGGTCAGCAGCCGCTTCTGCTGCGGCCCGAGCGGCGACAACGCCTCGAGGATCCCGGCCTCTCCCGGCCGGTGGCCCATGTCCGGGCGGTCGGTGACGATCATCGTCTCGACGCCGCTCTCGGCCAGGCGCTGCAGCGCGTTGCCGGTCTCGGCGGAGGCGTCGGCGCCCTTGTCCTCGAGGGTGCGGTCGTAGTCGAACGCGGCGGCCTGGGGCTTCTTTTCCGCGATGTCCTTCAAGATCCGCGCGGCGTGCTCGTCCGAGACGGGCGGAAGGCTGACCAGCTTGCCTTGATCGGCGAGCCGGCTCAGCGCCAGGCGCTTGATCTCATAATCGGCGCCGAGGCCTCCGCGCTCCGTGCCGATCTCCTCCAGCGCCAGACGGGAGGCGTCGGTGCTGAGGTCGGCGATCTGCTTGACCGCGGAGC
The DNA here is from genome assembly GCA_964653765.1 of uncultured Elusimicrobia bacterium. GTDB lineage: Bacteria > Elusimicrobiota > Elusimicrobia > UBA1565 > UBA9628 > JAGWUP01. Next base: position 1,423 of record CAZZGQ010000205.1, on the reverse strand, counting down.
GGCGGTCGGCGTCGGCGGCCTTCGAGTCGCGGGCGAGGGCGGCGAGCTGCGGCAGCGAGCGCAGCGACAGCCC
>CAZZGQ010000205.1:0-1250 GCA_964653765.1 uncultured Elusimicrobia bacterium | reverse complement strand
GGCTTCAGCTTCTTCGGGCCCTGCACCGGCACGTCCTTGACCCAGATCACCGTGCCCGCCTTGTTGTTGGGCACGACGTAGGGCGCGACCGGCGTGACGTGGCTCAAGTGCCACTGGTACTGGCCGTCGCCCTGGGTCACCTTCTCGATGCGGGCAAAACCCACGACCTCGGCCGGGCGGCCGGGCTCGTCGTCGGTGAAGGTCTGGATGATGGCCACGAACGGCTTGGGGTTGGTGCTCATCGTGCGGTACTCGATCTTCTTCTTGCCCGCGACGATCTTCTGCGCGAACTCGCGCTTGATCTTGAGGCCGGGGACCGTGCGCGGCAGGGTCAGCGTCTCGAAGCCGGCCTCGGCGGGGCGGCTCTTGTCGATCTTGACCTTGGGACCCTTGGGCTGAGGCGCGGCCGCGCCTTTCTTCTTCGTCTCCTTGGGCCGTCCGTCGGCGGTCACGCCCATCAGCTTGGCCTCGGTGCGGGCGATGGCCTCGAAGATACGCGGGATGCGGCGGCGCTGCTTCTCGCGCATGTACGGGTCGACCGTCGGCTTTTGGACCAAGTTGTAGATGTACTCGATGACGTTGTCGTCGATGATGTAGGAGTCGTCGCCCGACATATACGGGACCGGGAACGGCTGGCCCACCCACCGCTCGTGCGCGAACAAGGAGTACGTCAGGACCTGATCGTCCTTCTCCAGCTTCTGCACCGACTTGGCCGGGCCGGTCTTGAAGTCGTACGTGACCTGGATGCCGTGCTTGCGGCCCTGCGCGTCGACGTAGGTCGGCCGGATCGCGATGAAGTCGAAGATCGTGTGGACGATGTAGCGTTCCTTGAGCACGCCGTCCGCGCCCTTCTTGAACGCCTTGATGATCATGAAGTTCGGGATCTCGCTGCCGACGATGATCTCGCCGCGGTTGTGGGCGGCGACGACGTGCTTGTACATCTGCAGCGCCCGCTCGACCGAGGCGTCGAGCAGCTGCTCGTTGAGCGCCCCCTTGGGGATGCCCACGGCCTTGGGCTCGCGGAGGCCGCGGTCCCAGCGCTCGCGCAAGTGCGTCTCGTACGCCTGCGGCGTCGGCACGACGCCGTGCTGGAGGTTGGAGATCAGCCAGTCGTTGGCCGCGTGCACCATGTGGCCGGAGAAGAAGTTGATGTTCTGCTCCGCGGCGTCCTGGGCGATGATGAACTCCGACATGTAGCGCTCGCGGTAGCCCACGAACGAGATGATGCGCGAGGCCGAGCCCTTCTTGCC
>CAZZGQ010000204.1:2261-5987 GCA_964653765.1 uncultured Elusimicrobia bacterium | reverse complement strand
AGGTCGCGCTCGAGGGACGCCGCCCTGTGCGGCTCGAGCTCGCGGACGACTGCGAGACGGCCTCGAGCCTCGTCGAGCTGACCGTCTATCACCGCATCCGCGGCGTGGCCCGGGCCAAGGCCGTCGACATCGCGCTGAGGCCGCTGCCATGAGACTGACGCTGCCCCTCTTGCTGCTGCTGGCGCCGGCGCCCGCCGGCGCGGCCCTGATCCCGGCCGCGGCCGATGCCCGCGCGGCGTCGGCCCGCGGGAGCGCCGCGGCTCTCTTCCGGGAGGGCCGCTACGCCGAGTCTCTGCCGTATTTCGACCGGGCCGCCGCGCTGGCGCCGCGTGACGTTTCCGTCCTCAAGGACCGGCTCTGGGCGCTGTGGTACGCGGGCCGCTACGCCGACGCGGCGGCCGCCGCCGAGGCCGTGCGCGCCCTCGGCGAGGACCTCGAGGCTCTCAACCTCGAAGGGACCTGCGAGCTGGCCCTGGGACGGCGCGAGACCGCTCTCGACCTCTTCCAAGGCTCCCTGGCGCGCGACCCCGGCCAGCCCGCCGTGGCGCGCATGGCCGCCCGTCTCGAGCTGTCGCTCAAGAGATACGGCCCCGCCGCCCGCTCGTTCGAGACCCTGACCGCGACGCAGCCCGGCGATCCCGAGCTCCTCGACGAGCTCGCCAAGGCGCGATTCGACCTCGCCGCCTACGGTGGCAAGAGCTTCGAGGACAGCAAGCGGCTCTTCCTCGCCGCGGCGCAATCCTGGGCCGCCGCCTCGGCTCTCTCCGCGGGCACGACCTCCTACGCGCTCTCGCAGGCCAAAGCCCTTTACTTCGCGGGCCAGCCGGACCGCGCCGTGACGCTGGCGTTGCCTCTGGCGCGCGCGCGGCCGCAGGATTGGGACGCGCTCGACTTCGTCGTCGACTCCCTCCTCGTCATGCGCAGACCCGACGACGCGGCGGCCTTGCTCGAGCGAGCCCTTGGCGGCGCCGAACCGTCCCAGGGGCCGCGGTGGCTGCGCCTGGCGGAGATCTACGAGCAGGCGGGACGGGACGAGCGGATGAACCTCGTTCTCGAGCGGCTGCTCGCCGTCGATCCCGGCAACGTCACGGCGCTCCTGCGCCGAGGCTCCTACCTTCTGGGCATAGGGCGAGCCGCCGACGCGGAGCGCGCGTTCCGAGCGCTCGCAGGCGCGCATCCGGAGTCTCAGCGCGCCTGGATCGGGGCCGCGCAGGCCGCCTACGAGCGCGACCCCGCCTCCCGCGAGGCCGCCGAGCTGATGGAACGGGCGCGCCGGCGCGATCCGAGCCCCGCCCTGGAAGCCCTCGAGGCGCGCTACCTCTACGAGGCCGGCGATGCGGCCCGCAGTCGGCGCATGCTCGAGGGGGTCCTGGCGCGCGCCGACGGCGGGGTGCTGCCCGTGCTTCTCTACCACGGCGTCGTGACGCCGGTCGACAACCCATCCCTGGCCGAGACGATCCACGTGACGACCGTCGCCCTGCACGTCCAGCTCAAGGCGCTGCGCGACGCCGGCTACGTCGCGATCGGCATCGACCAGGCCGCGGCCTGGTTCCTCGGCGCGAAGGACCTGCCGGCCAAGCCCGTGCTGATCACGTTCGACGACGCGCGGCTGGACAGCTTCCTCGGCGCCGATCCGATCCTGGCCAAGCTGGGGATGCGCGCCACGATGTTCGCGCCGCTCTCGAACGTCGACGGGGGCTTCCCCGGCTTCGCGAGCTGGGACGAGCTGGCGCGCTACCAGGCGACAGGCCGCTGGGACATCCAGGCGCATGCCGATCAGGGCCACAAGCTGATCCCCACCGACGGCGAGGGGAGGCGCGGGATATTCCTGGTCAACCGGCGCTGGAACGAGCGGGAAAAGCGGCCCGAGACCGAGGCCGAGTGGCGCTCCCGCGTCGAGTCGGACTACGTCAGCGTACGGACCAAGCTGCGCGACCGCCTCGGAGCGTCCTCCGCCGCCTTCGCCTTCCCCGAGGGCGACTACGGCCAGATGGTCAGCAACGAGCCCGCCGCCGTCGACGTCAACCTGCGGGCCTGCCGCCGAAACTTCAGTCTCTGCTTCCATCAGGACCCCTACGGCGTCAACGTGCGCGGTCAGGATCCTTCCCAGGCCGTCCGCGTGGAGCCGCGCAACGACTGGAGCGGTCCCCAGCTGCTCCAGCTCCTGACGGATCAGAACCCGTCGGCGACCGCGCGCCGGACGCTGGCGCTCGAAGCGAGCTGGGACGACAAGCCTTACGAGGCCCTGCGCTGGGTGGCGGAAAACCGACGCGCCGGGGTCTCCCCCGCCTTCTCCGCGCTTGACGAAGGCCGCGTCCTCTTCGCCGCCGGCGACCGGGTGGAAGGACTGCGGCTCGCCTACAACGCCGATCAGCTCGAAGGCACTCCGGAGAGCCACCGTCTCGTCGAGGAGCTGCGCCAGAAGATGCGCCCGATCTGGACGCCGGCGCTCTCCTATTACCACGACGATCGCGGCCGCGAGAACGTGCTGCTCTCCCAAGCGATCGACGCCTGGGCCGTGGGCGACAACCTCTTCGGCGCGCGCCTGGTGAACGGGTCTTTCCGCGAGAACGGGCTGGAGACGGTCTTCGACATGGGCGGAGGCATCGTCTGGAATCGCTCGCTGTCGATGGCGCACCACGCCGAGGCCTCCGTGCTCGGCCACTTCTTCTCCGGCGAGGGCCACAATACCGTCGCGGCCACCGGAGCGCTGGGCTCGCGCTGGACGGACGCTTTTTCCACGGAGCTCAAGGCCGGGCACGACGTGCGCCAGACCGCGCGCGCCATCGAGGCCAACGTGCGGGACCGCTACGTCGGCGCCACGGCGACGTACAAGGACGACGAGCGCTGGCGGGGCCAAGCCGCCTTCAACTACGACTCCATCAGCGACGGCAACCAGCGCTACACGGGCGTCCTGACGGCTTCCTGGGCGCTGCCCGCCTGGCGCGCGCTCAAGCTCGCCTATCAGCTCACGGCGGACGACACGCGCTTCGTCAGCCCGAACTACTACAGCCCCCAGCGCCTGCTCATGAACCAGGCCGGACCTGAGCTGGCGCTGCCCGTCGGGCCCGAGGCGAAGGCGGACGTGCGCTATCTGGCCGGCTACGGCGACGAGCGCGCGTCGGCGGGAGAGTTCGTCCAGGACCTGACGGCCGAGCTGGAGTGGACGCGCGACCGGCTCACGCTCAAGCCGTCCATCCTGCTGACGCGCACGCCCACGTACAAGAGCGAGACCTACACGCTGACCGGAGGCTGGAGGTTCTAGGACGGCCGCCGCAGGGCGGCGACCCACTCGTCGCGGGCCTTGTCCAGGCCGAAGCCGAGGGCGGTCTGCGCCTGGAACCGCGCCGTGCCGGACGCCGTCTTGACGGCGAAGAGGCCTTGTCCCTTCTCGGCCTCGACTCCCGAGATCTCCTCGAGCGCGGCGCCGAAGAAGATCGTGCGGCCGCGCCACAGCCAGAGCACCAGCCAGATCAGAGGGCCGAACGGGAAGCGGACGTTGCGCTTGAAGCAGACGAAGCGCTGGTTGGTGAGGACGGCGTTGCACTCCGTGATCTTGAACTTGCCGGAGAGCGCGTTCGACAGCCCGGGCTCGCCCTGCCAATGATCGAGCCGGCCCTTCTTGACGACGGTCTCGCCCGGCCGGAGCCTGTATCTTTCTGAAGCGGCGCTCATGGAAAGAGATGAGGGGAGCGCCGCGCTTGCGCGCGACGCCCCCCTCGGTGC
>CAZZGQ010000204.1:0-2161 GCA_964653765.1 uncultured Elusimicrobia bacterium | reverse complement strand
TCATGGAAAGAGATGAGGGGAGCGCCGCGCTTGCGCGCGACGCCCCCCTCGGTGCGTCACGTGAACCGAATGTAAGGCTGAGCCATCACGCGCTCGGAGACTTCCTCCATGGAGGGCGTCTCCCACGCGAGCTTCTCGGCCTTCGCCTCGGCCACGGTCTTCTGGTCGTTCATTGTTGCTCCTTGCTGCCGGCCTGACCACGACCGGCAAATTCCAAATCTTCCCAGCTGTTGGCGCGGGCCTGCGCGGCCTCGTCCGTCGCCGCCGCGGCCAGGGCCTCGGCCACCTGGGGATGCGCCCAGGCCGCCAGGTAGCGCCGCCACGCCTGCGCCAGCGTCATGCGCTTCAGGTCGGCGCAGACGTACGGGAGGGCCGCGGAGACCTTCACGCGGCCGTCCGGCAGCACCAGCAGGGTGCCCGACGGCTCGGCCTTGCGCTGCCCGAGCTCTTCAGAGAGCGAGAACGGCCGGAAGCAGAGCTCCATCCGGTCCGCCAGCTCCGCTTCCTTGCGGCAGAGGAGTCTATAAAATTTTTCGTACTGCTCCGGTGACGGCTCGAGCTTTGCCCAGAGCTTGGCCGCGGTGCCCACCCGCATGAGCCGCCCGGTATTGAAGCGAAAGGCGCCAAGCCGCGCCGACAAAGCGATCACGTCCTCTGCTTCCAGGATGTTGAGCTTTGTCGGCGCAAACGTTATTTCCAACGGCATTCCCGCGTGCCGGACGGCCGAGCAAGTCGCCACCGCCTTATCGAGATCGCCGCCGGGCCTCATTTTCCGATATGTCTCGGCCGTCGCGCCGTCGATCGAGATCTGCACCGACCGTATCGGCAAGCCCTCCAGCGGCTTCGGATCGAAGGCCTGGCCGTTGGTCTCGATCTTGAGGAAGACGCCGCCGTCGCCGAGCTTCGTCGCCACCTCGTTGAACCAGGGCTGCAGCGTGGGCTCGCCGCCGACCAGCATCACGTAAGGGATCTGGGCGTCGATGATCTGCTGGGATAGTGATAAAGCCTGGTCGCGGTCGAGCTCGCCGGCTAAAGCGCGACCGGGCGCGGAATCGGTGCAGCAGTGCAGGCAGGCCAGGTTGCAGTCGCGCGTGAGCTGCCACGTGATCATCATCGGCGCGCTGTAGCCCGCGATCTTCATCGAGGCCCCCACAGCAGCGTCAGCGTGAAGACGCCGGTGCCGACCAGATAGCAGAGGACGATGTTCTTCACCGCCGGGATGAACTGCCGAGGAGTATCCCAAGTGTGCCAAGCGGCGCGGGCCGACGCGACCCAGAAGAAGGCGCCGGCCAAGGTGGCCAGGAACGACCATCTCGGGAACAGACCCGCTTTCGCTCCGACCGCGGCCGCCAGCAATCCCGCCGCGGTCAGAGCGAGATACAAAAACATGCCGTTGCGGCGTCCGAGCCGGACGACGAGGTTGCGTTTGCCGACCAGGCGGTCCTGATGGAAGTCGGGGATGTTGTTGACGACCGCCAGGCCCATGATGAGCAGGCCGGGAACGGCGGAGGCCGCCAGCGCGCCCCAGGAAAAGCGATGCGTGTGCAGCTGCAGGCTGCCCAGGGTCATCCACGGGCCGTACGAGAGGCCGATGACGAGCTCGCCCAGGCCGCGGTAGACCCAGCGCACCGGCGGGCCGACGTACCAGACCGCGGCCGCGCCGCCGAGGAGCGTATACATGACGACGGGCCAGCCGCCCTCGATCGCCAGGGAGAAGCCGATGCAGGCGGCCAAGGCGAAGGCGACGACGCCCACCCAGAACATCCATTCCGGGATGTACTCGTCGTCGGATGGGTTGAACACGCGGTCCGTCCCCATCTTCGCGTCGAAGTACTCATTGAAGCTCTCGACGCCGACGACCGAGAGGAAGATGCCCAGCAGCCCGGCCCAGAAGATCCCCGCGCGGAACTGGCCCTCCATCCCGTACGCCCAGGCCGCGCCCATAAGATACGGCAGCAGCCCCGCGTACAAAAAGAAGCGGTAGCGCACGACCGACGCCACCTTGAGGACGAGCGGCTGCTCAGCCGGCGCGTGGGGCGCGTTGAGCATGTCGGGGATGACGGCGGTGCGCCTGAGGTCTATAGCGCCACCCATTGATGGAGCTTCGACACGATGCCGGGATCGACCGCCAACTGCTCGACGAACTGCGCCACCTTCGGGT
>CAZZGQ010000203.1:0-6035 GCA_964653765.1 uncultured Elusimicrobia bacterium | reverse complement strand
ATCATCACGACCTCGCGCTCATCATCAACGATCAAGATGCGCGCCATGGTCTCGGGCGATTCTAACAGTTTGCGGCGGGTGGGTTCAACGCGGCGACTCGAGGCCGGTCCAGGGCTTGATCGCCGGGTCCGGCTTTCTGGCGGCGAGCTCCCGGCGCCGCTTTTCCAGCCAAGGCCGCAGGTCGTCCGGGCAGCCGCCGGAGGCCAGCGCGTCGAGGTCCTTGCGGGCGGCGTCCGGCTTCCCGGCGAGGAGCGAGGCCTCGGCGGCGCGGTACAGGGCCGCTTCGCGGGCGGCGTCGCGCAGCGAGGCGTCGAGGCCGGCGACCCAGGCCCCGTCGGGATCGGCCCAGGCGGCGGCGTCGTCGAAGCGGCCGCGGCGCTCGGCCACGTAGACGCGGCGCAGGCGATAAAGGGGGTTGTGCGGGTAGCGGTCCATGAGCCCCGCGAGCAGCGTTTCCGCCTCGTCCCACCGCCGCTCGTGGTCCGAGGCCAGGATGGCGGCCAGCACGGAGCGCGCCTCCATCTTGGCGGCGCCGCCCTTCTCGGCCGTCCGGCGCAGCTCGGCCAGGCCCTGCTGAATATTCGAGCCCTCGCCCGTCAGAAGGAAGGCGAACGGCTTGGCCGCGGCCGGCATGCGGGCGCGGTAATAATGGTACATGCCGAGACCGAGATAGGCGTCCTCGAGCGAAGGGTCGAGCGCGAGCGCCTTCTTGAGCCCGCGCACCCCGCCCAGCGCCTCCGGCAGCGCGCGGAAATATTTGCGCTGCGCGGCCAGCACGCGCGCCCGGAAGCCGCGCGCGGCGCCGAGGTAATACTGCCCCTCGGCCGGGCTGGTCGAGATCCAAGCCTGGGCCGCTTCCACGGCCTTGCGGCTGCGGCTTTCGAATTCCCGAAGCGTCTCGTCGTGCTTGGGCGCCTCGGCGACGAAGCGCTGGTAGGAGACGACGCTCTGGAAGAAGGGACCGGCCGGGTGGCCCGGATGCTCGGCGGCGAGGCGGTCGGCGGCCTGCTGGGCGGCGTCGAACCGCAGGTCGTAGAAGAGGTCGACGATGCCGGCGAGCTCGGCCTCGAGGGGCCGCGCCGCGCGCGAGGGGGCGGCGAGGAGGAGGGAGGCGGCGGCCAACCAGAGCATGGCCGATCGTATCAGTTTCGGTGCCAGGCTTTAAGTATTGTGCCTAGGCACAAATCTACAGCTTTTGAACGTTCGGGGTCGGCCCCGACGGGCACTTGATGTCGGCCGTGGTCGCGTCGCCGTCGTCGATGGTCAGGGCGTGCAGCAGGACGGCGCTGTACGAGGCGAAGGCCTTGGGCCTGCCGTCCGGCGTCTTGCCCGCCGAGCCGTCGGACAGGATACGCACCGACATGATGCCGTCGCCCTCGAGCTCGATGTTACCGCCTCCGACGGCTTCGGCATAGCCGCGGGCGCCGCGCTTCTCCTCATCCGAGAGCTTGCGCACGGAGCTCTGCCCGTCCGCGTCGAGCTCTTTTTGGACGTCCTGCATCCCGGAGTGCACCAAAGGCTCGCCCTTGGCGGCGACCTTGTTGCCGTCGCGATCGAGCGCCACGGCGATCCAGGCGGGGTGCGTCGCGCCGTTGGGATCGCGGAGCGCGGATTTCCATGGGCCTTTGGGCCCGGCTTGTGGGGCGCGGCCGCATTTCATAGAATCGCCGCACAACTATGGCAATCGAACAGACCCTGATCCTCATCAAGCCCGACGGCGCGGTGCGCCGGCTCACGGGCCTCACGATCGACCGGCTCGACTCCACGGGCCTCGAGATGGTGGCCGCCAAGATGGTTTCCGTCTCGGAGAAGCTGGCGCGCGAGCACTACAAGGCGCTCTCGGACAAGCCTTTCTTCGAGGGGCTCATCAAGTACATCCGCGGCGAGTTCCACGGCATCAAGGACCACCGCGTCCTGGCCATGGTCTACCGCGGCGAGAACGCCATCAAGGCCGTGCGCGCCATCGCCGGCGCCACCAACCCCGAGCAGGCCGCCCCGGGCACGATCCGCGGCTCCTTCGGCCGCATCACGACGACGCAGCAGTTCGAGAACGTGGTCCACGCCTCTTCCGACCCGGCGGATGCCGCGCGCGAAGTGGCGCTTTGGTTCAAGCCCGAAGAGATCCTCAAGTAAGACAATGACCAGCCTGCTGCTGGCCGCCTTCCTGGCCGCCGCCCCCGCGAGGGCGGCGGCGCCGCAGCTTCCCGGCGACGAGATCGAGCTCAAGGCCGACGACGGCTGGGTGCTCAAGGCGCGCTACAAGCCGGCGGACACGGCCCAGCCCGGCCGCGCCACCGTCGTGCTGCTGCACGGCCGCGGCACTCGCAAGGAAGCGTGGCTGAAGATGGCCCGCGCCCTCGAGAAGGCCGGCTACGGATATCTGGCGCCGGACCTGCGCGGCCACGGCCAGAGCCAGACCGCGCCGGACGGCCAGGTGATCAACTGGCACAAGCTCAAGGCCACGGCCAAGGGCGAGAATGACTACGCCAAGATGGCCCTCGACGTGCAGGCCGCCGTCAACTGGCTGGGCCAGCGCGGCGTGGAGGAGAGCTCGGTGGCGCTGGTGGGCATGGACGTGGGCGGCAGCATCGCGCTGCGCTACGCCGCCGTGCACCCGAAGGTGCCCCTCGTCGTGATGCTGTCGCCGGGCCTGAGCTATCAAGAGGTCACGACGGTCAACGCGATGCGGGCGTACAAGGACCGGCCGATCCTCATGATCTACGGCACGCTGGACCGCTACGCCTCCAGCTCGGCGCCCATCCTCCATCAGTTCGCCAAGATGTCGGTCGGGGAGCCGCGCGCGGCGTTGCTGGCGATCCCGGACGCGCACGGCAATAAGCTGGCGATCACGCCGGCCGTCATCGACGAGGTGATCAGCTGGCTGGGCAACCCGGTGCCTCCGCCTCCGGCCGTGTCGACCGTGACGGCGCCCGGCGCCCCGGCCGCGTCCGGCGAGCCGGCTCCCGCGCCGGCGCAGTAGCATGGCGCTGAAGCCGTCCGAGTACGCGCGGCTGCCGACCGAGCGGCCCAACCCGGCCACGCGCGACATCGACCGGCTGCCTACGACGAGGGTCGTCAAGCTCATCAACTCTCAGGACGCCATCGTCGCGCCCGCCGTGGGGCGGCAGGCGGCCGCCATCGCGCGCGCCGCCGACGCGATCGCGGGCTCGCTCTCGCGCGGCGGCCGGCTGCTGTTCGTCGGCGCCGGCACGAGCGGCCGCATGGGGATCCTCGAGGCGGCCGAGTGCCCGCCCACGTTCGGCACCGACCCGCGCCAGATCATGGGCATCATCGCGGGCGGCAACGGCTCCGTGTTCCGCGCCAAGGAAGGGGCCGAGGACGACGCGCGCGCCGGCGCCGCCGCGGTGCGCGAGCTTCGGGCGGGGGACGTCGTCGTCGGCATCGCGGCGAGCGGCATCACGCCGTTTGTGCGCGCCGCCCTCGACGCGGGCCGCCGCAAGGGCTGCCGCACCGCCCTCGTCACCTCGGGCGATCCGCCGCGCGGCTGCGCCGACATCGTCATCAACCCGCGCGTCGGGCCGGAGGTCATCACGGGCTCGACGCGCTTGAAGGCGGGCACGGCCGCCAAGCTCGCCTTGAATACACTTACCGTGGCGGCGATGATCCGGCTCAACAAGGTCTACGACCATTGGATGGTGGACCTGCGGCCCACCAACCGGAAGCTGCGCTTGCGCGCGATCCGCTTGATCTCGGCGCTGGGCCGCGTGCCAGTGAAGGAAGCCGAGGTCCTCCTCGATCGCTCGGGCCGGCACGTGAAGACGGCCGTGCTGATGGCCCGCCTGGGCCTGACGCAGCGGCAGGCGCGCCACCGCTTGAGCGCGGCCGAAGGCTCGCTGCGCGCCGCCCTTAGCGAGAGATGACCGGAAAACCATGAACGGCAAGATCCAGATCGAGACCATCTCGAGCGGCGTTTTGGCCGAGAACCCGCTAGGGGACCCAAAACGCCGCGAGCTCCCCGTTTATTTGCCCCCGGGTTGCGAGACCGCGAAGCGCCGGTACCCGGTCCTTTATTATCTTCCCGGCTTCACGGGCGGCGGCCGTTCCGCCGTCAACGTCAAGCTCTGGCAAGAGAACGTGGTCCAGCGCTTCGACCGCCTCATCGCGCAGGGCAAGGCGAAACCGGCCATCATGGTGATCCCTGATTGCACGACGGCGTACGGCGGCAGCCAGTACGTCAATTCCAGCGCCACCGGCCGATATGAGGACCATATCGTCACGGAGCTCGTGCCTTACATCGAGGACAAGTTTCCGGTGTTCCGCGCGGCCGTAGGCCGCGCGGCGCTGGGCTCCTCGTCGGGCGGCTTCGGCGCGCTCTGGCTGGGCATGCGCCATCCGGACGTCTTCGGGCACGTCGCCTCGCACAGCGGCGACATGGGCTTCGAGCTGGCCTATGGGCGCGACTTCCCGAAGTTCGTCAACGCGCTCGCGAAGTTCGGCGGCTCGCCCGAGCGCTTCGCCGCCGCCTTCCGCGCCTCGCCGGACAAGGAAGGCTTCGACTTCGCCGCCATCAACGTGCTCGCCATGGCCGCCTGCTATTCGCCCAATCCCAAGAGCAAACTGGGCGTCGACCTGCCCTTCGACCCGGCGACCGCCGAGCTCGTGCCCGCGGTCTGGCGCCGCTGGCTGGACTTCGATCCGGTGGAGCTCGCCGGCCCCCACAAGGCCGCGCTGAAGTCCCTTTCCACGCTGTTCATCGACGCGGGTCGGCGCGACGAATTCTTCCTGCACCTCGGCGCGCGGCGCCTGGCGGCGCGGCTGCGCGCGCTGGGCATCAAGCACGTCCACGAGGAGCACGAGCGCGGCCACTTCGACCTCGCCGTGCGGTTTGAGCGCTCCTTGAGCCTGCTGACGGCCCGTCTAAAGGTAAGCTAGCCGCCATGGCAGCGGAGAGCTCTCGCCGCGCGCGCGTGGGCGGCGTCGAGGCGCATTGGCGCGAGGCGGGCACGACGGGCCATGCCGTGGTCCTGCTGCACGGTCTCGGCGCCTCGTCGTTCTCGTGGCGGGCGGTGCTGCCGGCTCTCTCCTCCCGCTGTCGGGTGATCGCGCCGGACTTCCCGGGGTTCGGCCGTTCGGCCTCCCCGGCGGACTTCGATTACTCGCTGAAGGGGCTGTCCCGCTGGCTCGTCGCGCTGCTGGACCATCTGGGGCTGGAGAGCGCCCACTTGGCGGGCAACTCCCTCGGCGGCATCGTGGCGCTGATGACGGCCATGGACGAGCCGGCGCGCGTCGGGCGCGTGGCCTTGCTGGGCACGCCCACGCATCCCGGCGACGGCCCGATGCTGCTGTGGCCCCTGCGCTGGCCCGTGGTGGGGAAGCTGTACGAGCTGGCGCTGGGCCGCGGCGTGGTGAAGTACATCGGGCGCACGGCGTATAAAGACCCGTCCATCATGACCGAGGAGACGATCGACGAATACGCGCTGCCGCTGCGCACCGCCGCGGGACGCTGGGCGGCGGCCGAGGTGCTGCGCCGCGCGCTGCCGCCGGACGCCCATGAGCGGGTGGAGCGCTACCGCGACCTGTCCCAAGAGTTCCTCGTGATCTGCGGGGAGAGCGACACGGTGGCCGGGCTCGAGAGCTCGCGCCGCTTTTGCGAGAAAGCGCCGCGGGCGCGCCTGCTTGAGCTTCCCGATTGCGCCCACGTTCCTCAAGAGGAGCGCCCCGACCTCGTCAACGCCGCCCTCCAGGAGTTCTTCCAGTGACCGCCGACAAGATCGTCTTCTCCACGGACTCCTCGTTCCGCCAGCCTGATCCGCTGCGCCTCTCTTTCCAGCGCGGCGCCAAGGGAAGCGGCGTGACGCGCGTCGAGCGCCTGATCATGCATCCGACGCTCAAGGAGCAGCTGCTCTCCCAGCTCAAGAAGCGGCTGGGCTGCGGCGGCGCGATCAAGGACGGCAACCTGGAGTTCCAGGGCGATCACCGCGACGTCGTCGAGGCCGAGCTGGTGAAGCAGGGCTACAAGGTCAAGCGCATCGGCGGATAAAAACGAGCGATAAGATTGACCGGGCGGTCGTTCC
>CAZZGQ010000202.1:4231-6049 GCA_964653765.1 uncultured Elusimicrobia bacterium | reverse complement strand
TAGGGAAGTCCCCATAAAATAAGACCATGAACAAACGCGCTCTCTGCCTCGCCCTCACCATCCTCCTCGGTCTCTCGACGGTCGGCTCCGCAGGCCCGCTGCACGAGGCTCCGGCCGCGGTCGAGAGCGCGGGCGCCGGCCCCATCGGGGCCCAGGGCGCGATCGCCAACATCGAGAGCGGCAACGCCGCCGTCCTGTCGGCGATGACCTCCGACTCCGACGCCGGCGTGGCCTTCATCCGCGCCGCCGCCGCCAACCCCGGCCTCCTCTCGGACTCCGCCATCCGCGCCGAGGCCGAGCGCGCTCTCGGCGCCGAGGGCGTCTCCCGCCTGCAGGCCGCCGCCGCCGCGCTGCGCGCCTCGAACGATCCCGCCGTCAAGAGCGTGCTCGCCTCGTGGCGCCGCCAGAGCGCCGTCTCCTCCTCTAATGCCCGCGCCTCTTTGGCCCGGATCCTGCGCGAGACCGCCGGCTGGTCCAAGACCTCCGAGGCCGCCGACACCGCCGCGGCCGGCCAGGGCCGCGCCGCCGCCCCTCTCGCCAAGTCTTCGCGCCGCTTCTCGCTGCACTCCGCCGCCGCCGGCGCCCTGATGGCCGCCGGGGTCCTGGGCGTCGCCGCCCCGGCCCACACGCAGATCCTCGCGCCGACCAATCTCCAGATGAGCGCGCCGGCGCACCTCATCCGCGTCGCGAACACCGACGAGCAGCCCAGCAAGGTGGCCGCCGCCGACGTCAACGAGATGCTCCAGAACTTCGAGCCGTCCGCCCAGGTCTACCTCGTGGGCAATCCGCGCGTCACCGCCGCCGTCGTCAACAGCATCCTCGCCGAGGTCAAGGGCAAGCCGTACGTCGTCGTCATCGTCAGCAATCCCGATGCCGACGGCAACGTCTACAAGGACATCAACGGCAACATGCACCAGGGCATGGACGCCGTGGACTTCGCCGTCAACGAGGGCCTTTACTCCCGCGGCGGCGTGACCGAGAAGAAGGGCGTCACCGGCGAGCGCCAGGGCGCCATCTTCACGATCGTCTTCGCCAAGCAAGGCGGCAAGATCTTCTTCCGCGGCTCCGACGAGATGCGCTCCCACGGCATCGCCGTCTTGAAGAAGGACGCCCGCCCCGGCGATCGCGTCTTCCCCGGCGACCTCGACCAGTGGGCCAAGCAGAAGCTGGGCGCGGGCCGCGACATCGCCGGCGCCGTCCACGATACGTTCGCCCAGATCCAGGGCCTCCTCGATCAGAAGCTCGCCGCCGAGGCGAGCACGGCCGAGTCCGCCGTCACCGCCGCCAAGTCGGCCGTGGATACGCTCGCCGCCAAGCAGGCCGACTTCCAGCGCCGCCACGCCGACGCCTCGCGCGTGATCGGCGCGGCCGACCTCGCCGGCATGCGCCGCTCGATCGCCCAGGCTGAGTCCTTCCTTTCCTCTCATAAGCTCAAGGAGGCCGGCCAGGCCGTCTCCGGCCTCTCCGCGAAGGCGCAACAGGCCATGAGCGCCATGGCCGCCTTCGACGCCTCGTTCAACGACGCCTCCAGCCGCCTGGCCGAGGCCCGGGCGTCCATCGACGCCCTCGACAAGTCCGCCGCCGCCTTCCGCTCCTCCCATAAGGACGCCGCCGGCGACCTGGCGCGCCCGAAGACCTCCGACATGCGCGAGGCGCTCAAGAGCGCCGAGGCCCTGATGCAGACCAAGCCGGACCAGGCTCTTTCCGCCATCCGCTCAGTCCAGACCCAGGCCGCCAACGCCGCCGACGCCTTGGCCGCCTTCCCCAACGGCGAGAAGCGCCTCCAGGCCGCCCAGGCCCAGCTCAAGCAGCTGCGCG
>CAZZGQ010000202.1:0-4131 GCA_964653765.1 uncultured Elusimicrobia bacterium | reverse complement strand
GGCCAGGTCAAGCAGGAGGCCGGCACGGCCGACCTGCGCCGCAAGGCCATGCGCGGCATCTACCAGAAGATGACCTCCCTGGCGCGCCCGGCGTTCTTCGGGACGAGCTTCCCGCGCTGGTACTACAACCTCGTCTCCACCAAGAACTTCGACGAGGTGAAGAACCTGCTCTCCAGCGAGCAGGTCTCCGTCGAGCTCGAGGAGCGCCGCCAGGACTGGCGCGCCGACCTTTACGGCCCGATCGACAACTTCAAGCCGACGAAGAAGACCTTCGCCGAGCTCGTGGACAGCCACAACGAGCACGCCCGCAAGGCCGTGGAGCTGCGCGATAAGGTCGAGAAGGCCCGCGCCGACGCCGCCACGCTCGTCAACGACGTGCAGACCGCCGTGGACGCCGCCAAGGCGACGCAGGCCTCCCTCAAGAACGCCGACGGCCTCTTCCAGGCCGCCAAGCTCTTCGAGGCGGCGCTGCCGCAGGCCGGCACGCTGCTCGAGGCCGCCAAGGGCCTCAAGGACTTCGACCCCGTCGGCGCCCTCGAAGCCGGCGGCTCCGAGGCCAAGCGCATCGCCGTCGAGGCGAAGGCGCTCGCCGAGGCCCTGACGGCCGCCCGCTCGGGCTCGCTCGTCCAGGCCAACTCCGCCGCGGCCCAGCTGCGCGCGGCCGGCCTCAAGGACGCGTGGATCTCCGCCGAGGTGAGCCGCCTCTCCGCCGAGGCCGACGCCATGGCCTCCGACGTCGTCTCCGGCTCCATCGCCGGCCGCGCTCAGGCGCTGAGCCAGTCGCTCGACGCCATCGCCCAGAACGCCGCCGACGCCATCAAGGGCCTGCAGGCTCTCACCGAGCAGAACGGCCGCGCCGCGACCCTCAAGACCTCCATCGGCGACGCCCGCAGCCGCCTCAGCCAGCTGACCGGCCTCGCGGCCGACAAGCTGCTCGTCGAGAAGGGCGCCAATCCCGACGACAAGGTCTCCGCCGCCGTGGAGTCCGGCAAGGCCGCCGAGAAGGCTCTCAACGAGGGCAAGCTCGCCGAGGCCAAGACCGCCTTCAACGAGATGAAGCAATCTCTGGACAACGCCGCCTCGATGATCGACGTGGCGCTCAAGACCGCGGAAGGCTACCAGAAGGACTTCGCCGCCAGCGGCGCCGAGACTCAGCGCATCAAGGACCTCGTCGCCAAGCGCCAGGAAGTCCTCGACGGCATCCGCAAGGACTTCGCCAAGAGCGTGCTCTCGCTGGGCGTCGGCGACGTCTCGCACCCCGGCGCCAACGGCACGATCGACGACAACATCGAGGAGGCCACGACCGCCCTCGATTCCGCCGCCGCCAAGACGCAGCGCTCGCAGACCTCCTTCAAGGCGGGCAAGCTGCTCGAGGCCGCCGACCTCCTCACGCAGGCTCAGGCTCATCAGCAGATCGCCCAGGCCCGCCTGGATGAGATCAGCGAGAAGCGCGCCCGCCTGGACAAGCAGGTCTCGGACAACGCCGTGAGCTTCAAGCGGCTGAAGGACCGCGGCACCGCCCTGGAGAGCATCTTCCAGGACAACCGCACGATGAAGCTCGTCGAGGACGCGAAGACCGGCGAGCGCACCGTCCCGCAGGGCACGCTGCTCGAGATGGAGCAGGCCGAGTCGAGCTTCGACGACGTCCAGAAGCTTGTGGACGCCAAGAAGGGCGATCCCTTCGCCGCGGCCAAGGCCATCGCCGAGGTCAACAAGAAGCTCGACTCCGTGGAGCTCTCGCACAAGAACGACGTGGACGCCTTCGAGGCTTTCCGCCACGCCGCCGACGCCGCCGCCAACCAGATGGCTCAGGCCGTCTCCGAGCTGGAGAAGGCCCGCGGCGCCCGCAACGGCAACGGCGACACCTCGCTCATCCGCGGCGCCGCCCACGAGCTGGCGCAGCTGAAAGACGCGGCCCAGGCGGTGTCCATCGCCGCCACCGACAAGCACCTGGACTGGCCGGCCTGGGAGCGCGAGGCCAACCGCATCGTCACCGAGGCGGCCCACCAGAAGGCCCTGCTCAACGACGAGCTGGCCCACGCCAACGAGGCCACGCAAGCCATCAACGACGCCGCCGCGCAGATCGCCGCCGCCACCAACTGGAACGGCGGGTTCGGCGTCTACATCCCGGGCTCGCCGGGCATGGACCAGCTCAACGCGGCTCGCCAGGCGCTGAGCAACGGCGACTACGCGGGAGCCAAGCGGTTCGCCGCCGCCGCCGCCCAGACGGCCGCGCAGGCCGTGGCCGAGGCCCAGGCCGAAGTGAGCCGCCGCCAGCTCGCCCAGCAGCAAGCCGAGGCCGAGCGCCAGCGCAAGATCGACGAGGAGCGCCAGGCCCGCAAGGAAGCCGAGGAGCGCAACCGCTCGCGCAGCAGCGACTCCGGCGTCAGCTGGAACAACGGCAACTCCTCCGGCGAGGGCAGCAACTGGGGCAACAGCAACCCCTCGTCCGGGGCCGACCAGTCCGCCTTCGGCAGCGACAAGCCGGCCAGCTCCGGCGCGGACGGCTCGAACTTCTAGATGAGACAAGCGGCCGCGGCCGTCGGGCTCCTGTGCCTGGCAGCCGCGGCCGCTTTCGCTTCCCCCCAGCGGGAAGCCGCCGTCCCCGACGTCCAAGCGCCGCTCTCCGGTCCCGCCGCGCCCGCCGCCGTCCCGAACTCTCTCGGCCAGTCGTCGCTCCTTCCGTCGCTGCAAGCCCCGACGCCCGCCGAACTGGACGCCGCGGCCGCCTCCGTCGACGCCGCCATCCGGGGCGGCGCTGAAACTGGTGCCGGGGCCGGTTTCGCTCTGCCGGAGGCGGCTTCCGCCGAAACTGGTAGCGCTACCAGTTTCGCGACTGGGCAGGGCG
Source organism: uncultured Elusimicrobia bacterium (assembly GCA_964653765.1). Classification (GTDB taxonomy): domain Bacteria; phylum Elusimicrobiota; class Elusimicrobia; order UBA1565; family UBA9628; genus JAGWUP01. The sequence goes on along the minus strand of CAZZGQ010000202.1, from coordinate 1,283 downwards.
GGCGTTCCTCCGATAGGACAGCCGCCGGCGCCTCGGCGGCGCTGCGCCAAGGCGTCTCCGCCGACGCCGTCTTCGACGGCCGCCAGGCCACCTCGGCCGACGTCCTGGCGAAGATCGAGCAGACCGTCGGCGGCCGCCGGGACGCCACCGCCGCCATCGCGAACGCGCGCGGCGTCGACGGCGCCGTCGCCGGCCTCGCTCGGCTGGGGGTGCTCAAGCCGTCCGCCGCGCCGACGGGCTCGACGCTGCGGCGCTACCTGGTGCAGCGGGTGTGGGACCGGACGTCTTCTCTCTTCCTAAGCCGGAACTTCGCCGCCGAGAACGATTGGGCCGTTCCCGCCATCCGGGTCCGCAACGGCTCGACCACCTACCTGATCCATCCGGTCCATCACGGGCGGGTCTTCGCCGTGAACGGCTCGGCCGTCCGCCGTCTGATCCGCCAGATCGCCGCCAAGGGCGAGGCCCTCTACTCGGAGCAGCGCTTCCCCGCTTTCTTCGGCTACTCCTACGGCCGCGAGCTCAACGACCACCAGGCGGTCCAGGGCCAGGCGCCCGCCGCCTACGCGCCCGGCGTCATGGAGCCCGCGCGGCGGCAAGCCATCCAGCTCAACCGCTCCGTGGCCGCTACCTTCTATAGCGCGGCCTCGGGGCTGGCGCTGACGCTCGCCGCCTCTTGGGGCGGCCCGATCGCGGCCGGCCTCGTCGCCCTGGCCGCGGCGGCCGCGGGCTGGACGCTCTTCACGGGCCTGCTCGGCTACGACAAGCTGCACACCCTTTGGCTCGCCCGGCGCGCCGCGCGAGCCGGCTTCCCGGACGTGGCCGAGCAGCTCGAGCGCGAGGCCCAGGCCCTCTTCCGCCGCCGCGTCGCCGCCCTGGACGCCCTGCGGCTGTCGCTGCCGCCGGACGCCGTCGGCGCGCTCGACGCCAACGGGCCGCGCTCGCAGGCGATGGCCGAGGCGGTCGCCGCCGAGGGCGGCCCGGGCGTCGTCCACGTCCTCGTCGGGCACCGGCATGCCGGGCACGTGGCCTGGCGTCTGTCCCAGGATAGGGGAGACCGGAAGTCCTAAGGGAGACCCAGGCCGGACCCACGATTTCGTAGGCCGAAAGAAAATTTGAAGGGGCCCCAAGGGCTCAGCAAAAAAATCAGAGCAAAGGTTAGAGTATACCGATGAAGTTTCCTATCACCAGGGAGGAAGTGCGAATGAAGAAGGTTCTCGCGTCGGCGCTCAGCGCCGCGATCGTCATCACGGGCCCGGGCTACAGCATCGCTTTTGCGGCCAACA
>CAZZGQ010000201.1:0-6062 GCA_964653765.1 uncultured Elusimicrobia bacterium | reverse complement strand
GGCGGATCGAGCGCGAGCTGCCGCAGCAGGCCGGCCGCCTCGAAGGTCTTGTCGGCTTGGCAGCCTAAGTAGCCCCACAACTCGTTGTCGCTGTCCTTGTGCTCGGCGGGAGCGTAGCCGCCGGCGGTCGAATAAGCGAGGGAGCGCGATTCGCGGATCTCCTGGAACAGCACGGAGCTCATGCCGCCGCCTAGATAGCCGCTCAGGAAGCTGTAGTCGACGGCGTGGGTGGAATCGTAGACGCCGTCGCCCACGAAGAACCCGACGTGCGCCTGCACCATGTCGCGCGGCGTGAAGACGACCCGCGGCGCTCGCGGACGCAAAAGGCGGTACGGAATGCGCCGCGGAACCTTTTCGTATCGGCGATTCTCATCCAGCAGCTTGGCGAGCTCTCCTAGATCGCGGTTGCCGACATAGGCCGTGCGATGTTCATATACAGGGAAGTCCTTGATCCGTTTCACCATCTCGTCGAGCCGCAGCTGCTTCAGCTCGGCGTCCGAGAGGTCCAGCAGCACCGAGCTGTCCTTGCCGCGGCGCGCCCACTCGCCCAGCGCGCCGTGCACGGCGCCCGGATCGCGCTTGGTGTCCTGGTGAGCGCCGATCGCGACGTCGACCATGTCAGCCAGCGTCGTGCTGTCGACGCGCGGCTGCTCGAAGCGCTTCTCGACGAGCTGCAGCGACGGCCACAAGTTCTTGTCCAGGCCCGAGATCTGGACGGACGATTCCTGCTCGCCGCAGCCGTAGCTCACGGAGGTGCCCAGCGCGAAGAGCTTCTTCTTGAGATCCTCGGCGGGCATGGCGCCGGCGCCGGCCAAGTCGAGGAGCGAGAGCGCGGCGCACAGCTTTCGGTCCTGGCGCTGGCCCCGGTCGAAGACGAACGTCAGCGAGAAGAGGTCGTTGAAGGGGTTGCGGGAGGCGTACAGCTTGCCGGCAGGAAGAGCGGCAGCCTCGTAGTCGCGCCCCTCGGCCAGCCAGCGAGGCTCGATGGGGGAGACCGGCTGCGAAAGGATCTCGCGCATGAACGGCGAGACGCGCGTCTGGTCGAGCTCCACCTTCGTGAAGTCCGGCTTGGTGATGGTCGGGATGACCGGCTTGCCGTTGCGCCGGTAGGCGATCACGCGGTTGGGGCCGAGGTACTTGTTGGCCACGCGGAGGACGTCGGCCTTGGTCACCTTGCGCAGGCGGTCGAGCCGGCCCTCGGCCTCGGGCCAGGGCTCAAGATGGACGAAGGAGTCCGCCATGAAGCCGACGCGGGCGTCGTTGGACTCCAGGCGCAGCTTCTCGCCGACCTCGAAGCTGGTGATGACGGCCTTGATGTCGTCCTCGGTGAAGCGCCCCGCCTTGAGGTGGTCCACGGTCTCCAGCAGCAGGCGCTCCGCGTCCTCGAGGCTCTGCCCGCGCTTGGGCAGGGCCCACAGCTGCCAGTCGCCGGCGTCGTTGTAGAAAGTCGGAAAGCTGCCGGCGGCCTTCACCTTCTGCGCCTGCGTCAGCTCGAGGTTGACGAGGCCGGCCACGGAGTTGTCCATCAGCATGTCCATCACCGTGATCGCGTCGGCATCCGGCGCGCGCAAGGCCGCCGCGGGCCAGGCGATGACGACCTTCTCCTCGGCCTCGTACTTGACCTCGACGCGCTCCGTCCCGACGGGCGGCGGCAGCGGCCAGGCCTTGGCCTCCGGCAGCGGCGCGGGCTTCCAGGCGCCCAGCGTCCTCTCGAGCTGGGCCAGCACGGCCTCGCTGTCGAAGTCGCCGGAGAGCGCCACCGCCATGTTGTTGGGGACGTACCAGCGGCGATAGAACTCGTACATGTTCTTGAGCGAGGGGTTCTTGAGATGCTCGATCTCGCCGATCGTCGTCTGCTGGCCGTACGGATGGTCCTTGTAGAGCTTCTTGAGCAGGGCCTCGTTGAGGATGCGCTCGGCGTTGTCGAGGCCGCGGTTCTTCTCCTCGTAGACGGCCTCGAGCTCGCTCTGGAAAAGCCGGAAGACAGGGCGCGAGAAGCGCTCCGCCTCGATCCGGCTCCATTGGGCCAGGCGGTTGGCCGGCATGTCCACGACGTACATCGTGGACTCGTCGGAGGTGAAGGCGTTGAGCTCGCGCATGCCGAGCTGGCGGTACATCTTGTCGAGCTCGTTGGGGATCTCGAACTTGACGGCCTGGAGGTTCTCCTTGTCGATCTCCTTGTAGAGGCGCTCGCGCTCCGCCGGCTCCTTGGCGCGGAAGTGCTCCTCGTAGAGCTCGGTGATGCGGTCGAGGTGGGGCTTCTCTTTGTCGTAATCGACCGTCCCGTAGCGGGCGGTGCCTTTGAACAGCATGTGCTCGAGATAGTGCGCCAGGCCGGTCGTCTCGTGCGGGTCGTTCTTGCTGCCCGTGCGCACGGCGATCCAGGCGCTGATGCGTGGGATCTGATGGTTCGGGCTGAGATAGACCGTCAGGCCGTTGGAGAGCTTGTGGACGGTCGCCTGGAGAGGATCGCCGGCGATGGGCTGGCCCTGGATGTCGGTGACGCCCGCGATCCCGGTGGCCCAGGGGACGGCCGGGAGGCAGGGGACGGCCAGCAGCGTCAGGAGCGCGGCTTCAACGAGTCTTCGCATCGGGGGTCTCCTCGGCGGTTTCAGGCCCGGGGAGCGGCAACTCGTCGGGCTTGGGGATGGCCGACCAAGTGTAGTGGTTCTGCGGATTCCAAAGGATCCAGTTGCGCACGCCCATGCGCGCCGCGGCGAAGATCTGGGCGCGCAGCTCCGCGGGGCCGTAATGGTAGCCGAGGGAGAAGTCCTGGAAGTACGGGCGCAGCTTGGCCATCTCGGTCCCCAAAGCGGCCACGCGGCGCAGACCGCGGTGGATGGTCAGATACGGCGCGCGGTTGGGGTCCTTGATGCCGTACTCGCCCTTGGCGTAGTGCGAGGGATACATCATCGGCGAGACGTAGTCCGCCTCCTCGATGAACTGGCTGAGATGCTGGCCGATGCCCATGCCGCTCTGGTCCGTCGTCGTCAGGCCGAAGATCGCGACGGAGATCCTCGTGCCCTTCAGATGCCCGCGGAAGTAGGCCATCAGGTCGGCGAGGTTCTTGGCCTGCGTCGCCGGAGAGTTGTCGGCGCGCGAGTAGCGCGCCAGCTTCACGGGACCGTCCGAGGGGAAGCGGATGTAGTCGAACTGGATCTCGTCGAAGTAGGCGGCGGCGCGGCTGGCGATCTCGAGGTTGTACTCCCAGACCTCGCGGCGGTAGGGGTCGACCCAGGCCATGCCTTTGTCCGTCGTCCACAAGCTGCCGTCCGGCTTGTGGATGGCCAGGTCGGGCCGCTTGTGAGCCAGCGTGTTGTCCTTGAACAGCACCACGCGCCCGATCGTGTAGATGCCGGCGTCCTTGAAATCCTTCACGCAGCCCTCGAGGTCGGGGATGGCGTTGGCATAGGCGCCGATTTCTTTGGCCAAGGCGACCCCTTTGACGAACTCGACGCCGTCGTACTCCTTGAGCGCGATCACGACGGTGTTGAGCCCGGCCTGCTTCATGTGCCGAATGAACTCGCGGCGCACGCGGGGAGAGCCCGCGCCCCAGCCGGTCAAGTGGACGGCCCGCGTCTCCGCGCCGGTGGACACGTCGACAGACGTCGGCGCCGATGAAGAAGAGACTCCCTGGCCTTGAGCCAAGGAAACGGCCAGAATGAGAGCGGGCAGCACGCTTCGGGGATATTACCAGATACGCGGCGGCGAAGAATGCGCCGGCCGGCTCCCGCCCGCTCCGATTTAAAGGCCGAACTGGGTGATGTAGGCTGCGAACCGCTCGCGCAGTCCTTCCTTGGTCAGGCCGTAGTGCTCCAGCGGTTGCGCCTTGTCGGGACGTCGAAGCGTCTGGAGGCAGCCGTCGACGTCGAGCTTGGACGACGCCGGATAGCCGAAGCGGTCGTTGATCCTTTTGATCGTGCCGCTAGGGTCTTTTCGCAGGTCGTCATACTTGATGTCGATGAACCGCGATGGGTCCGACGTCGTGCGCGCCGCCAGTCCACGCGTCAGCGCGGAAAGGAAGTTGGCGACGACGAACTGGCCGACCTCGTGCGGGTCGACCCGGTTGGCGCGGATCGAACGATAGGCCTCGACGGCGTTGCACCACTCGGCCACGGATTCGTCGACGGCTCGGTGCGTGTGGACGATGTTGGCGTCCGGGAATGTCCTGAGCAGCGCCTCGAGATTGGCCAGGTGGTTGACGAAGTCGTGGATCACCACATGCCCGTCGGGCGGACACGGCTTCTGCGAGAGCAGGACCTGAAGCTGGAGGCGCAAATACTGATAGGGAGCCGTCATGTCCTGCTTGGATAGCCACGTCTGGTAGCCGGGGTACTGGAAGACTAGATGACGGCTGGCGAACGAGTTTGCGAGGAGCCAGAACCCCGGCTCGGGCATGTCGTATTGGGCGGGTCGCTGGGCACGGAACTTTCGCATCGACTCGTCGAGCAGGCACTCCAAGTCCGCGTATTCCTTGGCGATGCGAAGGCGGGGGTCTTCGCTTCCGGGGGCGGCGCTGGGGAAGCAAGGGATCTCCTGCTCGTAGCGCATGAAGGCGCGAACGGACGGGTCCTGGGCCAGCAAGCGGTGCAGGAACAGGTCGCCGGTGCATGGAAGGCCCAAGATGACGAGCGGCCGCCGCAGGGGGATGTCCGTGACGGCGGGATTGTGCTTGACGTAATCCTGGATCAGTAGGCGGTTGACGAGATGGGTGCTCAGCGTGTACGCCACTGCGACCGAGTCCTTTGCCTGGATGGTGCCGTCGTTCTTTGCGGCGCTAAGGAGCTGGTCGAGGCCCTCCCAGAACGAGGTGTCGGCCCCCCAGTCCTGCAGGCCGCCGGCCTGCTCGATGGCGGCGGCCACGACTTGCTCGCGCGAAAGGGTCGTCATGGCGGCGGCTCTCGCGGCGGGGGCAACTCCCTTGCCGAGCGAACCGATCGTCAGCAGCTTGGCTCGGAATTCCTCGGCCGTGAATGGTTTGTGGAGGATGGCGTTCGCGCCGAGCTGGAACGCCTGCTCGTCGAGGCCGGGCTGGCTGCTCGCCGTGACGACGATGACCTTCGCGTTCTTATTCTTCTGGCGGATGGCCTTGAGGACGTCGAGCCCGGTGCCGCTAGGCATGACGATATCGAGGGTGACGAGCTCCGGCGAGAGATCTTGAAACGCTCTGATGGCGGGCTGCACGTCGGCGGCCTCGCCGATGGTGTCATGCCCCAGGGCTTGGAGCAGGTTCTTCAGGAGCGCGCGGGTGAAGACGGAGTCGTCGACGATGAGCGATTTTGCCATGGCCCGAGTATAGGTGGCCCTTCTCGATCCGTCAATGCTGAATCCCGAGGTCTTCCTTTAGATAGAATGGGGCGCATGCAAGAGCCGCAGTGGCTGGCCTCCCGCCGCGCGCCCGCGGGAGCCGCAGGACCGGGTCCGCTCGGGCCGATCGCGCCCGAGCTGGCGGAGCAAGGCGTGGAGCTGCTCGCGATCGACGCGGCCGTTCGCGAAGGCCGGCTGCGGGCCTGGCTCGGCGAGGAGCCGGCGGAAGCTTGGTGGACGGGCGGCTACGCGGCGCGGGTCCCGGCCGGCGTCCGCGCCGACTTCCCGCTGCACGTGTCGGCCGGGCCGCGGCGTTTCGGCTCCGTCGAGCGCTCGCTCGTGATCCTCGAGCCGCGCTCGGAGCTGACGCTCATCGACGGCTGCACCGACATCGGCGGGCCCGAGGGCGAACGGCGCAGCTTGCTCGACGTCGTCGTCGGCGAAGGGGCCGTGCTGAAGGGCGCGAGCATCCAGGCGTGGCCTCGGGGCGTGGAGAGCCGCGCGCTGCGGCGCTTCTCTCTGGCGGCCGGAGCGCGGTTGGAGTGGTCCGAGGTCGGCCTTTCCGCGCGCCTCATCGAGAAGCGCCTCGAAGTGAGGGCGGCGCCCGGCGCGGAGGCGGACGTGCTCTGCGCAGGCTACGCGCGGAGCGGCCAGCGCCAGCGGGTGGCAGTCGAGGGCCCGGGGCGCGTCCTGGCCGCGGGGGACGTCGAGGCGGCCGCGGCGGAGGTCTCGCGCTGGGCGGGCGGCGACGCCGC
>CAZZGQ010000200.1:0-6091 GCA_964653765.1 uncultured Elusimicrobia bacterium | reverse complement strand
AGCGGCTTGTGGAAGCCCAGGCCCAGAGCGGCCTTGCGCTTGCCGCGGTCCTCGATTCGCGCCGGCAGCTCCGAGAGCTTCACGCCGGAACGGATGAGGTGATAGCGGGCGGGGTCGCCGAGCGCGTGCCGGCGGGCGTAGTCCTCGTTGGCCTTCGAGACGAAGACGATGGCTTGGCTGAAGCGGCAGCACAGCCGCTCCAGGGCGACGTAGAGCCGCTTCACCAGATAAGGCTGGTAGTCGTTGAAGCCGAAGCCGTGATAAGTGTGGACGACGACGGGGACGCCGGCGAGCCGCGCCGCCAGGCGGCCGAGGATGCCGGCCTTGGAGCTGTGGGTGTGGACGACGTCGGGCTTTTCGGCGAGGAAGAGGTTCACCAGCTGCAGCAACGCCAATAGATCATGGCCCGGGCTGACCTGGCGCACCAGGGAAGGGAGGAGGCGCAGGCGCCTCTCTGGAAATTTCGACGAAGCCGCTATCGCGGCTTCGTCGAGCTGTCCCCCGAGCCCGCAGACGAGCAGCGCGTCATAGCGGGCGGCGTCGAGATGCGACCAGGTGTAGAGGGTGTTCTGCTGCGCTCCCCCCAGGTCGAGCCGGGTGACGACGTGGGCGACCTTGACCCGCCTCATCCGCCGGGCTTCTTATAGTGAGGGTTGAGCGGGCGGCGGTAGCGCGGCCGCTCCGCCGTCTTGGGCTTGTCCCTCGGGCTCTCGAGACCGTAGCTCGGGAAGTACACGCGCAGGATGTCGGCGAACTTGCGACCCGTGGCGGCCTGACCGATCGCGCCGGCGCGGCAAAGGCCCAGACCCGAGCCGGTGCCGGCGCCGAAGACGAGGAACTGCACGGGCCCGGAGGCGCCCAAGATGGGCTGGATCGTGAAGAGCGTCGAGCGCAGGGTGCCGGGCGACAGGAAGTCGCCGATGGCGTCGGCGCCGTCGAGCTGAAGCTGGCCTCGGCTGCCCTCGACCATCAAGGTCTGGACGCGGCCGGTGGCCGAGCGGCGTCCCGCGTAGATCCGCCGGATCGTGCCGATGTTCTTCACGCGCGCGGCGCGCAGGGCCAGCTCCTTGACGTCGAGCAGCCGGATCCAGCGGGAGCTGGCCGGCGAGGTGACGGTCTGCAGCTCGCAATAGCGGTCGGGCGACGGGAACTCGTGGGTGAAGCGCTCGAGCTGCACCGGCGTCGAGGGCGGCGCTCCGCCGGGCCCGTCGGAAACCGAGGCCAGGCTGGCCAGCGAGGCATCCCCGGTCGCGGCGCCCGATTCGGTGAAGCCGCCGCAATGCTCGTGCTGCATGGCGCGCGCCAAGCGGCCGTCCTTCGTCGTCAGGACCAGGCCTTCGGTGGCGGCCACGGCCTTGGAGGCCTCGCGCATCTCTTCATTGACGCCGACGTAGGCTTGGCAGTACGCCGAATCGCAGAGGTCGGTCTTCTCGAGATTGGGCGGCGCCTGCGACTTGTACCAGAGCGCCAGCGAGCGGGAGACCACGGCCTGCGCCTTGTAGGCCTCGCTCGGGCTGCCTTGCGGCATCGCCGCGCCGACGGCGCCGTAGAGGTAGTCCTCGAGCGCGACCTCGTTGACCGCCTTGAAGCCGTTGGGCGTCGGGCGGATCTCGACGACGCCGCGCAGCTCGCGGTCGCCGCGGTCGAAGCCCGTGAGCTCCTGGAACTGCCCGCTCTTGAGGAGCACGGTCCCGGCGCGCGGCTGGGGCACGATGCGGAAGGGCGTCTTGGAGGTGTAGACGATGTTGCGGGAAGCGTCGCGCAGCTCGACGAGGTCGCTCTCCGTGCGGAAGTCGACCTCCCATTGATCGTAGGCGCCGCCGTCCTCCTTGATGACGTCGCCGCTCGCCGCGATGACGCGGAAGGGAGCGTTCGCCATGAAGTAGACGCGGGTCAGCGTGGCGGGCTGGCCGGTCCGGGTGTTGGAGAAGAGCGCCACGCGCAGCGTGGGCGTCGACGGCGCGGGCGGCACGGCGGGATCGGCGCTCGGGTCGAGCAGCGGCCGGGCCAGGCGGCGCACGGCGATCGAGGTCTCGGGATCCCCCGTGATGTAGCGCGAGAGCTTCTTGAGGGCGCCGGCCGCTTCCTCGTCCTTGGGATCGTAGGCGGCGATGCGCGCGTAAGCCTGCCAGGCGGGACGATTGTCGCCGACCTTCAGGTAGAGGCGCGCCAGCAGGCGCAGCGACTCCATGTGCATCGGGTCGACCTGAAGGCCTTGCCGCAGATATTCGAGGGCCGCGGGCTTGTCGCCCAAGGCGAGCGCCGTCAGCGCCGTCTCGTAGGAGGCGGCCGGCATCGCGTACGGGCCCTGGACGAGGGCGCTGCGCAGCGGGTCCATGCCTTCCTTGGGGTCGGAGCGCTGCAGCGCGGCCAGGCCGAGGCCGAGATTGGCTTCCGCCTGGGTGGCGGTCGTCGTGGAGCGGTCGATGGCGTGGAGGAACGCGTCGCGCGCCTCCTTGCCGCGGCCCTCGGCGAGGTAGGCCCAGGCTCGCTCGTTCCACACGAGGCCGTGGGCGTCGGAGTCCAGCGTCGCCTTGAGCCAAAGGGGCAACGCGGCGTCGGGATGGCCCGAGTCGCGCGCGAGGACGGCCAAGGAGGCTTCGGTCTCGTACCCGCCGATGCCGAGCTCAGCGAGATAACGATACGCGCTCGCGGCGTCGTCGTAGCGCCCCTCGAGGAAAGCGGTGTAGGCCGACTGCGTGGTCTGGGCGACGTCGGCGGCCGAGAGCCAGGCGGCCCATCCGAGGAGCAGCAGTCCGGCGAGCCTCCTCACGAGCGTCGTCTCCGGCGCGGGGCGGCGGCGGACGGGGGCGCGGGCGGCGCGTCGGCGGGCCGCGGCACCGCCATCTCCACTTCCGTCAGCAGCCTCACGGCCTGGCGGCGATACTTGGCGTTGAGAGCCGCCGCGGCGGCGGCCTTGCGCTCGAGGCCGCTCACGTCGAAGCCGCGTCCGCGGGCTTCCTCGAGTTGGGCGAGCACGCGGCGGTAGCGCGCTTGCACGCGCGCGGCCTCCCGGCGGTCGAGGTCGTCGAGGATGTCGTTGCCGGCGGCGGGCGCGGCTCCTTGCGGCGGATACATCCTTTGCTGGAGCCAGTAAAGAGGCAAGTGGTAGTACATCGCGCCCAGGCGCAGGAGGCCGACGGCGACCACCGCGAGGATGGTGTTGCGCAGGGTGACGTACTTGACCAGCCAGTCCACTACGGGTTGGCCGGCTTGTCGGCCGTGCTGACGCGGATGAGGATCTTGTTGGCCGAGTTCGGCAGGACCTTCCCCTTCTCGGCCATCTGCTCGATCTCCTGGACGACATACCAGGCTTCGATGCGGGCGTCGGACTCGCGGATGTGGGAGTGAGCCATGAGGGCCTGGTTGTGCAGCGAGGCCAGCGCCTTGTTCAGGCGATCGCACACGCGCCAGACGGAGGAGGCGAACTTGACGGCGCCTTCGTCGAAGGAGGCCTCGCGCTCGATCGAGCCGATCGCCGACGGCAGGCTGGCGACCTCGTGGCTGAAGTTGCGGAGGTCGCGGCGGAACACCTGCAAGTCGTAGGTGAACATCGTGTCGTTGCTCTTGCCGCCGCTCTTCTTGGCCGCGGCGATGCGCTGCGCGCGGAAGCAAAGGTCCTCGAGCTTGGCGCTCAGCGTGGTGACCTTGTCGGTGACGATGAGGAGGCGGCCTTCCGTCTGCTTGAGGGCGCTGATCGTCTCCATGGCGTTCTTCCTTTATAAAGGACAGGCTTTCGACATGAAACTTATATCAGCCTGGACGGCCCGCGTCAAGGTTTGAGCAGATCTTCCAGCAGGGCGGCGTCGGCGGGCTGCCCCTTCGTCTTCGATCGGGCGGCCGGCTTGGCCGGCGCGGCGTCTTCGGAGGCCCCATCATTTCCCCCGCCCCTGCTGTCGTCGGCCGCGGGCGCGGACGGCCGCGGCGAGGTCGGGCGCTGCTTGGGCACGCCGGGCAGCAGCAGATCGTCGAGACTCTCGGGCTTGGCCGAGGCCTTGGGCGCCGCGGGCTTGGCCGGCTTGGCCTGGTCGTCGGCCACCAGAAGGCTCAGCGGGTCGTCCGAGGAAGACTCCGCCTGCGGGGCCGGCTTGGGGGCGCGGCGGCCGATCTTGCGCCGGGGCGCGGCCTGCGCCACGGGGGCCGGCGCGGCGGCGCCGCCCGCGCCGGAGCCGTCGACGATGATGTCGCCTCCCCCGGACTTCGGGGCCGCGGGCTTGGCGGTCTCGTCGCCGCCGCTCAGGTCGAGGGCGTCGCCCAGCACGTCGCCGCCGTCGTCGGCGGACGGCGTCTTCGGCTTGATCTTGATCTTGGGCTTGGCCTTGGCCACGGCGCCTTTGCCCTTGCCCTTGGAGGTCTTGCGGGCCAGCGGCTTGCCCTCGAGCAGCGCCGCGGCGGCGGGGTTGTGGCCGGCGACCTTGCGCTCGGCCAGCGAGACCTCGAACTCGTAGGACTTGCCGGCGCTCTTGGAATCCTTGGGCGGGTAGAAATTGACCTGGAAGAGCCCGTCGCGGATCTTATCGGCGAACCAAGGGCTCAGGCCGCCGGGCGGCGTCGGCTCGGTCTCGAGCTTGACGGCCACGGGAGCCCCGTCGGGCAACTGCCACGAGCGCAGCAGCTCGACGGCCTGTTTCTTCTGATCCTCGAGGATCTCCTCCGGGCTCGGCTTGGGCGGCTCGGGCGGCGGGGGCAGCGCGGCCGGGGCGGCGGGAGCGGGCTCGGCCCTGCGGCCCTGCGGGCCCATCACCTTGAGCGCGGCCAGCGCGACGACGCCGATGATGCCGACCACGGCGAAGACGGCGACGGGCGCCTTCTTCCGCGCCGGCTTGGCGGCCGGTTTCTCGGGGATCGGCGACGGCAGGGGCGCCGGCGCGGACGTCGCCGGGATGGGCGCTCCCGGCGGCGGGACGGACGGCGCGTCGAGCCCGCCGACGGACTCGGAGAGGCTCAGCGGCTTGAGCGGATCGGAAGCGGCCGTCGTCGAGGGCTGCATCCACGCCGGATCGATGGCCGCCGCGGGCGCCAGCGACAGCGTGCCCGCGGGCTTGTCGCCGGGGCGCTCGGTGGCCAGGCCGAGCGAGGCCGCGAGATTGGGCGCGGGAGCCGTGGCCGGCGCGGGCGCCAGCGGCTCGAGCGCCGGCGGCAGGGCCGCAGCGGCGGCGGAGAGCGTGGGCAGCGGCGTGGGCAGCGGCGCGGCCATCGGCGTCGGAAAGGGAGCGGCCGCCGGAGCCGGGACGGGCGCCGCCAGCGCAGCGGGCGCGGGCGCCGGGATCGCGTTCGCGGCGGCATCGCGCGCTTTGGCTTCGGCCTTCTCGGCTTCTTCCTTGGCGGCCTGCGCCTTGGCGGAGGCTTCGGCGGCGGCGGCGGAGGCGTCGGCCAGGCGCTGCGAGAGCTGCTCGCGCGCCTTCTCATCCTCGGACAGACGCTGCGAGAGCTGCTCGCGCGCTCTCTCGTCCTCGGCGCGCACGCGCGCCAGCTCGCTCTCGAGCTCGGAGACCTTCTTCTTCTCCTCGTCGCGCAGCGTCTCGAGCTGCCTCTTGAGCTGCTCGATGACCTCGGCCTGCTTCTCGACCGTGGATTCGACGTCGTGCTCGGCGGCGACGGCCTTGTCCAGGCCCTCGCGCAAAGCGTTCACGGCGGTCAGACGCTCCTCGACGGAGCCGAGCTTGACGGCGAGCTCCTGCGCCTGGCGCGCCTTCTCCTGCAGCTCCTTGTGGACGCTCAGCAGCTCGTCGTCCTTGAGCCGCAAGCTCTCCTGCAGGTGGGCCACCATGTTGTCGAGCATGGAGACCTTTTCCTGCAGGCTGCCGAGCGCGGCGAGGTCCTTCAAAGTGGGCTCGGGCGGCAGCGCGGGATAGCCGGCGCCCTTGACGGCGAGAGCGAGCTGCGACGCCTTCAGGATCGACACGGACAGTTCCGCGACGAGGCTGGCGCGCTGCCAGTCTCCCATGTTCGTGCCCTTGCGCCCTTCGGGACAGACCAGCGTGTCGCCGGAATAACCCGCCACCTGCGAGAGATCCTCCGGTTCGAAGGGTCCGGTGACTTGGTTGTTCTGGAACACCCAATATTTCATAGCTGGCCAAGTATAACAGCG
>CAZZGQ010000199.1:0-6112 GCA_964653765.1 uncultured Elusimicrobia bacterium | reverse complement strand
GCGCGCTGGGCGAAGATGTCCAGGATGAGGCGCGTGCGGTCGAGGACCTTCGCCTTGATGCTCTTCTCGAGGTTCTTCTGCTGGGCCGGCGAGAGCTCCATGTCGAAGATCACGGCCTTCGCCTTGCGGGCCAGCACGCCCCGCGCCACCTCCTCGACCTTGCCCGTGCCGATGAGCGTGCCGGGCTCGAAGCGCTCGAGCGCCTGGGTGTATTCCCCCACCACCTGCGCCCCCGCCGTGTCCACGAGCCGGCGCAGCTCGGCCAGCGAGCTCTCCATCTCCCACGCCCGGCCCTTCAGGCCGACGCCGACGAGGACGACCTTCTCGGGAGCGGTGTTAATAAAGGAGGATCTCCGAGACCTTCTTCTGGAGGTTGCGCCGCCAGCGGACCGACGTCTCCGCGAGCAGCGACTCCATGGGGGCGAAGTCGTCGGTGAGCAGCTCCGCCGAGTCGCCGGAGGCCGAAAGCGGCTTGGCGAGGGCGGCCGCGGCGTTCTTGCGGATATCGGCCGGCGCGCCGGGCGGCACGGAACGAGGCACGGCGCTTTCGCCGCAGAAGAAGACGATGTTGGCCAGGTCCTCGACTGGGTCGCTGGCGGCGTAGGCCGCCACCTGCGGGAAGACCGAGCGCAACGTCATCGAGGCGCTGCGCCAGGCCTTGCCCTCGTCGCCGTGCACCGCCGAGACGAGGTTGATGGTGAGCAGGCCGCCGGGCTGCAGCCGCTGCCGCATCGCCTCGAACGACTCCAGGGTGAAGAGGTGGAACGGCGGCGCCTCGCCGCCGAAGGCGTCCAAGAAGATCAGATCGTAGCGGCGGTCGGTCCGCTCGAGGAAGCGGCGGCCGTCCTCGACGAAGATGTCCCCAGAGGGGACATACCCAAAATAACGGCGCGCGGCCTCGACCATCGCCGGGTCGATCTCCACCGCGTCCACGGTCAAGCCGTAGTCGCGCTGGAGCGTGCCGGCCATCAGGCCGGCGCCGAGCCCGATGACGAGGGCGCGCTTGGCCTTGGGGCGCGAGGCGGCGGCGAGCTCCATGACCTGGGCGTATTGGGAGTCGCTGCGCAGCGACGGCAGCACCGCCATCGACTGCGTGGTGCCGTTGACCAGCAGGTAGCGGCGCTCGTTGAAGTCGAGCACCTTGATCTGTCCGTAGGCGGACTCCTGGTTGAGGACGATGTTGGTGTCGGGCGCCTCGCGCGGCCAAAAGCCGAAGAGGGCGACGGCGGCGGCCAAGGCCGGCTCCGCGAGCGGCAGTCTCCGCTGCGAGACGTGGTGGGCCCAGGCCGAGAGCAGCAGCAGCAGCGCGGACATCCCGTACAGGATCTGGGATAGGGCCAGGTGCGGCACCAAGACGAAGCCGGCCAAGGCGGCGCCGACGACGCTGCCGAGCGTGGACAGCCCGTAGATCACGCCCGTGCTGCGTCCGACGACAGCGACGCTGTCTGAGATAAGCCGCACGGCGAGCGGCCCGAGCGCGCTCAACAGCACGAGCGCCGGCGCCACGAGAGCGGCGGCCGAGATGAGCGCGCCGAGCTGCACGCCCAGGGGCGAAGCGGCCTTGAGCACCGGCGCGCGCAGCAGAGGCGCCAGCGCCGTCGACAAAGCGGCGGCCGAGAGCAGCCGCGCGGCGAGCGTCAGGGCGGGCGTGCGGTCGGCCAGCCGGCCGCCCCAATGGTAGCCGGCGGCGAGCGCGACGAGCGTCACCGTGATGAGGGCCGACCAGGTGTAGAGCGAGGAGCCGTAGTAAGGGCTGATCAGCCGCGTGCCGAGGATCTCCAGCACCAAGGCGCAGGCGCCGGTCAAGAACAGGCAGACGCGCAGGAAGAAGGCCTCGCGCTTGGCGCGCTCGCGCCCCTGAAGCGGCGGCTTCATGAGGCGCGCGCCCGCTCCACGGCGGCCAGCGCCCGCTCGGCCATCTCTTCCATCGTGGCGCCAGCGAGGACTTCCGCCTTCAGCTGGTTGCGGAACCAAGTGCGCTGGCGCTTGGCGTAGGCGAGCGTGGCCCTGAGGAAGCGGGCGTAGCCTTCCTCGTCGGGCAGGGAGCCGTCGACGACAGCGAGGGCCTCTCGGTAGCCCAGGCTCTCGAAGCCCGGCTCCCGGCCCGTGTAGCGCGAGCGCAGCGAGCGGACCTCATCGAGGAGCTTCGGCCACATGGCTTCGCAGCGGCTTTCGAGGCGCTTTTTCAGCTCCTCGGCGGGCCAGTCGATGCGGAAGGCGACCCAAGTCCCCGGCGCCGCGCCGCGGCGCCGGGCCCAGGCGGAGGAGATCGGCTCGCCCGTGAGCTCGCAGACCTCGAGCGCCCGGATCAGCCGTTGCCGGTTTCCCTTGGGGATCCTCGTTTCGGCCGCCGGATCGAGCTCTTTCAGCCGGCCGCGCAGCGCGCCCTCCCCCTTTTCCTCGAGCTCCGCCTGCAGCCGCGCTCGAAGAGGCTCATCTCGCTTCGGCAGCTCGGAGAGCCCTTCCAGGAAAGCCTTGATGTAGAGGCCGGTGCCGCCCACGACGATGGGGACGCGGCCCCGCGCGCGGATCTCGTCGACGGCGGCCGAGGCGTCCCGGAGGAAGCGGCCGACGTCGTAGGATTGCTCGGGCGTCGCCATGTCGATGCAGTATTGAGCGACGCCCTCGATGACTTCCTTGGATGTCGCCGCATCCAGGCCTTTGTAGACCTGCCGGGAGTCGGCGCTGATGATTTCGCCGCCCAGCTTGCGGGCAAGCTGGGCGGCGAGACGGGTCTTGCCGGACCCGGTGGGCCCGGCGATCACCACGCCCAGATCTACCGGGCCGCCTTCGCCTTGATCGGCGGCAGTTTCTGCGGCTTGGCGCATAGAGCGGCGAAGCGGCAGGTGGACACGCAAGCGTCGGGCAGCTTCAGCGCGATGCGCGTGTCGCAGTCGATGTGATCCTGCGCCATCTGGCTGATCTGCAGCTCGTGCTTCTTGCTGATCTTCGTGAACATGATGCCCACGTTGAAGGTCTGGCCCTTCTCGAGGACGCGCACGACCTTGCCTTCCACCGGCACCTCGGCGAGGCCCGGGATGCTGAGGACGAGGTCCAGCTTCTTGCTGCGCGGCGGCTCGATGAAGAGGATCAGCGAGAGCCCCCCCGCGGAGAGATTGGTCAGGATGGCGGGCTGATTGCGAGGATTTTTATTGGAGTCGCTATCGCCCGATAGGGCGATAGTGATCGGCTCGATCATCCCCTCCAGGACCGGGAATCTCTGGAAACGGCGTCTGTCCGTCGCGGTGTTCTTAGCGCTCATCGATCTCCCCCAGCAAGGTCCGGCGCGAGGCCCCGGTGACGCGCACCGAGACCATGTCCCCGGGACGGCCCGGCGCGCCTTCCCAGCGCGCGTTGTGGCCTTCCCGGGTCTTGCCGAATCCGGCTTGTTCCGTCAAAACGTGGACCGTTCGTCCGATCTGTGAGCGCAGGGCCTCCTGCGTCAGGCGGTCGACGACCTCATTGAGCCGCGCCAGCCGCTCTTCCTTGAGCTCCTGGGGCACGTCGTCGGTCCAGGCGGACGACTCGGTGCCTTCGCGCGGCGAATACTTGAAGGTGTAGGCGGAGGCCGGCGCCAGCTGCTCGACGAGGGATAGCGTCATCTCGAACTCCTCATCGGTCTCCGACGGGAATCCTACAATTATGTCCGTCGAGAAGACAACGCGCGGCTGTCGCGCGCGCACCATGTCCGCCTTGCGCAGGAAAGCGTCGCGCGTGTAGTTGCGCTTCATCAGCTTGAGGACGCGGTCGGAGCCGGACTGCGCCGGCATGTGGAGCTGCTCGCAGACGGTGCGGCATTCGGCCATGGCGTCGGCCAGTCTCTCGTCGACGAAGAAGGGATGCGGGCTCATGAAGCGCAGCCTTTCGAGGCCCGGAAGATCGTCGAGCAGCCTCAACAGGTCCGCAAAGCGTACCTTATTCCCGGCGCGTTCGCTGGCATAACTGTTGACGGTCTGGCCGAGCAGCATGATCTCCTTGACCCCGCCGTCGATCAAGCGCTTGGCCTCGTCGAGGATGACGTCCACGGGCCGGTACAGCTCTCTGCCGCGCACCGCCGGGACGATGCAGTAGGAGCAGGAATAATTGCAGCCGCGCATGACCGTCAAGAATGACGTGGCGGACGAGCCCGTCGGAGACGGGAACGGGACGTTGTCGGCGAAGGCCTGCTTGTCCTCCGCCATGGCATCGAACCGCGCGCCCAGCGCTTGCGAGACGAGCTGCGGATACTCTTCGATCTGCTTGGCGCCCGAGACCAGGTCGACGTACGGGAAGCGCTTCTCGAGCCAGCCCTTCAGCCGCTCGGCGGCGCAGCCGGCCACGATGAGGACGCGGCCGGGGTCCGCCTCCTTCCAGGGGCGCAGCGAGCCGATCAAGGACAGCGCGCGGTCCTCGGCGTGCTGGCGCACCGTGCACGTGCTGATGATCACGGCGTCGGCCTCTTCCGCGGAGGCGGCCCAACCGAAGCCGCGGCGCAGCAGAGGCGCGGCGAGCTCGGCGCCGTCGGCGGCCGACATCTGGCAGCCGAGGGCGATCGTGTGGAGCCGCACGCTACCTCTCCGGACGGGACCTTGAGGCCTGGGGCCGGCCTTTATCGTTTCCTGCGGAGATCTCGAGCAGGGCGTGCGCGGCTTCGATCACCTGGCGGCGCTGCTCGGGAGTGAGAGGCTCGAGGACGGAGTGGACGCGCTCCAGCGCCTTGAGGACGCGGGCGGACGCGCTCATCTCGTTTGGCGCGCTTCGACGAGCTGGAAATGCGTCACGCGCATCTCTTCGTCGGAGCGCAGCTCGCGGCCGTTGGCGAAGGAGAGGCCGGCGCGGAGCTCTTCCAGGGTCGTGCCTTCCTTTTGAGCGAAGGCGTCGTCGAAGGTGCTCAGCGCGCGCAGCTCCACGCGCGTGACCACGAGCAGGCCGCGGCTGCGCCCGTGCTTATCGACGAGGTCCAGCTTGTCGCCGACCTGCAGATCGGCGTCGTCGGGGTCGTAGGCAGGACAGCAAGTGGCCGTCTTCCGGCCTTCCAATATGGCCTGGATCAGCTTCTCCCCTAGGCCGCCGTCGCCGTACCATCCGAATTTGAAGCGCTTGACCGTCTCCACCACCGGCGAATTATACCAAAATCCCGTCGAGACGGCGTCTTTTATAGCCGCGCCGGCAGGGCGGCGAGCGGCCGTGCGTCCGTCGCCGGCGCGACCGCGGGGTCGTCGAACACCGCCCAGGTCACTTGGCTCTGAGCCTGGTCGAGGGCGGCGGGGTCGAGCTTGTCCCCGGCGAGCATGACCGTGCCGGCGCCCAGGGGCGCGACAAGGACGCGCGCGAAGGTCGCGCGCAGCGCCGCGGCCGCGGCGCGCGCGCTCGGATCGTTGGGCGGCGCCGGCAGCTGCCAGGCCAGCACTCCGGACGGCGAGAGCCGCCGTTTCCAGGCGGCGGCCCTCTGCCGGGTCGTCTGCAGCGCGTTCTCGGGCGCCGAGAACGGCGGCGGGACCGCCGCGACGACGGCGTCGAAGGGCCCATGAGGCGGGCGGCGTCCGCCGCAGTCGACCACGTCGGGCAGGGGCGCCTTACCCCCGGGCGTCAGGTCGGCGAGGATCGCGCGGCAATCGCGGCGGCGGTCGTAGAAGGTGACGCGCAGCGGGCCCTGGCTCGCGCTCGTCGCGGCGAGGGATTCGGGGTGGAGCGTTCCCGCCAGCAGCAGCGACTTCGGCGCGCCCGCCAGCAGCGTCTGGCGGACCAGCGTGAAGGCCGGCTCGCCGCCCTCGAAATCGGAGACGCCGTCGCGCAGCAGCACGGAGTAGCCCGAGCCGAAGCGGTAGACCGCCGCCGTCGTGCCGGCCTCCTCCTTCCAGCGCAGGATGTTGCCGCCCGGATAGACGCCGATCAGGCGGTTGATCGTCACGTCCAGGAGGGCCTGGCGGGAGTGGACGGCGAGGACGAGCGCGCCCGCCAGGACGGCCGGGACGGCGCGCGAGAGGACCGCGTCCTTGGGCCAGCGCGCGCGCCCGCGCCAGGCGCCCAGGCCGCAGAGGCCCAGCGCGGCGACGGCGGCCGTCGCCGGCGCGCCCAGCAGAGGCAGGGCCGCCGCGGCGGCGCTCACCCCGTTGGCCGCCGGCGAGCCGGC
>CAZZGQ010000198.1:3506-6149 GCA_964653765.1 uncultured Elusimicrobia bacterium | reverse complement strand
ACAGCAGCCTCATCTTTCCATTTATACTGAAATATGCAGTCGGGGGGCGGCGTTACTATCGTTTGGCGATTCTCTCGATCTCGCGGGGGGTTTTCGGCACATTCGTGCCGAAAACCCGACCTAGTGGAGCCATATCCGCGGCCTGGGTTTTCGGCACGAGTGTGCCGTAAACCCTCCTCTGAGATCGAGAGAATCGCCAAACGATAGTAACGCCGCCCCCCTCCGACTGAATATTTCAGTTTAGGAGAAAGACGCGGCTGCGGCGGATGCGGAAGTAGACGGACTGGCCCACGCCGACGCCGAGCGCGCGGTGCTCCTCCGCGGGCAGCTCGACGACGACGGGCTCTCCGGCGACCCGGCACTCGAGCTCCACGCGGACCAGCCCGCCGGCCACGCTGACGTGGCGCACGATGGCCTCAGCCGAGTCTTCGAGCGGCGGCTCGCAGGAGAGCTCGATCTCGTGCGGCCGGGCGTAGACGACGGCCGGCTGATCGTGAGCGCCGGCGTGGTCGGGCGCCGGCAGCTCCAGGCAACCGATCCGCAGGAGGCCGCGGTGCACGCGCCCGTGGAAGAGATTGATTCGGCCCAGGAAGCGGCAGACGAAGGACGTGGCGGGGCGCTCGTACACCTCGAGCGGGCCGCCCACCTGCTCGATCTTGCCTTCGTTCATGACGACGACCTGATCGGCCACCTCCAGCGCCTCTTCCTGATCGTGCGTGACGAAGACGCTGGTGACGCGCAGGTCGTCGTGCAGCCGCCGCAGCCAGCGGCGCAGGTCGTGTCGGACCTTCGCGTCGAGCGCGCCGAAAGGCTCATCGAGCAGCAGCACGCGCGGCTCCACGGCGAGCGAGCGCGCCAGCGCCACGCGCTGGCGCTGGCCGCCCGAGAGCTGGCCGGGATAGCGGCCGGCCAGCCCCTCCAGCTGCACCAGGCGCAGCAGCTCGCAGACCTTCTCGCGGATCTGCGCCTCCTTGGGGCGGTCGCGGCGCGGCTTGACGCGCAGGCCGAAGGCGACGTTCTCGAAGGCCGTCATGTGGCGAAAGAGCGCGAAATGCTGGAAGACGAAGCCCACGCCGCGCGCGCGCGCGCCGCGGTCGGCGACGTCGCGGCCGTCGAACAAGATGCGGCCGGAGTCCGGCGCCTCGAGCCCGGCGATCAGCCGCAGCAGCGTCGTCTTGCCCGCCCCCGAGGGGCCCAGCAGGGCGACCAGCCCGCCGTCCGGCACGGTCAGGCTCACGCCGCGCAGCGCCGCGTGCGTCCCGAAGCCCTTGCTCACGTCACGGATTTCGATGCTCACGCGTCCTCCATTCGACCGCGGTCTTGGCGGCCAGCGTGGCCAGCGCCAGAAGGGCCAGCAGCGACGCCACGGCGAACGCGGCGGCCGTATCGTATTCGTTGTAAAGGATCTCCACGTGCAGCGGCAGCGTGTCGGTGACGCCGCGGATGTGACCGGACACGACGGAGACGGCGCCGAACTCCCCCATCGCGCGCGCATTCAGGAGGATCACGCCGTAGAGCAGCCCCCACTTGATCTTGGGCAGCGTCACGCGCCGGAAGATCTGCCAGCCCCCGGCGCCCAGCGTGACCGCGGCCTCCTCCTCCTCGCTGCCCTGCGACTGCATCAGCGGGATCAGCTCGCGCGCCACGAACGGGAACGTGACGAAGGTGGTCGCCAGCACGATGCCGGGGACGGCGAAGATGACCTTCCAGCCCCTCGCCGCCAGATACGGCCCGAGATAGCCCTGCAAGCCGAACAGCAGCACGAAGATGAGCCCCGACACCACGGGAGAGACGGCGAAAGGCAGATCGATCAGCGAGATCAGCGCCGACTTGCCCGGGAAATCGAAGTGCGCCACGGCCCAGGCCGCCGCCACGCCGAACACCACGTTGCAGGCCACCGAGACCCCGGCCGCCAGCAGCGTCAGGCGCGCCGCTGCCAGCGCGGCGGGGTCGCAAAGAGCCGCGGCATAGGCGGCCCAGCCCTTCGAGAGCGCCGCCGAGAAGATCAGCGCCAGCGGGGCGATCAGGAACAGGCCCGCCGCGATCAGCGCCGAGACGATGAGCGCCCTACGAGCCACGGCGCGCGCCCCAGGCCTGCAAGCCGTTGATCAGCAGCAGCACCGCGAACGAGGCGGCCAGCATCACGACGGCCACGGCGGCCGCCCCGCCGTAATCGTATTCCTCGAGCTTGGTGACGATGAGCAGCGGGGCGATCTCGGTTCGCAGCGGCATGTTGCCGGCGATGAAGATCACCGAGCCGTACTCCCCCAGCGAACGCGCGAAGGCCAGCGACGCCCCCGTCAGCACGGCGGGCAGGACCTCGGGGAGCACGACGCGGCGGAACGACTGCCAGGGCGAGGCGCCGAGGCTAGCGGCCGCCTCCTCCAACTCGGCCGGCAGGCCCTCGAGCACCGGCTGCACCGTGCGCACGACGAACGGCAGGCCGATGAACGTCAGGGCCACCGCGACGCCCAGCGGCGTGAAGGCCACCTTGATGCCGTGCGGCTCCAGCCACCGCCCGAACCAGCCGCCGCGCGCGAAGAGCGTCGTCAGCGTGATGCCGGCGACGGCGGTGGGCAGGGCGAACGGGAGGTCGATCAGACCGTCCAACAGCCGCCGGCCGGGGAACGTGTAGCGCGAGAG
>CAZZGQ010000198.1:0-3406 GCA_964653765.1 uncultured Elusimicrobia bacterium | reverse complement strand
CCGGGCTGGTAGATGCGGTCGAAGAGCCCGCCGTCGTCGAAGTGCTCGTGCTGGGCCTTCCCCCAGCCGCCGAAGACCTCGTCGACCGTGAAGAGCTCGACCGGCGGAAAATCCGACGCGTGGCTCGCGGCGACGGAGGGATCGGTGGGCCGGTAGCCCTCCGCCGCCGCCAGCTCCTGGGCCTTCGGCGAGTACAGATACCGCAAGTACGCCTCGGCCGCGGCCCTGGTGCCGTGCCGGTCGGCGACGGCGTCCACCAGGCTCACCGGCGTCTCGGCCAGGATGCTCGTCGTCGGCGTGATGACCTCCACGCTGCCGGGAGCCAGCTCGCGCTCGGCCAGCCGCGCCTCGCTCTCCCAGGCGATGAGGACGTCGCCGATGCCGCGCTCCACGAAAGTCGTGGTCGCGCCGCGCGCGCCGGAATCGAGCACGGGCACCCTCTTGTAGAGCTTGGCGACGAACTCGCGGGCCTTCTCCTGATCGCCGCCGGAGCGCTTGAGCGCCGCGCCCCAGGCGGCCAGATAATTCCACCGCGCCCCGCCCGAGGTCTTGGGGTTGGGCGTGATGACGGCGACCCCGGGCTTGAGCAGGTCCTGCCAGTCGTGGATGCCCTTGGGGTTGCCCTTGCGCACGAGGAAGACGATGGTCGAGGAGTACGGCACGCTGCGGCGCGGCAGCCGCTTGCTCCAATCCGCGGGCAGCAGCTTCGCCTTCTGGGCGATCATGTCGATGTCGTAAGCCAGGCCGAGCGTGACGACGTCCGCCTGCAAGCCGTCGATCACGGCCCGGGCCTGCTTGCCGGAGCCGCCGTGGGACTGGCGGACGATCACGTCGTCGCCCGTCTTCGTCTTGTAGTCGGCGGCGAAGGCCGCGTCGATCTTCTGATAGAGCTCGCGCGTGGGATCGTAGGAGACGTTGAGCAGCTCCACGGTCCTGGCGCGGACGGGCGCGGCGAGCGAGAGGGCGGCAAGCGCGAGGGCGAGGATGGTTTTCATGTGGTTCCTCCTGGTGAGTTCAGCGACAGGACGCCACGTCGGCCAGGCTCGTCTGTTCCAGCTTCAGCGCCGCGAAATCGCGTATCTCCTTGAATACGCCCAGCAAGCAGCGCTCCCCCTCGATGGGCGTCGGCGTGTAAAAATAGCGGCTGACCGAGTCCGTCGGAGCCAACGAGCCGTCCAGCAGGCGCACGACGTCGGCCAGCTTGATGGCCTCGGCCGGCCGGGCGAGCCGGTAGCCGCCTTTCTGCCCCTTGCGGCTGAGCAGGTATCGGGACTCCGTCAGCGACAGCAGGATCCGCTCGAGATACTTCAGCGGGATGCCCCGCTCCTCGGCGATGCGCGAAGCCGTGAGGTAGCGTCCCGACCCTTGCCGGGCCAGGTGCACCATCGCCAGGAGCGCGTATTCGCTGCGGGTCGTCAGCCTCATCGTTATCCCACCGAACAGGTGGGGTATGTTGTAGTCGAAAAGAAGGCCCAGGCCTAGTAAAAGGTGGGTGTGCCGCGCGTGACGTCGCGTCTTGTACAATCCTGGCGTGGCCCGTCTTCATCCCGCCGAGCGGCTGATCCTGCACGTCGACATGGACTGCTTCTTCGCCGCCGTCGAGGAGCGCGAGGATCCCAAGCTGCGCGGCAAGCCCGTGATCGTAGGCGCCGACCCGCGCGGCGGCCTGGGCCGGGGCATCGTGGCGACGTGCAACTACGAGGCCCGTCGTTTCGGGGTGCGCAGCGCCCTGCCGATCTCCCTGGCCTTCCAGCGCTGCCCGCGCGGGGTGTATCTGCGGCCGCGGTTTCCTCTCTATGCCCAAGCCAGCCGCAAGGTGATGGCCATCCTCTCCTCCGAGTGCGACGTGCTCGAGCCCGCCGGCATCGACGAGGCCTACCTCGACGTCTCCTCCTGCCGGACGTTCGAGGCCGCCCTCTCCCGCGCGCGGCTGATCCAGCGGCGCGTGCGCGACGAGCAGGGGCTGTCCTGCTCGATCGGCCTCGGGCCCAACAAGCTCATCGCCAAGCTCGCCAGCGATCACCGCAAGCCGGGCGGCCTGACGGTCGTCATCGAGAAGCGGATCCAGGAGTTCCTCGATCCCAAGCCGGCCGGCGCGCTGCGCGGAGTCGGACCCAAGACGCGCGAGCGGCTCGCGCAGCTCGGCGCCGAGACGGTGGCGCAGGTGAGAGGACTGTCCGTCGAGAATCTTCGCGCGGAGTTCGGGAGGTTCGGCGACGGCCTGTGGCGTCAGGCTCGGGGCCAGGACGAGCGCCCCATCGATCCGACCCGCGAGGCCAAATCGATCGGCCGCGAGCAGACCTTCGGCTCGGACACCGACGACGTCGCCGCGGTGAAGGAGACCCTGCTGGAGTGCGTGCGCGACGTGCGCGAGGACATGCTGGGCGAGGAGCATTGGGCGCGCACCCTGACGGTGAAGGTGCGCTTCGAGGGCTACGAGACGCACTCGCGCCAGACGACGCTGCGCCTGCCCACGGCCTCGCGCGCCGTGCTGGAGAGCGCCGCCCTCTCCCTGGCCGAGCCCTTCTTCGAGCAGGGCCGCAAGTTCCGCCTGGTCGGCTTCTCCGTGGCCAAGCTCTGCCCGCCGGAAGAGCTGCTTCCCCTCGAGGAAACTTAACTCCGGGCAGCCTTAAGATTTAAGTTATTGCCAGTTGATGGGGGCCAGCTTGGCCGGCGCCTGGGAGCCTTGACGGTCCTGCCGGCAGGAGATCTCGCCGGGGTCCGGGCAAGGCTCGGCGAAGCTCTTATCGAGGCTCTCCTCGTCGGTCTTCACCACCACGGCGTAACCCTTGCCGCCCGGGCCCTGCGCCACGGCCACGCCGAAGCGCTTGGTCCCCAGGTAGCTGCCGTCGCCGCCGGGGGCTATGCCCAGGCGCGCGCCCAGGGCGGCGGCTTGGGCCTCGGCCACGTCCCAGATCGAGGACAGGCCGCTTGCGACCTTGTAGTTGCCTTGAACGAAGAAGCGGTCGCGCGCGTTGCTGCCGAAGCGGACGATGTCGATGTGGAGCTGGTCTTGCTCGCGCTGCTTGGGGGCCTCGGCGAGCAGGACGATCTCGTTCTCCTGCATGATGTAGGCCTTGGCCGTGGACCAGGAGAAGCTCCAGAGCTTCTTGAGCGTCTTGCTGCGGAAGTCCTCGGCGCCCGTCATCTTGTCGCGCGCCACGGCCAGGACGTGCACGTACTTGAAGGCCGAGGGCTCCACCACGAGAGGCGTCGCCCCGTCCAGGCCCTGGACGCCGCCCAGCATGCTGTGGTTGACGGAGCAGGCCGCCATGTCGCCGTGGACCATGGCGAACTCCTCGTCGTCGTCGCTGACCCGCACGATCTTCACGGGCTTGAAGGAGCCCGGCGTGGGGCCCGGCAGCGTGCAGTTCTGGATGCGCATGTGCTCCGGCGACGGGACGGG
>CAZZGQ010000197.1:0-6174 GCA_964653765.1 uncultured Elusimicrobia bacterium | reverse complement strand
GACAACAACTGCTTGATGCGGACGGAGAGCTCGGCCAGATCGAAGGGCTTGGTCATGTACTCGTCGGCGCCCAGCTCGAAGCCCTGCTTCTTCTCCTCGGCGGAGAGGAAGCGGCCCGTCATCATGATGAGGATGGTCGTCTTGGAGCGCTTGCGCAGCTCTTGGCAGATCTGGAAGCCCGAGGAATCGGGCAGCTGGATGTCCATGATCACGACGTCCGGATTGACCTTCTTGGCCTCGTCGATGCCGGCCTGCGCCGTGCCCGCCTGATGGCACTCGAAGCCGTCGAGCTCCAGCACCTCGGCGAGGCTCTCCCGCAGGTGGGCGTCGTCGTCGATGACCAGCAGCTTCGGGAGTTTGCCTTGGGACATGGGGTTATCTCCGTATCTCGGCGCCGGGCGGAACGAGCTTGTAGCCGACGCAGGGGATCGTGGTGATGAAGCGCGCAGCGGGGCCGAGCTTCTCGCGCAAGCGGCGCACATGGACATCGACGGTACGAGGGGAGCCGAAATAGTTGTAGCCCCAGACGCGCTCGATCAGGTACGGCCGGCTCAGGACGCGGTTCGAGGAGCTCAAGAAGACGTAGAGCAGGTCCAGCTCCTTGCTGGTCAGCGGCACCTTCTTGCCGGCGACGTGGAGCGTGTAGCTCGTGAGGTTGAGCTCGATCTCGCCCATCTTGAGGATCTCTTCTCCGGCGTTGGTCTGCGTGCGGCGCAGCACCGCCTTGATGCGGGCCACGCACTCGGCGACGTCCCAGTTGAGCGAGAGGCATTCGTCGGCGCCAGCCTGGAAGAACGCCAGGCGCAAGGAGACCTTGTCGCTGGCGAACGCGCCGGCCGGAGCGCCTCCGGCGTTCGGCTTGTGATTGTTGAGGTCGAAGCGCTTCATCGTCTCCGCCGTCTTCTGCCCGAAGAGGGCGTAGGCGGACTTGGGCTTCTCGGGGAACGCCGGCGCCTCGCCGTGCTCGACGAGGGCGACGATCGGCATCTGCTTCGAAGGGCCCTTGGCGCGGAGGTTCTTGACGAGGTTGAGCCCTTCCTCGTCCATCAGGCGCTGGCCGACGAGCAAAAGGTCGCAGCCTCGATTGGCGAGCAGCCCCATGACTTCCTTGGCGCGCTGCGCCACGGTGACGGACATGCCGCCGCCGTTCAGGGCTTCGATGATGGAGCCGGCGCGGTTGGGATCGCGCGAAGCGTAGACGACGTTGATCCGCATTACGCCGCGGACTCCTCGTCAGCCGAGTCGAGCTCGAGCCGGATACCGCTCAGACCCACGGTGCCCGCGAAAAGATTGTACAGCACGGCCACCACGAGGACGAGAGCGTCCATCAGCACCATGTAGAAAGCGCCGAAGGCGCCGGCGGCGCTCCAGCGCAGAAGCGGGCTCAAGGTCGCCGCGTTGAGGTCGGGCTGAAGAGTGAAGCGGATGATGCCGCCCAGCAAGCCCAGCGTGAGGAACAGCGCCGAAAGCGCCGGCCTCGTGGCCGCCAGGATCGCCAGGCCCGCGATCAACGCGCCGGCGCCGCCGAGGAAACCGCGCTGCGTGACGAATCCGACCAGGCCGAGGATGCCGCCGATCGCCACGCCCGTCGGGATCATCGGGTGGGTGTGCCAGAACGGATCGATCCTCTTGAGTTGGTAGCTCATCCAGTCTCCTTAATAAGACGACATCCTTTTTATAGGGCTTAGGCTGCGAAAGATTAACACAAGTGACGCAGCGATGCAAGTCTCTTGACGGAATCGTGCGTTTTGGGACGTTAAAGACATTGCAACGCTCGCATGACGTCGTTATAATTGTAGCCGCATGGCACTCGAGGTCGCGACGGAAGAAGAGCGTCCGGATCCTTCGTTCTTTTTGCACAACCTGCGCAACTACGTCGGCTCGCTCATCACGAGCACCGAGCGTCTGAAGGCGGACCGCTCCGACGACCGCGCTCTGCAGCTCATCGCCAAGGCCGCCAATCTCGCGCTGCGCGACCTGCAGGCGTTCACCGACCTGACCCGGCCGCTCGAGCTCAAGACGCAAGGCCTCAATCTCAACTCGTGGCTGCGCTCCACGGTGGAGAGCCACGAGGCGTCCAAGAAGCTCAAGGTGGCGCTGGAGCCGAGCGGACAAGACCCGGTCGCCCATGCCGATCCGGCGCTCATGCAGGAGGCGGCCAACGCCATCCTCGCCAACAGTCTCGAGGCCATGGCCGACGGCGGCACCCTGGCCGCCGGCGTGACGCTGTCGCCGGAAGGCTGGTCGTGCATCTGGTTCGAAGATCGCGGCGGCCCGGTCCTGCGCGACGTCACGCTCGAGATGATCGGTTGCCCTTTCTTCACTCTCAAGCCGAATCGATTGGGTCTCGGACTCAGCAGAGCCCGCCACATCGTCCATCAGCACGGCGGCCGTCTGGAGATCAGCCGTTCGTCGCACGGTGGGTTGAAGGTGGAGTTCATGCTGCCGCCGGCCAGCCCGGTATAGCCGCTATCGTAGAGGAGGGTCCGTGGGTCTAGGAAACTTGTTGGGCATAGGGAAGCGCGCTCGGCCGCTCGTGCTGCACATCGACGACTCGCCGCTGCTCGTCGAGACGACCAAGGCCATGCTCGTCTCCATCGGCTGCGACGTCATTTCCGCTCTCAACGGCGAGGAAGGCATCGCTCTGGCGCGCAAGAACCACCCGGACTTGGTCCTCGTCGACGCGATGATGCCCGGCATGGACGGATACACGACCACGCGCGCTTTGAAGTCCGACAGCTCCACCAACGACATCCCGGTCGTCATGCTCACCGGCAACGACCAGGTCAAGAGCGTCGATCTCTCCCACAGCGCGGGCGCCGACGGCTACATCGTCAAGCCCATCCAGGTCGATCGCCTCTCGGCCAAGCTCAAGCCCTTCCTCTGGAAGGAGTGAGAAAGCCATGAGCACGCAGGGAACCGGCAACGCTTCCGGCCAGCAGCTGGGCCAATGGGTGATCTTCACCCTTGGCCCGGAGGAATACGCCGTGAAGGCCACGCAGGTCCAGGAGATCGCCCGCCTTTCCACGTTCACGCACGTGCCCGGCATGCCCTCGTTCATCAAGGGCGTGATCAACCTGCGCGGCAAGATCGTGCCCATCCTCGATCTCAAGAGCCGCTTTCGCATCGACGAGGGCAAGAAGAACGAGGCCTCGACCCGCATCGTCATCTCCCTCGTCGGCGAGCAGCTGATCGGATTGGTCGTCGACTCCGTCAGCGGCGTCGTGAGGATCGCCGCCTCCCAGATCGATCCGATTCCCGCCACGCTGCCCAAGGTCGACGCCGAGTACCTTGTGGGCGTCGGCAAGCTCGAGAATCGTCTCGTCGTCCTGCTCAACCTCGACCGCATGCTGACGGACTTCGAGAAGGGCCTGCTGCGCGAAGTGAAGGTCGAGAACGGGGCCTGAGCGGCCGATGAGCTCGCCTGAGCTGGCCGACATCCGCTCATTGCTGCGCCCGCACGGCTTCGATTTGTCCGCCTACACGGACGCCTTCCTCCAGCGCCGCGTCCTCATCCGCATGCGCCGGCATCAGCTCACCTCGGTGGCCGATTACGCGGCGCTGCTGGCTCGCGACTCGAGCGAGCGCCAGGAGCTCAAGACGCTTCTGACGGTGACCGTCACGGAGTTCTTCCGCGACGACACCTTCCGCGACACGGTCTTCGACCCGCTCTTCACGAAGACGCTGGCTCGCATCGGAGCGCGCTCGCTCGTCGCCTGGAGCGCGGGCTGCGCCACGGGCCAGGAGCCGTACTCGCTGGCTTTTCTCCTCGATTCCTTCATGAGCGCGCGCGGCCGCCGCGGCGGCTTCACGATCCACGCCACCGACATCAGCGAGACCAACCTCCGCATCGCGGCCCAAGGCGTCTACCCGAAGCAGGTCGTGACGGCCATGCCGCCGCGCTATCAGAAGTACTTCGAGGTCTCCGGCGATCAGGGCCGGGTGCTGCCCGAGATCCAGAAGCTCATCCAATTCCAGCGGCACGATCTCTGCGACAAGCCGCCTTTCTCCAATCTCGATCTGATCCTCTGCCGCAACGTGATGATCTACCTGACTCCACAGGCCAAGGCGGAAATCCTCAAGCGTTTTCACGCCTGCCTGGCGCCGGGCGCCTTCTTGGTGCTCGGGGCGTCGGAGATCATCCTGGAGCCGTCGCTGTTCAAGGCGCTGGACACGCGTCACAAGCTCTATGAGAGGATCTAGGGAGGTCACATGACGGGAAAGAAAGTCCGCGTGCTGGTCGTCGACGACTCCGATTACTCCCGGCACGTGCTCTGCAAGGTGCTCCAAGACAACGGGCTGGACGTCGTCGGCTCGACGCCCGACTGGCAGGAGGCGCTGTCCGTTTACGAGAAGACCAAGCCCGACGTCGTCACTTTCGATCTGATCATGCCCAACGGCGGCGGCGTCGAGGGCATCAAGGAGCTGCTCCTGCGCGATCCCAAGGCGCGCGTCATCGTGATCAGCGCCGTGCGCGCGGGTCCGGAGATGGAAGCCGCGAAGAGTCTCGGCGTCGCCGCCTACGTCGCCAAGCCCGTGAAATGGGAGGAGCTCGGACCCGCCATCTCCAACGCCGCCGCGGCGTGACCTCGTGACCAAGAAGAGCTCCGTTCTCATCATCGACGACTCGCGCTTCATGCAGGAAGTGCTGGGGCAGGCTTTGCGGTCCATGCCCGAGGTGCGCGTCGTCGGCATCGCCAGCACCGGCAAGGAGGCGATCTCGATGGCGCGCGCGATGAAGCCGGACATCGCAACGCTCGACATCATCCTGCCGGACATCGACGGGCTGGAAGTGCTGGCCACGCTCAAGCAGGTCGGCGCCCGGGTCCTCGTCCTCAGCGACCTCGCCCAGCCCGAGAGCACGGTGGCCATGCAGGCTCTCGAGGCGGGCGCCGTCGATTGCCTCGCCAAGCCGGACACCGGCATGCGGGGAGCCACTCGTTTTCGCGAGATCCTCATCGAGCGCATGCGGCAGATCGTGGCCATAGAGCCCGAGAAGCTGCAACAGCTCACGGCCAAGACCACGCCGTCCCCGGCGCGCCTGGCGAGGTCCGCCGTGGTCATCGGCTCCTCCGCGGGAGGGCCCTTGCTGCTGCGAGAGATCATCCCCCGCCTGCCCGGCAACCTGAAAGCCGCCGTCGTCGTCGTCCAGCACTTGCCGGAGCCTTTCACGCGCCAGCTCTCGGCGCAGCTCGCCGCCGCCTCCGACATCCGCGTCCGCCCGGCGCAATTCGGCGACGCCCTCGTCGAGGGGACCGTCCTCGTGGCGCCCGGGGACGAGGTGCTCAAGGTCGAGTGGCTGGGCGGCGGCTGGGGCTGCGTCACGTTCTCGAAGGTGAGCCAGACGCCGCACGGCGTCAAGCCGTGGATCGACGCGGCGATGGCCACCGCCGCGCTGCTCTACGGCAAACGCACCATCGGCGTCCTGCTCAGCGGCATGGGCCGCGACGGCGTCGAAGGCCTCAAGCAGATCAAGAAGGCCGGCGGCCTGACGATGGCGCAAGACGAGGAGACCAGCCTGGTCTACGGCATGCCGAAAGCCGCCTCGGAAGCCGGCGTCGCCGACCAGATCCTTCCCATAGACCGGATCGCCGGAGCGATCGCTTCCGCCGTCCAGTCGCTAGGAGACAAAGCATGACCGACATGTCGCAGTTCCGCGACCTGTTCCTTGGCGAGGCCGAAGACCTCTTGGCCAAGATGGAACGCGGCTTGGTGACGCTCGAGCAGAACCCGCAGGACGCGGAGGTCTTGCGCGAGTTTTTCCGCTACGCCCACACGCTCAAGGGCAACGCGGCGACGATGGATTTCCAGCGCATCACCGAGCTGGCTCACGGCGTCGAGGATCGGCTCGAGCCGCTGAGCCATTCGCCGGCGGGGGCCAACCGCGACGTGATCACGGCGCTGCTGGCCTGCCTCGACGCGTTGCGCACGCTCCTCAAGGAGATCCGCGAGAACACGACGCTGGACGTCGACATCGCCGGCTGCCTGGCGCGGCTGGACACGGCTCTAAAGGGCGGCGGAGGAGGCGGGGGCGGAAGCCCGGTTCCCGCCCAGGGCGGTCCCGCGCCGACGCCTCAAGGGCCGGGCGGCCCGACCCAGGCGGCTCCTCCCGCGGCCGAAGCGGCGGCGACGCCCGCCCCGGCCGCCGCCGCCAAGCCGGCTCCGAGCGCCGCC
>CAZZGQ010000196.1:0-6182 GCA_964653765.1 uncultured Elusimicrobia bacterium | reverse complement strand
AAAGACAGGCTAGAATCCTCCGGGCGTTGCCGTTTTGCGGTTTCATGACGCATGGCCGATAGAAAGAGAATCTTAGTCGCCGACGACGATCCAGACCTCCTGGACCTGCTCAAGATGGACTTGAGCTTCCAAGGGTATGAGGTCTTGGCGGCCGCCAACGGCAAGGAAGCGCTGCAGTTGGCGGTCAACGAGAAGCTCGACCTGGTGCTGCTGGACGTCATGATGCCCTACATCGACGGCTATCACGTGGCCTACGAGGTCACCAACAAGCTCGGCGCCAAGTCGCCCATGATCGTCATCATGACCAGCCGCGACACCACCCGCGAGCGCGGCATCGCCATGATGAGCGGCGCCACCGAGGTCATCCAAAAGCCCTTCGAGATGGCCTCCCTGCACACCAAGATCAAAGAGCTCCTTGATAAGAGCTCCTCATAAAACCTAGAATTCGGTCGAATGCGACCGACGCTCGCCGCCCTCCTTTCCGTCGTCCTGGCGGCCGCCCCGGCCCTAGCGGCCGACCCTCCCAGCAGCAGAGAGGCGGCCAGCAGCACCGGCACTAACTCGCGCCAGCGCTCGCGGGATCGCTCTTCCGCCTCGTCGTCCTCCTCCGACGGCGGCCTGCTCGTCCCGGACACCGACAACATCGACACGCCGACCGCGGCCGTGCTCGATTACGGCGGCTATTCCGCCCGCAGCCGCTTCTTCGCCAAGGGCGGCATCCTCCAATACGTCGATTTCGGGGTCTTCCAGAGCCTCAACCTCGGAGCGTCCCTGACGATAGACGGCATCGTGGGCAACGACCGCACCGTGCGCCTGCGCGCCCCCAACGTCCAGGTGAAGTATCGTTTCTACGACGGCGACCGCGTCATCCCGGCCTTCGCCATCGGCTTCGACGGGCAGGGCTACGACTACAACAACACCGACAAGCGCTACAACAACCGCCAGCGCGGCTTCTACATCGTCGGCTCCCAAGAGCTCGGCGTGCCCGGCCTCGAGATCCACCCGTCGATGAACATCTCGGATTTCGACACGAACTCCTTCTTCGGCGCCATCCCGCTGACTTTCAACATCCGCGACAGGGTCAAGCTGATGGCGGAATGGGACAACATCAACGATTTCCACAACAGCCGCTTCAACGCGGGGGCGCGCGCGTATTTGACGCCGCAATTCCACGTCGATTTCGCCGTCCGCGCCATCGGGCAGAGCGGGAATTTCCCGAACGGGGATTCCCGCGGGCCCGAGCGCATCGTCCAGCTGCGCTATAGCGGCAATTTCTAGAAATCATCGGAGGTAGCACCAACATGGCGGGCAAGAAGAAGATCGCCATCCTCACCGGCGGCGGGGACTGCCCGGGCCTCAACCCGGCCATCCGCGGCGTCGTGATGAAGGCCGAGCAGCTGGGATACGAATGCATCGGTCTGCAGGAAGGTTGGAAAGGCGCGATCAGCGGCGATCACATGCCGCTGAACCGCGCAATCGTCGAGGAGATCATCAAACAAGGCGGAACGATCCTCGGCACTTCACGCACGAACCCTTATAAAAAAGAAAACGGCGTCTCGGGCGTGAAGGCTACGTTCAAGAACTTGGGCCTTCACGCCCTCGTAGCGATGGGCGGCGAAGATACGCTCGGCGTCGCCTCCAAGCTGTATAAGCAGGAAAAGCTCAACGTGGTCGGCGTCCCCAAGACCATGGACAACGACCTCTCCGCCACCGACTACACGTTCGGCTTCGACACGAGCGTGACGATCGCCGTCGACGCGGCCGAGCGCCTCGTCGACACCGGCCGCAGCCACCGGCGCGCGATGGTGCTCGAGGTCATGGGCCGCCACGCGGGCTGGGTGTCGCTGTTCACCGGCATCGCCGCGGCGGCGGACTACATCTGCATCCCCGAGCGGACCGTGGACGTCAAGGACATGGCCGCCAAGGTGAAGGCCGCGCACGCCCGCAAGAAGGTGGCGCTCGTGGTCTGCTCCGAGGCCGTCGACATGGGCGGCCACGGCGAGGAGAAGCTCGACGAGTTCGGGCACATGATCCTCAAGGAGCGCGGCGTCGGCGAGCGGATCGCCAAGCTCGTCGAGAAGGAGACGGGCATCGAGACGCGCCACGCCGTGATCGGCCACATCCAGCGCGGCGGCGCGCCGACGCTCTTCGACCGCATCCTGGGCACGCGCGTCGGCCTCAAGGCCGCCGAGTTGGTCCACGAAGGAAAGTTCGGCCAGATGGCCGCGCTTCGGGGCGACTCCGTCGAGGGCGTCTCGTTGGAGGAAGCCACGGGCGAGCTCAAGACCGTGTCGCCCCAGTGGTTCGCCATCATGGATACCCTCACGGGCAGCAGCTCCGCTGCCATTCCTTCAAAGAAGTCGAAGGCGGTCGGCGCGAAGTAATGTCCGACGCTCCCCCGCGGTTCCAGCGGCGCACCGTCCTCGTCAAGAGGGCGCTGCAGCTCAAGTACATCGGCATGGTGTTCGTGAGCGTGCTGCTGGCTTCCGCGATCGTGGGCCTGGACATGTACTACACGATGGCGCGGCTGGTCCTCAACGACAACCCGCAATTGGCGTCCGCCGTCACGCAGTTCAATACCATCATCCTCGTGAAGCTCGCGCTGTATCTGGTGCTCATGCTGCTGATCTCGCTGTACGTGTCCCACCGTTTCGCGGGGCCGATCTACCGCTTCGAGAAAAGCGCGCAGATCGTCTCCTCCGGGGACCTCACGCACCGCGTGTCGCTGCGCACCGGCGACGAGCTCCTCGAGCTGCAGGAAGAGTTCAACGGCATGCTGGCCAGCCTCCAGGCGCTCGTGCAGAAGGACCGCAACCTCGCGGCCCGGATCGCCGAGCGCCTGGAGGCCGCCGCGCGCAAGCTGCCGGACGGCGCCCAGGCCTCCCGCGACGATCTAAAGTCGATCCAGGTCGAGCTCGAGCACCTCACTCAGTCGTTCAAAGTTTGACTTAACAATGGTGTCAGGCTCGAATGTTAAGTTGCCCTGGAAAACAACTAAACAATCGAGCCTGACACCGTTGTTAAGCTCTTTGCTGCTCCTGCTGGCCCTGGCCGCGCCGGCTCGCGCCGACCGCGTTTACACGCTCGAGGACGCGCGCCGCCTGGCCTTCCTCAACGACCCGCGCGTCTTGAGCGCCGAGCAGGACAAGATCATCGCCTCGGAGCGCGAGCGCGAGGCGTTCTACCTCTTCTTCCCCGAGATCGGCGTGCAGGCCAGCGCCACCAAGTACGACGCCCATTATCCGTTCTCGCTCTCCAACGAATTCCGCAACCTCTTGCTCTTCCCGAGCTTCCCCAATCCATACGGCGGCGCGACGGACACCCTGTACTCCGGCCGCACGTACATGAACATGTCGCTGTTCGAGGGCGGACGCACCCTCAATACCCTGCGGCTGGCCCAGGCGGCCACGAAGCAGGCGGGCAACGCCCTGGAAGCCGCCAAGATGGACGTGCTGGCTTCGGTCACCGAGGTCTTCTACAAGCTCATCCTGGCGCAGGAGCGCGTCAGCGCGGCCACCCAATACGAGTCCGCCGTCGAGCAGGTCGTCGCCTCGGCGCGCGTCGAGCCTTTCGACCGCGTCGAGTCCGAGGCGCGCCTGGCCAAGGCCCGCTCCGCGGCCGACGACGCCCAGCACAATCTCGCCCTGGCCCGGCTCACGTTCTTGAAGAGCATCAACGTCGAGCTCGACACCGATTTCTCCGTCAGCGGCGACCTGCAGACCAAGGCCGTGCAGGTGGACGTGGACAAAGCCGTCTTGCGCGCCATGGAGCTGCGTCCCGAGCTGCAGTCCGAGACCTACCGCGCGCAGATGGACGCGATCTCGGTGAATCTCGCCGCCGCGCGCCGTTTCCCGACGGTCTTCATGGCCGGCGACTACGAGGTCACCAACGACGGCTTCCCGCTGCGCAAGAACAACTGGGACGCCACGGTCGGCGTGAAGATCCCGTTCTCGTACGACTACTTCACGCAGCTGCGCCAAAAGCGCGCCGAGCAGCGCCAAGGCGAGCTCAAGCGCGCCGAGCTGCAGGACCGCATCCGGCTGGACGTCCGCCAAGCCTACGAGAATCTGGTTTACTGGCAGAAGGAATGGCCCTCCCGCGAGGAGCAGTACCGCAAGGTCCAAGCGCTGTACGACGCCGCGGCCAAGCAGGGCGGCTCGCCGCTGGGCCGCGTGCGCGCCCTCTCGGGCGTGCTCGAGATGAAGCTGGACTACCTCTCCGCCGTCACCGAGCAGATCCTGGCGATCGCGCGCCTGGAGCGCGCCATCGGCGGCAAGCTCTCCCCGTGATCCGTCGGCTGGCGCTGGGCCTGGTCCTGGCGCTCGCCGCGCTTCCCGCCCGCGCCAACTTCGATCTGACCTCGGACGAGCTGCTGCGCGATCACCTGTGGCGCGCCGTCAAGCAGCTGCCCGCCGGGCGCCGGCCCAGGGTGGGCTTGGTCCTCTCCGCCGGCTCGCTGCGCGCCACCACGCACGTCGGCGTCATCTACGCGCTCGAGAACGCCGGGATGCCGGTCGACGTCGTGGCCGGCACCTCCATGGGCGCCGTGGTCGGCTCGCTCTACGCCGCCGGCCGGCCGGTGAAGCGCCTCTGGGAGATCGCCACCACCCTTCGCGCCAGCTCGGGCAGCAACCTCACCGTCTTCAGCCTGGCGCGGCTGATCCTCTCGCAGAAGCTCCTGTCCTCGGCCGAGACCGAGGGCTTCATCCGCCGCGAGATCGGCGGCAAGCGCTTCGAGGACCTGCCAAAGCCTTTCGCCTGCGTGGCCATGGACCTCTATTCCGGCGAGCCCATCGTCTTCAAGGAGGGCGACCTGGCCTCGGCCGTGCGCGCCAGCATGAACCTGCCCGGCGTCTTCGCCCCGGTGGAGTACCGCCACCGCTACCTCGTCGACGGCGGCGTGGTCGATTACATCCCCGTCGACGCCGCCCGGCTGCTGAAGGCCGATTGGGTCATCGCCTCCGTGGCGGAGACCGACTACACGCACTCTCGTCCCACCAACGTGCTCGAGAGCCTAGAGCAGGTCATCGACATCCGCGGCGCGCTGCTCTCCCGCCAGCAGCGCAAGCTCGCCGATTTCCTGGTCGAGCCCGCCGTCGGCGACATCGGCCTTGCCGACGCCAGCCGCATCCCTGAGGCCATCGAGAAGGGCGTGATCGCCGGCACGCAGGCCGCGCCGCGCGCTCAAGAGAGCCTGATCCTGTTCACGATGAGCCGCCTGCTGCCGGAGTGGCTGCCGGGAGGAGCGCGATGACGGCGCCGGCGCTGGCTCTCGTCCTCGTCTCGCTCTCGCGCGCCGCCTGGTTCGGAGACGCTCCCTCGGTGCAGCCGGCCAAGCAGCTCTTCGCGAAAGGCCGATACGACCAGGTCATCACCGAGCTGGGCGAGGAAGGGCGGCTCGAGCGCATGACGAGCGCCGATCAACGCGAGGGCTACCTGTACCTGGGCATGGCCTACGAGCGCGCCGGCCGCGCCGACCGGGCCGTGGGCGTCTATCAGCTCGGCGTCAGCCTCTTTCCCAACGACGTCAACCTGCTGACGCAGCTGGCGCAGGTCCTGCATACCGGCGGCCTCGAGGAGCAGGCCGCTCCGATCTTCCAGAAGATCCTCACCATCCATCCGAACAACGCCGCCGCTCACTTGGGCCTGGCCGAGATCGACCAGCGCCTGGGCTTCTACGACCGCGGGGCCGAGCACTTCGAGAAGGCTCTCAAGCAGATGGCCGACAACCCCAGAGTTTGGCGCGAGTACGGCGAGAACCGGCTCTCGTCCAATCATCCGGAAAGGGCCGAAGCCCTATTCCAGCGCTCGCTGGTCATCAAGGACACCGTGGAGTCGCGCGCCGCCCTCGCCGCCGCCCAGCGGGCCCAGGGCCGCCTGGATCAGGCGCTGCAAACGATCTCGGCGACCGTCGCCGCCCATCCGGACCGGGTCGACGCCAAGAGCGCGCGCGCCCTCTGGCTGCTCGAGGCCGGCCGCTTCCAGGAAGCTCTCGAGGACTCGGAAACGCTGCTGAGCGGCTCGGATCCGCCCCCTCTCGCCTATTGGGTCCGCGCCCGAGTCCTCCTGCGCCGCGATCAATATGCCGCCGCCGTCGCCGACCTGCAGAGGCTGGCCGGCTATCAGCGCGAGGCGCCGTTCTGCGCCAAAGCGGCCGCCGAGCTGCTCAAGCAGCTGGGGGC
>CAZZGQ010000195.1:0-6200 GCA_964653765.1 uncultured Elusimicrobia bacterium | reverse complement strand
TTGTTTACTCGAGCTCGGCGGGGACGGGGACGCGGCGCTTCTGCGCGTGCTCGGCGGGAGCGGGCACGATCTCGAGGACGCGCGCCACGCCCTGCCGCACCTCGTAGCGCACGTCCACGTCGTAGAGCATGCAGGCCAGGAGCTTGCCGTCCTTCATCTGGGAGGCGTCGCGCGGGTTGCGCAGGTCTTGGCGGAGCACCTGAGCCACCAAGTCCTCGAGCTGCAGGCGCCGCGCCTGCTCGAGCGCGGCGGGCTCGAACTCCACGGCCAGCTCGCGCGCGTCGGCGCGGCCCGTCCAGCCCGGCGAGGCCTCGGGGGCGCAGTCGTAGGCCGGGATGTACGGCTTGACGTCGAGGATGGGCGTGCCGTCGACGAGGTCGATCTCGGAGAAGTAGAGAGTATCTCCCGAGACGGAAAGGAGTCTGGCCAACGACAGGCCGATCGGGCTCGGGCGGTGCGGCGAGCGCGAGGCGAAGACGCCCATCGTCTTGCCTTTCAGCCGCGGCGGGTGGACCGTGGAGACGAAGGCCTTGTTCGTGTTGAGGTGGAAGTAGGGCAGCAGCCAGACGTGCGAGAACTCGGAGAGGCCCTTCAGCGACTGCTCGGGGATGAATTGCGCCTTGATGCGCAGCTTGGCGCGCGAGGCCGGCACGAGCTGGGGCTGGCGCGGCGTGCCGAACTTCTCCTTGAAGCAGGACTCGAGCACCCCGATCGCCTTGATCACGCGGGGAGGATCTCCTTGCGGCGGCCGCGCAGCAGGCCGAGCTTGCCGAGCTCCCCCGTCAGCATCGCGACCAGGATGAGGGCGGCGCCCGCCGCGCGCTGGAGCACGAAGGCCTCGCCTCCGAGCGTCCAGGCGAAGAGGGCGGCGAAGACCGGCTCGAGCAGGAAGATCAGCGAGACCTTGAGGGCCGTCGTCTTCTTCTGCGCCACGAGCTGCACGTAGAAGGCGCTCAACGTCGGGAAGACGGCCAGGAAGCCGATCACCTTCATCGTCGCGAAGGAGCCCGCCGACAGCGACGCGCCCTGGCGCCAGGCGTAGGCCAGGCTGATCAGGCCGGTCATCCAGAACTGATGGAACGCCAGGAGGATCGGATCGGCGTCGGCGCGCACGCAGGCGTCGGTGACGAGGAGGTGGCCGGCGTAAGTGACGGCCGTCATCAGCGTCAGCAGGTCGCCGTAGTTGAGCCGCCCCACGCCTCCCGTGAGCAGCCACAGGCCGCAGACGGCGAGGACGATGGACAGCCACTGCGAGGGCACGAGCGACTTGCGCGCGAAGACGAGCAGGAACAGCGGCACGAAGACCACGAAGAGGCCGGTGATGAAGGCGGAGTTGGTGGCCGTCGTGTACTTCAGGCCCACCGTCTGCGCGATGTAGAGGATCGCCAGCAGGACGGCCAGGATCGCCCCCTCCTTCAGATGCTTGAGAGGACGATTCTTGCGCGCCACGAAGGGGATCAGCAGCGCCGCCGAGAGCAGGAAGCGGTAGGCGACGAGGGTCTCCGGCGCGATGCCGGAGAGGCTGTCCTTGACGAGGTAGAAGGTCGCGCCCCAGACGGCGGCGCAGTAGATCAGCCCGAGGTCGGCGGCGCTCATCGCCGCGCTTGCTGCGCGCGGGCGCAGTAGATCAGGTTGACGAACATCATCGCGCGCGTCACCTGGCCGACGCGGTTGTCGGGCAGCGTCACATAGGAGGGGTCGCGGAGGGCCTTCACGTCGATGTTGCCCTGATAAGAGACGTCGACCACGGCGGCGCCGGGCTTGATCCAGGACGGATCGAGCTTGAAATTCGGATCGGGCACGGCCGTGATCACGATGTCGGCGCGGCTAAGGCACGCCTGCAGGTCCTCCAGGCGCGTGCGGTCGTAGCACTTCACCACGGTCGCGCCCAAGTTCTCGAGCATCAGGCCGAGCGGCTTTCCGACGCGCATCGAGTTGTTGACGATGGTCACGAAGCGGCGCGCGATCGGCACCTCGAACTCCTGCAGCGTCTTCACCACCGCCTTGGCCGTGGCGGGGACGACGCACTTGACGTGCTTGTTCTCGTCGAGGAACTGCTTGAACTTGATCAGGTAGCCGAGGTTGACCGAGTGCAGGCCTTCCACGTCCTTGATCGGGGAGACCAGATCCATCAGATCGTCGTCGGCGATGCGGCCTCCGATCGGATAGAAGACCATGACGCCCGTCACCGCGGGATCGGCGTTGAGGCGCTGGATCGTAGCGACCAACTGCTCCTCGGTGGCGGCCTCGAAGTCGCGCGCCTCCACGCCCAGGCGCGCCGCGTCCTTGTGGATGAGCTCGCGGTACTGGAGCGAGCCGTCGTCCTTGCGCGGGGCGTAGTAGATCGTGGCGAGAGCCGGCTTGCGCTCGAGGGTGGCCTGCTCCCGGAGGATCCAGTCCTGGAAGCGCCGCGCCACGGCGCGGCAATCGAGCACGGTCGTCCCCGACGTGGTCACGGAGGACATCTTATCATTCCTCAAAAGAGCGTGTAGATGAAGGGCGTGACGGCCGAGGTCTCCGCGAGGAAGATCAGCGCGCCGACGGCCAGCAGCACGAGCACGATCGGGATCAGGATCAGCTTCTTGCGCGTGCGCGCGAACTGCCAGAACTCGCGGATGAAGGTCATGGCTCCTCTCAGAAGGCTTTCTCGTAGCGGTCCGGCTCGGCGCGCGGCTCGACGGGGCGCCAGTAGCTCTCGCGCCGGGCGCGCAGCTCCAGCGGATCGCCGCCGAAGAGCCGCCAGAGCAGGCCGGCCGGCGTCACGACCAGATGATACGTGATCGTGAGCACGATCGCCGAGTTGACGCGGCCCAGCCGCTTGGCGAAGGCGAACCAGCGCACCTCGAACGGGATCAGCGACTCGGGCGCGAGCGCGGCCAGGACGGCGAGCGCCGTCGCCAGCGTGAAAGGCGCCGGCCAGGGCAGCGCGCGGTCGTGCCGCCAGCACGAGAAGGCGAGCAGCGAGCAGACGACCGACATCGCGAAGCCGAAACGGCGGGCGCGGGCGCGCTCAGTCAAGCGCCAGGGCCTCCCGCCAGCCGCCCTCGCGGGGCAGGAACGGCTGCGCGGCCTTGTCGAGGACGAACCGGCCCAGCACGAGGTGGTCCATGTCCGTGCTCATGAAGCAATCGTAGGCGTGCTTCGGCGTGCAGACGATCGGCTCGCCCCTGACGTTGAGCGAGGTGTTCACGAGCACCGGACAGCCGGTCAGGCGCTCGAAGGCCTCGAGCAGCTCGTAGAACGCCGCGTTGTCCTCCTGGGCCACCGTCTGCACGCGCGCGGAGCCGTCGACGTGCGTGATCGCGGGCCAGGCGCCGCCGCGCACGGGCGCGGTGAACATCATGTAGGGGCTCTCCACGCCCAGCTCGAAGCAGTCGCGCAGGCGCTCGCGCCGCACGACGGGAGCGAAGGGCCGGAACGTCTCGCGGAACTTGATCTTGAGGTTGAGCTTGTTGCGCATGCCGGGGTCGCGCGGATCGGCCAGGATGCTGCGCGCGCCCAACGCGCGCGGGCCGAACTCCATGCGCCCCTGGAACCAGCCCACGACCTTGCCGCGGGCCAGCAGCGACGCCGTCTCCGCGGCCACGCTGCCCGCGGCGCGGTACGGGATCCGGCGCTCGCGCAGGAAAGCCTCGATCTGGGCGTCGCCGAAGGACGGGCCGAGGAACGAGCCCCTCTGGCTGTCGCGGTCCTCGGGCGCGCGAGGATGGCCCAGGACCTGGTGCCAGAGCAGCAGCGCCGCGCCCAGCGCGCCCCCGGCGTCGCCGGCCGCCGGCTGGACCCAGACCTCGTCGAAGATCCGCTCGCTGAGGATCCTGCCGTTGCCGACGCAGTTGAGCGCCACGCCCCCCGCCAGGCAGAGGCGGCGCTGCCCGGTCGCTCTGCGCACGTGCCGCGCCATGCGCAGCATCGCCTCCTCGGTGACCGCCTGGATCGAGGCGGCCAGGTCCATCTCGCGCTGGGCCAGCGCGGACTCGGGCGGGCGCGGCGGGCCGCCGAACAGCGCGTGAAAGCGCTCGTTGGTCATCGTCAGGCCGGCCGCGAAGTCGAAGAACCCCAGGTCCAGCCGCAGCGAGCCGTCCGGCCGCAGGTCGACGAGGTTCCGCAGGATCGCGTCCTTGTAGCGCGGCGTCCCGTAGGGCGCCAGGCCCATGACCTTGTATTCTCCCGAGTTGACGCGAAAGCCCAGGTAGTAGGTGAAGGCCGAGTAGAGCAGGCCCAGCGAGTGCGGGAAGCGCTGCTCCGCCTGCAGCGCCAAGCCGCCGCCGCTGCCCACGCCGTAGCTGGCGCAGGCCCACTCGCCCACGCCGTCCATCGTCAGCACGGCGGCTTCCTGGAACGGCGACGGGTAGAAGGCGGAGGCCGCGTGCGACTCGTGGTGCTCGGCGAAATGGATCTTGCCCTCGAAGCCCAGGCGCTGAGCCAGCTCGTCGCGCAGATGGAGCTTCTCGTGCAGCCAGGCCGGCATCGCCTTGCGGAAGGACGCGGCGCCGCGCGGGGCGCAGGCGAGATAGGCGCACACCAGCCGCTCGAACTTGAGCAGCGGCTTGTCGTAGAAGATGACGGCGTCGATCTTCCTGCCGCCGCCCTCGGCCACGCAATATTCCACCGCCCGCGCCGGGAAGCTCGCGTCGTGCTTCTTGCGCGTGAAGCGCTCCTCCTGCGCCGCGGCGACGATGCGGCCGTCGCGCACCAGGCAGGCGGCGCTGTCGTGGTAGAAGGCGGAGAGCCCGAGGATGTCCAAGCCGCTAAAGCATAAGTTCTATGATTGCGGGACGCAATGGCGAAAAAAACCCGGCTGGACCAGTTGCTGGTCGAGAAAGGCCTGTTCGACTCGCGCGCCAAGGCGCAGGCCGCTATCATGGCCGGACAAGTGCTCGTCGACGGCAAGCCGCAGACGAAGGCCGGCGCCCCCACCGCCCCGGACGCTGGCCTCGAGTTGCTTAAGCCGTCGCCCTATGTGTCGCGCGGCGGACTCAAGCTTGAGTCCGCTCTCGCGGCGTTTCCCGTCAAAGTGGAGGGCCGCATCTGCCTGGACGTGGGCGCCTCCACCGGCGGCTTCACCGACTGTCTCCTGCAGCGCGGCGCGGCCAAGGTCCACGCCATCGACGTCGGCACCGCGCAATTGGACGTCAAGCTCCGCGCCGACCCGCGCGTGCTCAGCCGCGAGCAGACCCACGCCCGCGACCTGCGCCCGGAGCAGTTCGATCCGAAGCCCGACCTGCTCGTCATGGACGTCTCTTTCATCTCCGCCACCCAGGCGCTGCCGCCTGCCCTGGCCTGCCTCGCCGCGCCCTACGACGCCTTGGTGCTCGTGAAACCCCAGTTCGAGGTCGGCCCCAAACTAGCGCCCAAAGGCGTCGTCCGCGAGGAGTCCGCCCGCCGAGCGGCGATCGACAAGGTCCGCGCCGCTCTTCCGGACCTGGGCTGCGCCGAGGCCGGCCTGATGGAATGCCCGGTCCACGGCCCCAAGGGCAACATCGAGTACTTCCTCTGGCTGAAGCCGGCTTAACTTTGGGGTCAACCCTCAAAGTTAAGCAACTGGCGCTTACTTAACTTTGAGGGTTGACCCCAAAGTTAAGTCTGTTACAATGGGGCCGGACCGAACATGGCCGACATCTGCCTGATCACGCCGCCCTCTCTATTCCTGCTCGACGAGCGCGTCTTCATGACGCTGGGCATATTGAGGGTAGCGGCTTCGTTGGAAACCGCGGGCAAGAGCGTGGAGATGCTCGATCTGTCGGGCATCGAGAACTTCCTGGACGCGGCCGCCGAGCACGCCGGCCGCAGCAAGGCGCCGGTGTTCGGGCTGACGGCGACGACACCGCAGATGCCGGCGGCGTTCAAGATCGTCAAAGCCATCCGCAAGGCGCGGCCGGAGGCGCGGCTGATCCTCGGCGGGCCGCACATCACGCTCGTGAACGCGGCCGTGAAGGGAGAGCGCGAGCGCGGCGTGAAGGGCCGCGCGCATCATGCGTACGAGAAGCTCGCCGCGGCTTTCGACACGCTGGTGGCGGGCGACGGCGAGCAGGCCGTCTTCCTCGCTCTCAAGCCGGACGCGCCCAAGCTCGTCGACGCCGACGATCCCGCGTCCCCGCTCTTCCTCACCAACCAGAAGCTCAACGAGCTGCCGTTCCCAGCGCGGCATCTCGTCGACGCCAAGAGCTACAAGTACGCCATCGACGGCGTGCCGGCCATGA
>CAZZGQ010000194.1:0-6267 GCA_964653765.1 uncultured Elusimicrobia bacterium | reverse complement strand
CGCCCGAGGCGCGCGAGGAGCTGGCTTGGTTCGTCGGCCGCTGGGGCCGGCGCGCCATGCATTACGTCAAGCCGATGCTCCTCGCGGGACTGCCCCTGCTGGGCTTCGGCGGCCTCGTCTATTGGGCGCACGCGGCCTTCGAGCCGTACGCCATGATGCTGGCCGCCGCGATGGGCGTCGGCGTCATCAGCCTCTTCGCGTTCAAGGGCAGGAGAGGCCTGTTCTTCGACGGCATGCTCGCGCTGGCCGGGGCGAGCGGCTTCGTGGCGGCGGACCCCAGGATCCATGGGGTCTGGCCGCTCATC
Source organism: uncultured Elusimicrobia bacterium (assembly GCA_964653765.1). GTDB lineage: Bacteria > Elusimicrobiota > Elusimicrobia > UBA1565 > UBA9628 > JAGWUP01. The sequence continues at coordinate 5,962 of CAZZGQ010000194.1, read as the reverse complement.
GCCGGGGCGATCATGCTCCTGGTCTATTACAAGCTCATCGAAGGCCGGTCGCAGAGCGATCCCGTGCTCTTCGGCACGCGCATGAACGTGATCCACGGCGCGAAGAGCCTTCCCGCCCGGCTGCGCCGCCTGCAGCTGGAGCTGGGTGGCACGATCGAGGAGCGCCGCGCCGCCCTCACCGCCATCGCCCGCGACGCCGAGGCCTCCAGAGCGCTGCAGCAGCCGATCAACACCCTCCTCTGGGACACGAAGCTCCCGGATCTCGACCGCGACCTGGCTTTCGACGCCGTCGCGGCCGCGCGCGACGCCGGGGCCGTCGCCATCTTGCGCTCCCAAGGCTATCCGCGGGGCGTCGCCCTGGCGGACGAGCTTCAGCGGGAGCTCGACGCGCTGTCGCACCTGGAATCCGTGCAAGACGTCGCCGTCGCCGCCAAGTCCGCGCGAGCGGCCGACCCGTTCGCCGAGCTGCTCGCCCGCGCGGCTGCGGCGACGACGGCGCTGCGCGCGCAAGGCTTCGCCGGCCGCGTGCGCGCCGACGAGATCGAAGCCGCCGCGGCCGCGCTGAAGCAGCCGGACTCGAACGAAGCCGCGGCGCTCTCGGCTTCCCGGCTTCAGGCGCTCCTCGCAGATCCGAACGCGGGGGGAGCGGGCGCCTGGTCCATCGGCGGCGCCGCCGACGACCTGCCCTGGCGCCTGCGCCGCGCTTGGCGCCATCCCGGCGTGCGCGCCCTCTTGGCCGTGAGCGCCGCCACGCTGGCCGCCGCCCTGGCCCCTTTCGTCGCCGGCCCGGCCGCCGCCGCCTGGGCGGCCGGCGCGGGCGCCGTCGCGGTAGCCTCCTCCGTCATCATCAGCTTTGGCCTCAACGCCTTGGGCCGGACGGACTCGCTGTTCTGGAGCGTGACGGTGCTGGTCCTCTTCGGCGGCGGGCTGACCGCCATCGCCGCGGCGGCGCTGCCGGCCGCGGGCTTGTTCGCGGCGGTCCTGTTCTCCGGCCTCGCCTGGGCGCTGGGCTCGTCCATCGGGGGAGCGATCTCCGCCGAGGCGGCCGCCCGGCTGAGGGGTCTGTCCACGGCGTCCTCCCGCGATGAGCGCCGCCTGATCGAGCAGATCGCCGGCGTGCGCGACGAGCGCCGGGCCGCGCTGCGCCGGATCGCCGGCGACATGGCGCTGGCGCGCTCCCTGGGCCCGTTCCTGCGCGGCGCCTTGTCCGGCGACCGGCTCATCCCCGACGAGGACGAAGAGGCGGCCTTGCTCGCCGTGGCCGCCGCCGGCGACGCCTACGCTTTGGAGACGCTGCGCGGCCGCGCGCGGACGCGCGCCAGCGAGCTGGCCGCCGGTCTCGAAGCGGCGCTGGCGACGGACGCGGTCGCGCAGGCTGCGGCCGAGACCGGCTCTGCGCCGCCGCCGGAGCTGCTCGACCTCGCCTCCGCGGCCGCGAGGCGCGCGCGCTCGCAGGGCTTCGCCGGCCGCCTCCGCGCCGAGGAGATCGAAGCGTCCGTCGAGACCCTGCGCTCGGCTTCGGCCGAGGGACGGGGCGACGACGCCGCCGTCGAGAGCGTCCGGCTGCGCGCGCTGATCGGGGACGCGCCCACAGGCGGCGCCGGCGCCTGGAGCCCGGCCGCGACGTGGAAGCGCTGGAAAGGCCGCCATCCCTTCTGGGCCGGGCTGCTGATCCTCGCCGCCCCGATGTTCACCGCGGCGTTCTTGGGCCATCTCTTCGCCGCCCAGGTCTGGGCGGTCAAGGACTTCCTCGTTCTTATCGGCGTGGGCGGCTTCTGGCTGCATTTCGGCTTCGGACGCGAGACGCCCGCGGGCCGCAGGGCCGGCTACATCGGCTTCCTGGCCTGGACGGCGGGGTTGTCCGCCTCGCCCGTCGCGCCCGGGGCCTGGACGATCCTCCCGTTCTTGACGACGATCCTGGTCGCCGCGTTCGGCGGCGCCACGATCCCGGCATCGGCGCTCCGCCGCGGCCTTTCGCGCCGGGAGCGGACGCAGATTCGCGAGCTGCTCCGGGAGGGCCTGCCGGCGGACGAGCAGCGGCTCGCCTTCGACCTCTTCGGTCCGCCGGAGGCGCGCCGGGAAGCGATCGCCCGGATCTCCGGCGACACGGCGCTGGCCCGCCGCCTATCGGGGATCCTGCGCTACGCGCTGAACCACTCGGGCACGCCTCCCGGCGAGCGCTCCGACCTCATCCCGGCCGTGGCCGCGGCGCGCGACGCGGACGCGATCGAAGCCCTCCAGATCTCCGGCGTGCCCGGCTCCTTCGAGGCCGCGCGGCGGGTGAGGGAGGAGATCGCCTCCTCGGCTCACCTCGAGGGCCTGCTCGAAGAGGCCGCAAAAGAAGCCGCCGCCCCGGCCGAGGACCCTCTCCTCGAGCAGGCGGCCGCGGCGGCGGAGCTATCGCGCGCCCAAGGCTTCGCCGGACGGACAAGAGCGGAGGAGCTCGAAAGGGCCGCCGACGCGCTGCGGAAGGCTCGGGAGGCGCGGCGCGACGAGGACGCCGCTTTGGCCGCCTCGCGCCTGAAGGCGCTGCTCGACGCCGCGCCCGCCGGAGGCGCCGCGGCGTGGACGCCGCGCGAGATCGGCGCCGAGCTCGCGTGGCGGGCGCGCCGCGTCCTGCGGCACCCCGCGCTGCGCTGGGTCGGCCCCGTCGCCGCCGGCATGTCGATCGCTTATTACTACGGCAGCGTCGTCGCCTTCGGCTTCGCCTGGCCCTGGCTGGCCTTCCCGTTGGTCACGCTCGCCGGCCTGCTCGGCCTCATGGCGTACGGCTTCGCTCTGATGAGGGGCCGCCGGGTGCCCATCCATCCGCCCACGCTCGTCGCGCTCGGAGGGGTGGTCTTCTCGGGGTTCGAGGCGATCCTGGCCGGGATCATGCCGACGATCGCCTTCTGGGCGATCCCGGTCGTCGCCCTCCTCGGCTACGGCTTCGTCGCGGACCGGGCAGGGGATCTGGGCCCCAACCGCCGCAAGCACCTCAAGGCGCAAGCGACGTCGCTGCCGCGCGAGGTGCAGCGCCTCGCCGCCGAGATCGGAGGGACGTCGGCCGAGCGCCGGGACGCCCTCAAGCGCCTGGCCGGCGAGCCGCGTCTGGCGCGCGGCCTCGGGCCGCTGCTGCGGAACATCCTCGACTTCAGCGACTTCGTCCCGCCCGCCGACCTCGACGCGACGCTCGAGGCCGTCGCCGCGGGGCGCGACGAGTACGCCCTGCAGACGCTGCGCGCTAACTCGCAGCCTTTGGCGCGTCGCCTGGCGGATGAGCTCGAGCTGGAGCTGCGCGCGGTCCGAGAGACGGCCGCCATGGCCGAGGTCGAGGAGGCCGCCGCGCCGGCCGCCGACCTCGAGGCGCTGCTCGCGCGCGCCTACAAGAAAGCCGGCGAGGAGCGTTCCCGAGGCTTCGCCGGCGCCGTCCGAGCCGACGAGATCCACGCCGCGGCGGAGGCGGTGCGCCGCTCCACCGACGCGCAAGACTGGCCGACGGCGCTGCTCGCCGGCTCGCGGCTGCGCGCCTTGCTGGAGGACGGACCGAGCCCAGGCGCGGCCGCCTGGGCGCCGCTGGAAGCCGCGAGAGAAGGCGCCTGGCTCCTCCGGCGGCTGCTGCGCCATCCCGCCGCGAAGCAGGTCGTCCCGTTCGGCCTCGTGATGGCGGCGGCGACGACCGGCGCGTGGCTGCTTCCGCCGGGGCTGTTCGGTTCCGCGGTCCTGCTCGGCTTCGGCGCCTGGCTGCTGGCCGTGGTCTTGGCCGGGCCTTTCGTGGTCCGGCGGCTCCTCAGGGAGCAGACGCCGTCCGGCTGGCAGCCGCTGCTGACCGCCGGAGTGATCGTCCTGGATGCCCAGCTCGCCGGTTTGTCGCTGGCGTTCGCCTATCTGTTCGGCGCCGGCGTCCTGGTCATCGCTTGGGCGGTGGCATCGAACGGCACCGGAGAGCTTCTCCCGGATCAGCAGAGGCTCCTGGAAGGCGCGGCGGCCGGCCTGCCGCGCGCCCGACAGCGAGCGATCATCGAGCTCGGAGGGCCGAGCGTGGAGCGTCGCGCCGCGCTCCAACGCATCGCCGGCGACCGCGAGCTGGCCCGCGCGCTCGGCCCGGCCCTGCGGAGCGTGCTGAGAACCCCAAGGCTGCTGCCCGAAGACGATCGGGGCCTTGCGATCCAGGCGGTGTGGGGCGCGCGAGACGACTTCGCGCTGGAGACGCTCAGGGAACAGCGTTCGCCGGCGGCGCGTCGGATCCTCGGCGAAGCCGAGGAGGCGCGGGCGCTGCCCGAAGGCTTGCGCCGACTGCGGCTCGACCTCGTCGCAACGCCGGCGGAGCGCCAGGCGGCGCTGGCCGCCATCGCGCGCGATGAAGAGACCGCGCGCCTCTTGCTCGAGCCGGTCTCGAGGCAGCTCGAGGCGATGCCGACGCTGCTCGACCTGCTCTGCAAGAAGATTTGGCAGCCCGTGGAAGAGAAAAGGCTCGCCCTCGCGGCGATCTTCGCCGCGCGAAACGACGAGGCGGCTCAGGTCCTCAGGGCCAAGGGCTACGACGCCCACGCCGAGGAGCTCGAGCGCCAGCTCGCCGCGCTCAAGGACCTCCAGGCGTTGAAGGCCGCCGCCGACACGCCCGCGACGCCCCATGAAGCGCTGCTCCAAAGCGCGCGGCAGGCCGCGGGCGCTCTGCGCGGAGAAGGCTTCTCCGGCCGCCTGCGCGCCGAGGAGCTCGAGAAGGCCGCCGCGGACCTCGCGGCCGCGCTCTCCGCCGCCCGTGAAGACGACGCGCTCGTAGCCGCCCAGCGCCTGAGCTCGCTGCTCCGGCAGACCCGAGCCTCGGCTCCCGCGGCCGCCTCGCCGCGCGGCTCGGGCGCGGTGCGGCTCTGGAAGACGCTGGCGCACGCGGGCGGCGCCGCCGCCGTGAGCTGGCCGGCCGTCGCCTCGTGGCTGCTGCTGCCGGCGCTGGGCTGCGCCCTGGTCACCGCGGCGCTGGCCGTGTACCTGATCCCGCTCTGGGCCGTGCGGCCGACGCCGGCCGCGCAAGAGCCCGCCGTCGTGCGCGCCCCGTCCGCGGCCGCTCCCGCGCGCGAGCTCATGGACGAGCTCGTCGCCCGCGCCGGCCTGCCGCCCGAGGCGGCGCCGCGCGTGGGAGTCTTGGCGGATCCTCACGCCTATCTCGCCGCGCGCGAGGCCGGACTCGACGAAGCCTCGGCGCGATTGGCCGAGACGCACAACGCCAAGGCCTTCGGCGGCGGCCTCGGGCACGAGGGCGCGATCGGCGTCGGGCCCGGCCTGCTGCGCGAGGACCGCGACACGCTGGAGGCCGCGCTAGGCCACGAGCTGGGCCACCTCGTCCACGGCGATCCTCACGCGTATTGGGCCTGGGCGCAGCGCTGGGAGGCGCCGTCGCGCAACGTGGCCCTGGCCGGCGCCGCGGGGGCGCTGGGCGCCTGGCTCTTCCTGTCCGCCTCGGCGGCGCCGCTGCTGGCCCTCGGCGCGCTCGGCGTCGGCGGCTGGCTGCTCGCGCGCTGGGCCGCGAGTCGCGCCGCGCGCGCCATGGAGCGCCGCGCCGACGCCTTCGGCGCCGCCATGGTGGGGAGGGAGAAGTACGCGGCGTTCATGGGCAAGCTCGAGTCCTGGGGGGCCGGCAAGGCCGGCATCTACGACGCGCCGGCGGAGCGCGCGGCGCGCGCCGCGGCGGAGGGACGATGAATTATCGGAAGCTCGGGAACAGCGACCTGCGCGTCTCGGAGATCTCGCTGGGCTCTTGGCTCACCTACGGCGTCGGCGTCGCCGCGGACAAGTCCAAGGCCTGCGTGAAAGCCGCCTTCGACGCCGGCATAAATTTCTTCGACACGGCCAACGTCTACGGCCTCGGCGCGGCGGAGTCGGCGCTCGGCGAGGCCCTGGCCGGGACGCCGCGCGACAAGTACGTGCTCGCCACCAAGCTCTTCGGCCCCATGTCGGAGACGGACCAGGGCCTCTCCGCCGCGCA
>CAZZGQ010000193.1:0-6272 GCA_964653765.1 uncultured Elusimicrobia bacterium | reverse complement strand
GCCTGCTCGGCGCCCTCGAGGCCGTCCCGCCGCGCGCCGCGGCCGCCCTCGCCCTGGCCCTCGTCGCCGGCGCGGGCGCGGCCAGCGCCGTCGCCGCCTCGCCCGGTTTGCGCGGCCAGGCCGCGATGGCGCCTAAGACGATGCGCTGGCTGCGCGAGCGCACCCCGGCCGAGGCGAGCGTCGAGACGCTCGAGACCGACACCGTGACGCTCCTCACGGGCCGGCGCGGCGTGATGGCCGGCGGCGCCTTCCGCGACGCCTATCTCGCCTCGGCGCTGGCCGCGGGCGCGCGCTACAGCCTCGTCGACCGCGCCTTCCGGCCGGCGGGCTACTGGCCCGCGCAGGCCGAGCCCCGCCTGCGCCGCGAGGAAGCGTGGCTGCGCTCGACGCCCTACGCCCATCTGGTCCTCGATGAGCCGAGAGAGGGCGCCGCCGTCTACGAGCTCTCTCACCCGCGGCCGGCCGAGTTCGCCCTGGCCTGGAGCCTTTTCCTGCGCGGGCTGGAGCGGCTGAGCGCCGGCGACCGGGACGCCGCCGCCGGCGTCCTGCGCGAGGCCGTGGCCCGCGAGCCCCGGCTGGCCTGCGCCTGGAGCCTGCTCGCCTCCGTCGAGGATTCCGCCGCCGCGCGCGAGCGCGCGCGCCGCCGCGCCGTCGCCGAGGACCCGACGGGTCCCTGGGCGTCCTCATTTTAGGTACGATATCCCCGGTGAGCTTCGAGATCCTGGCCCAAGACGGACCCGCCCGCCTGGGCCGCCTGACGACGCCGCACGGCGTCGTGGAGACGCCCGTCTTCATGCCCGTGGCGACGCAGGCCTCCGTGAAGGCGATCTCGCAAGAGGACATCGAGACGCTGGGCGCCAAGGCTCTTTTGGCCAACAGCTACCACTTGTACCTGCGTCCGGGCACCGAGGTCATCAAGGCCGCCGGCGGGCTGCACAAGTTCATGACGTATGACGGCATGATCCTCACGGACTCCGGCGGCTTCCAGGTGATGAGCCTGGCGGATCTGAGGAAGTTGGACGACGACGGAGTCGTCTTCAAGTCCCACATCGACGGCAGCAGCCACCGCCTCACGCCGGAGAAGGTCATCGACATCCAGGCCGACTTGGGCAGCGACTGCTGGACCACGCTGGATGAGTGCCCGCCGTATCCCGCCACTGAAGCGCAGGCCCTCACGGCGCTAGAGCGCACCATGCGCTGGACCGACCGCTCGCTCCCCGCGCTCAAGCGCCGGCGCGACCAGGGCTCCCGCTCGCTCTTCTTCCCCATCCTGCAAGGCGGCTTCTTCCCGGAGCTGCGCCGCCGCGCCGCCGAGCACATGGCCTCGCTTCCCTTCGACGGCGTGTCGATGGGCGGCTTCTCCGTGGGCGAGCCCAAGGAGCTGACTTGGGAGACGGTCGCGCTGACGACCCAGGCGCTGCCGCCCGCCAAGCCGCGCTATCTGATGGGCGTGGGCACGCCGGAGGACCTCTGGGACGCCGTCGCTCAAGGCGTGGACATGCTCGACTGCGTCTTTCCCACGCGCGTGGCGCGCAACGGCCAGCTCATGACCAAGAAGGGCAAGTTCAACATCACGATGGCCTCCTGCCGCGCCGATCAGAGCCCCATCGACCCGGACTGCGCCTGCTTCGTCTGCCGCCGCTACTCGCGCTCCTACCTCGCCCACCTCTACCGGGCCAAGGAGCTGATCATCTACCGCCTGCTCTCCTACCACAACCTGCACTGCATGGCCGAGGTGGCCGCCGACATCCGCCGCGCCATCGCCGAGGGCCGCTTCGCCCAGAGCCGCCGAGCCTTCCTGGAAGCCCGTAATTCACAATTTGCACAGAAAACAGCCTAGTAAAGATTCGGTAAAGACCGTATACTCGCTGCATGACTAGGAAAGCGCTCCTGATGAAGCGGCCTCACCGCCGGCACGCGGGCTTCACGCTCGTCGAATTGCTGGTCGTCGTTCTGATCATCGGCATCTTGGCTGCGGTCGCCGTGCCGCAGTACTTCAAGGTCGTCGAGAAGGGCCGTGTCACCGAGGCCGTTTCCTGCGCCAACGACCTCAACGGCTCTCAGGAGCGCTACTTCCTAAAGAACAACACCTACACGGCCACGGCGGCGTCGCTCGACATCGGCGGCTGCAACGCCCTGCGCTACTTCACGCTGACGCTGGGCGCCACCGGGACGAGCTGGACGGCGACCTTCACGCGCTCGGCTCCGACGCCTCCCGTCTACGGCGCTTACACGTTCCAGTACAGCGCCGGCAACGGCTCCACCGCTTCCTTCACCTCGGGCAACACCTCGGTCCAATCGGACCTGATGCCCTAAGGCCTGAGACAGACAACCGGCGGCGGCGTCGCGGGAGCGGAGCTTCCTCCCAGGCGCCGCCGCCGCTCTTTTTGGCCGCGCCTCGTCCTCCTCGCCGGCGCCGCGCTCGGTCTGCGCGCCTTCACCGCCTCGGTCAACAATCCGGATCTCTTCTGGCACCTGAGCAGCGCCCGCTTCATCCTGGCCCATCGCGCCTGGCCGCGCGCGGACTTTCTCTCGTACACGCAGGCGGGCGCGCCCTGGCGCGACTTCGAATGGCTGGCCGGCCTGCTGTACTTGGCGCTCTACCGCGTTGCGGGAGCGTGGGGCTTGGTCGGGCTGCGCCTGGCGCTCATGGCGCTGACGATGCTGGCCGTCGTCACGCCGCTCGCCACCTGGGGCTTCGGCCCCGCCGCCCAGGGCTTGGCGGCCCTGATCCTGGGCAGCGTCGTCCTGCCGTACGGCGACCTCCGTCCCGATAACTTCTCCCTGCTGTTCTTCGCCCTGACGGCTCGGCCGCTTCAGCGGCCGAAACCCGGCAAAGGAGCGCTCGCGGCCGTTTTCTTGCTGTTCGCGCTCTGGTCCAACCTCCATCTCGGCTGGGCTTTCGGCCTCGCTTTGCTCGCCATCGGCGCTCTCGGCCATTTTCTCGACGGCCGCCGGGCAGAGGCCCGTGGGGCGCTCGCGCTGCTCGCCGTCGCCTGCGCCGGCACGCTGCTCAACCCGTACGGCTGGGGCCTGTGGTCGGTGCTGCTCGACCACGCGCGGCGCCTCCACGGCATGACCCTCGAGATCCAGGAATGGGCCCCTCCGGACTTCCGAGATCCCTTCCGCTGGCCGCTGGCGGCGCTGCTCGCGGCCTGCGCGGCCGGGCTGCTCGCGCGCTTTCACGCGCGGCGCGGGCCGTCGTGGACGCTCGTCCTCGGGCTGCTGTTCTTCGGCGGCGCCGCGCTCCGTCACGATCGGCACCTGACGTTCTTCGCCGTCTTCGCCGTCCCCGCCTTGTTCGCGTTGGCGCGGGACGCCGGCGCGGGGGCGAGCCGGGCGCTGAGAACGGCGGGCGCGGTCGCCTTCGTCGCGCTGGCGGCGGCGATGGGACGCTTCGCCTGGAGCGCGCCGACGGTCGAGGAGCCTTCGCGCGAGCTCGCCGATTTCCTCGAGTCCCATGCGGAGCGGCTTTCCGACCTTCCTCTTTATAACACTTGGGAAGACGGCGGCTACCTGGGCTGGCGGCTGTTCCCGCGCTACCGCGTCTACTTCGACGGCCGCTATCTGTTCCACGCACAGCTCGACGAGGTTCGGGAGGCGGCCCTGTCGGCCTCCTCCTGGAGGGCTTTCCTCGAACGGCGCGGCGTGGCCCTGGCCTGCATGAAGCGCTCCGCGCTCAAGTCCTTCGTCCAGGACGGCTCGCGCCGCCCGTATTACGCGGCCTACATGCCGCCGTCCGAGTGGGCTCTCGTCCATTGGGATGCCCGGCGGCTGGTTTTCGCGCGCCGCTCCTCCGTCGAGCCGCGCTGGGTCCGAGCTCACGAGTTCGCGCTCCTGCGGCCCGACGACGAGGGCTTCGACCTCGCGGCCGCGGCTCGCGGCCGTCCCTCCGCCGCCGCGGTGGACGCCGAGCTCTCCCGCCTGCGCGCCGACTCCCCTTCGGCCGTGCCCGAGGCCGAGGCGCTGGCGCGGGTCCTGAAGGAGCCGACGCGGTGAGCGAGGCGCCGCGGCCCCGATGGAGGGACGCGGCGCTCTTGTCGCTCGTGTTCTGGAGCGCGGCGCTGCTGCTGCGGCCGCTGCAGGACATCCCCCTCAACGATGACTGGGTCTTCGCCGCGGCGGTGCGCGCTCTCGTCGGCGGCGGGCGGCTCGCCCTGCCCGCCATGGCGACGCCGAACCTGCTCGTCCAGGCGCTCTGGGGCGCCGCGTTCTCCTGGGCTCTCGGGCCCGGCCACGGCGCGCTGCGGCTGTCGACGCTCGTGCTGGGCTGGATCGGCGTGTCGGCCTTCTACTGGGCGAGCGGCGACGTCTGGCTCTCGCTGCTGCTCGCCTTCAACCCGCTATTCCTCGCGCTCTGCCCGAGCTTCATGACCGACGTGCCCGCCTTCTCGCTCTGTCTCGTCGGCCTGGCGCTCCTGCGCCGAGCTCTCGAGAAGGAGGACGGCCGCGCCTGGGCCGCGGGCGCGTCCGCCTTCTTCGCGCTCGCCTACGGCGTGCGCCAGACGGCGCTCCTCGCGCCGCTGGGCGTGAGCATCTACGCCCTGATGACGGGGCGCCCGCGGCGGCGCGAGCTCGCCCTGGTCTGGGCGCTGCCCGCCGCGGCGTTCCTCGGCCAGGCGCTCTGGCGGCTGCGCTCGGGCGCGGCGGCCGACTACTATCCGTGGATCTGGGACGATCCGTCGCTGCCCCCGGCGGCGTCCTTGGCGCTGCCCGCGCTGCGCCTGCACGCGGCGCTGCTCTACTGCGGGCTCTTCGTCTCGCCGCTGGCCGCGGTCTTCTGGTGCGAGCGGCCGCTCGAGCGTCTGAAGTCCCTGAGCCGCCGCCGCGCCGTCGCCGCGGCCGCCTTCGCCGCCGCCGCGGCGCTGCTCATGGCGGCCGGAAGCCGGCTGCCTTACCGCTTCCAATCCGGCCATTGGCAGCTCGACCGGCTCTTCTACAGCTGCAGCTACCTCAACGACTGGGGCTTGGGCTGCGCCAACGTCCATGGGCTCGCCGCGCGACCCGGATTCCTCGTCTACGCGCGCTGGTTCTGGCCCGCCGTCAACGCCGTCGCCTGGCTAAGCGTCGCCACCGTCGCCGCGGCGCTGCTGGCCTCGCCTCGGCCGCCGCTGGCCGGCCTCGCCCTGGCCGTCTTCCTGCCGCAGTTCGCCGCCACGCTGCCCGCCAGCCGCTTCTTCGATCGCTACTTCCTCCCGCTCGCGCCGGTCGCGCTGCTGCTCGCCGCTCCCGCCGCGGCGCGCAGGCGGGGGCCGCTGCTCGCGGCCGTCGCGATGTTCGCGCTCCTCTCGTGGGCCGCCGTCGCCGACTACCTGGGCACGATGCGCGCCGCGTGGAGCCTGGGCGAGCGCGCCGTGGCGCTGGGCTACGCGCCCACGCGCGTCTACGCCAGCCTCGACTGGTGCCGCGCGCACGACGAGGACGAGGAGTTCGCGCGGCTCTCGCGCGCCGCCGCGTTCGCCCGCTCCGACGTGGAGACCACGACGCCCTGCATGACCGATCCCGACGCCGTCGTCACCTTCAAGGCCCCGCCGCGGCCGCTCGGCGAGCTGCTCGCCAGCGGGCGTTTTTTCTCGCCTCTCGCGGGGCGCGAGCAGTCTCTTTACCTCTATAGGCGCAAGAAGTGACGCTTTATTGACAGAATCGCCGTAAATTGCATTAATAGCCGCTCTTTAAAATCACTCGATAACACTTGCAATTGGAGGCGTGATGGACCTGTCTTCCTCGATGAAGCCCGCCCTGGCCGTGGTTTTCGGAATCTCCCTACTCTCGCTCGGCGTGGCCTTCTGGCTGATCCAGTGGGTCCTCGGCAGGGACACCGGCACGACGGAGATGCGCAAGATCTCCGACGCGATCAAGTCGGGCGCCGAGGCCTTCCTCCGCCGCCAGAACAAGACGATCACGATCCTGGCCGTCGTGCTCGCCGCCATCATCTTCGTGCTCTACGCCTTCGTGCGCGCGCACCAGGAGCATGATCCCGCCTCCGCCATGACGCTGGCGATCGTCACCACGTTCTCCTTCGTGATCGGCGCGGCCTGCTCCGTCATCGCCGGCTACATCGGCATGTGGGTCTCGATCCGCACCAACATCCGCACGGCTTCCGCGGCCCGCACGTCGCTCAACGACGCGCTGCAGATCGCCCTGCGCGGCGGCGCGGTCTCCGGCCTCTTCGTCACCGCGATGTCGCTGCTCGGCGTGGGCGGCCTGTTCGCCGCGCTCAAGGCCATGGGCTATCCGTACGAGAAGATCCCCTTCATGATCGTGGGCTACGG
>CAZZGQ010000192.1:5007-6287 GCA_964653765.1 uncultured Elusimicrobia bacterium | reverse complement strand
GCGCCCGAGGAGTAGTTGCCGTAGATGCGCTTCTCGGCGGCGCGGCCGGCCATGAGGACAGCGAGACGGTTCTTGAGCATCGGCTCCGAGTGGAGGTACTCGTCCTCTTGCGCGGACTCGGCGTAGCCGAGCGCGCCCGAGCCGTGCGGGATCGAGGTCACCTTGTAAGGGACCTGGCCGGTCGTGTACCAGCCCGCCAGCACGTGGCCGATCTCGTGCTCGGCGATGCGCTTCTTCGTCTCCGCCGGCACGTACATGTTCTTGCGCTCGGCGCCGATCGTGTTCTTGGCGATGCCCTTGTCGAGGTCGGCGGCGCCCACGGCCGTGGCGTTGCGGCGCGCGCCTTCGAGGGCGCCCTCGTTGACGACGCCCTGCAGATAGGCGCCGGCGAGGCCGGGGGTGCGCTTGGCGACGAGCTCGAGGTCGGCGTCAGGGGCGAGGGGCACGTTCCTCGCGTGGACCTGCAGGATCGCCTCGCGGCCCAGCACGTCCGGATTGACCACGTGCGCCTTGCGGTCGAAGCGGCCCGGGCGCAGCAGGGCCGGGTCCAGCACGTCCTCGCGGTTGGTGGCGGCGAGCAGCACGATGCCCTGGGTGTTGTCGAAGCCGTCCATGGCCACGAGCAACTGGTTGAGCGTGCCTTCGCGCTCGTCGTTGCTCTGCATGCCCATGCCGCGCTTGCGGCCGATGGCGTCGATCTCGTCGATGAAGATGATGGCCGGAGCGTTCGCCTTGGCCGTCTCGAACAGCTCGCGCACGCGCGCCGCGCCCACGCCGACGAACATCTCGACGAAGTCCGAGCCCGAGATGGTGTAGAAGTTGGCGTTCGTCTCGCCGGCTACGGCGCGCGCCAGGAGAGTCTTGCCCGTGCCGGGAGGGCCGACGAGCAGCGCGCCCTTCGGCACGCGGCCGCCGAGCCGCTTGTACTTGGCCGGGTTCTTCAGGAAGTCGACGATCTCGGCCACTTCTTGGCGCGCGTCGTCGGCGCCGGCCACGTCGTCGAACTTCGTGGTGGGCTTGGTGCTCTCGATCTTGAAGCTGCCCATCTTCGCCGCGCCCTTCATCTGCTGGCCCTGCAGGAAGCGGCTGAGGCCGATCCAGATCACGACCATGATCACCATCTGGAAGATGAAGCCGAGGATCGGGGAGGAGGCGTTCTGCTCCTTCATCTTCCTCTCGAGCTCCTGGCGCTCGGCGCGCTCGTTCTGGGTCTTGAGCTGCTGGGCGATGTCGGAGAGCGACTGCTCGGCGCTCTTGGGCGCTTCCGCGGGCTTGGCCGC
>CAZZGQ010000192.1:3603-4907 GCA_964653765.1 uncultured Elusimicrobia bacterium | reverse complement strand
CCGCCTCGGCCGGCTTGGACATCGGCACGCCGGGGCGCGCCGTGGGGGCCGTGATCGACCGCTCGATCTGGCTCGGCGCCGCCACGTTCGGGTTGGGCGCCTCGCCGGAGCGGCCCAGCGCGAAGATCTCAAGCAGCAGCAGCCCGCCGACGAGACCGGCGATCACGCGGTTGCGCGTGAAGTAGCTCATGAAGCCGCCCGCCTGCTCGGGCGCGGCGGGCGGGGCCGTGACGTCGCCCGAGGGAGCGGGAGCGGGCGTCGAGGTCCAGATCGGCGTGCGCGGCGCGGAGGCCTTGGCGCGGTCGGCGCGGAAGCTTTCGGCGCTCTCGCCGAAGCGCTCCAGGGCCCAATCGGCCATGTAGAAGAGCGAATCGTGCATCCCGGGCTCGAGGCGCGGGCGGGCCGTCTCGCGCAGCGTCTGGCGCAGGGCTTCCATGGCCTCGGCCCGGCCTTCCTGCGTCTGCTCGGCGCGCTCGCCGAGCTTCTTGGCCGTCTCGCGGCGGAGGTAGAGGTTGGGATCGGAGCCGAGGTTCTTGGTCAGCAGCGCCGTGGCCCCCGCGCCTTGGACGCCGGCGGCGGTCCGGACGGCGGCGAGGCGCACCTCCAGCCTCTTGTCCGACGCGAGGAGGGCTTCGGCGCGGACGAGAGCGGCCTGCGGATCGGTCTTGGCCAGCTCGCGCAGCTGCAGGACGATCTTGGCCGTGGCCAATTCCTGATCGGAGACGGGCGCGGCGGCCGGAACGGCCGGGGCCGGGGCCGCGGGCTGGGCGGCCTCGGGAGCGGGCGCGGGCGTCTCCTCGTTCGAGCCTGCCCCGTTCGGGGAGAAGAGGCCCTCGGCGCTGCGCAGCAGGTGGCCGATGCGTAGCGCGGCGCGCTGCGTGCGCCCCGACGCCCGAGCCTGCGTCCGCGCGACGGTCCGCGAGAACCAGGTGGAGCCGGCGGCCCCGTTCGCCGCTTCGACTCCGGCCGCGTCCGCGGCCGCCTCTCCCTCCGCGGCGACCGGCACGCGCGACCACATGTCCAGCTCGAGCGGCTCCGTTCCCGTTCCCCGGATCGCGGCCTGCAGCTGCGCCGACGTCAGCACGGGCGCGAGCGCCGGCCCCGCGACGCGGCCGCCCGCGGCGGCGGGCTCCAGCGCGACTCCCTGGGCCATCGAGGCCGCGGGCATGGCGAGGCAGAGGATCGTGGCGAGCAGCCGGACGGGGAGGGAGCGGTTGTTCATGGCCGCATCCTCTTAAAAAAGGGCCCTGGCCCTAGAGAGGCGAAGGTCCTAGGACTTTAGCGCCAGAGGTCCTATTCCCGAA
>CAZZGQ010000192.1:0-3503 GCA_964653765.1 uncultured Elusimicrobia bacterium | reverse complement strand
GCGGAGCTCTCCTCGTCCTCGACGTGGCCGAAGGCGATCTCCTCCGCCACGCGGCCGGCCAGGGCGATGACCAGCGTGTCCATGGCCTGCTTCTTGGTCATGTTGAAGCGCTGGATCTCTTCGGCCGGCTCCGCGTAACCGAGGGCCGGGCCGTGCGGGATGATCGTGACCTTGTTGAGGATCTGGCCGCCGAAGACGTGGCCCGCCTCGTGGTAGGAGGTGCGCAGCTTCTCGGCCTCGTCCATGACGAGCGGGTTCTCGTCGCCGATGATGGCGCGCGTCAGGCCCACGTCGAAGTCCTTGGCCGTGGCGGCGCGGCGCCGATACTTGGTGGCGTTGAGGGCGGCCTCGTTGACGAAGTTCATCATGAAGGCGCCGCTGCGGCCCGGAGAGCGCTCGGCCACCTGCTTCAAGTCGACGTCCGGCGCCAGAGGGACGTTGCGGGCATGGATCACCGCCTGGGCCTCGCGGCCGATCACGTCCGCTGGGTTCACCTGCACCTGGCGGTTGAAGCGTCCCGGGCGCAGCAGCGCCGGGTCCAGGGTGTCCGGGCGGTTGGTGGCGCCGATCAGCAGGATGCCGGACTCGGCGGCGAAGCCGTCCATCTCCACGAGCAGTTGGTTGAGCGTCTGCTCCCGCTCGTCATTGCCGCCGGGGCCGCCGTTGCTGCGAGCCTTGCCGACGGCGTCGATCTCGTCGATGAAGATGATGGCGCGCCCGGCCGCCTTGGCTTGGGCGAAGAGATCGCGGACGCGGGAGGCGCCCACGCCCACGAACATCTCGACGAAGTCGGAGCCCGAGATCGAGAAGAACGGCACGTCCGCCTCGCTGGCGAGCGCGCGCGCGATCGCCGTCTTGCCCGTGCCGGGAGGACCGACGAGCAAGAGACCCTTCGGCATCTTGCCGCCGCGCGCCTTGAACTCCAAGGGATTGCGCAGGTAGTCCACGACCTCGTTCATCGTGCCCATGGCGTTCTCTATACCGGCCAGGTCGCTGAAGCTGGCGTCGCCGCCCGTGGACTTCTTCACGTTGGCCTTGAGCATCCCCGAGGGATCCTGCTTGGGCTGGTCGTCTTTCGGCTTGGCGCCGTCCTTGGTCCTCTTGCGGTTCATGAACCAGCCCGTGAGGAGGGGACCGGCGACGGAGAGGACGATGAAGCCGAGGAACATGAACATCATGCTCGTGCGGCCCGTCTCGGCGTCGGCGGCCTGCTTGGCCTGCAAGAGCGTCTGCGCCTCGATGGCGTCGGCGATGCGCACCATCGGATCCTTCGCCGGGACGACGACGGCAGGGACGGCCTGCTTGGGGGGGGCCTCGGCCTTCACGGCGGCGGCCTGCGCGGCGGGCTCGGCGGCTTGAGCGACCGGCACGATGTTGGGAAAGTCGATGCTGCCGTTCCAGGCCATAGCCTCGGCGAACTGCGCCTGCTGGGCGTACTCCGGGTGGGCGATGCTGATCGCAATGCCGCCGCCGAAGAAGACGCCCAGGACGCCCACCACGGCCGTGACGGCGGCGACTTTCTTGGCCTTGGTCTTGACCCGTTCCCAACGCGTGGGCGGCGGGGGCGGTGGCTCCTGCGGGATGACGAGGGCGCGCTCCGTGCCGGGATCGACGCCGAACTGCCTGAGCGCCCAGTGGGCCATGAGATGGATCGAATCGTTGGCGTCGGCCAGGGCGCCCTGCAAGGCCGCGATCGCCTGCTCGCGATCGGGCTCCTGACGGGAAGCGCGGTTGCCCAAGGCGAAGGCCAACTCGCGGCGGGCATACCAGTGCTGCTCCTGGACCAGGGACCGCGCCAGGACGCCCGTGGCCTCGTCCCCGGCGTGCTCGGCGATGACGCGGCCGGCGTGGACGCGGATCTCGACGCGGGCATCCGTGGGATCGCTGAGGCGACGCTGGGCTTCCGCCAGGCCGGCGGCATGATCGTTGAGAAGCCGATTGCGCAGCTCGCTGACCTTCTTGGAGGCGGGCTCGGCGACTTCGATCTGGGAGGCGGCCCGGCCCGTGGCGTCGGCGGCCGGGCGCGAGAGCCTCAGGACGGGCTCGCGGGCCTTGGCGGCTTCTCCTTTAATATCGGCGGACACCGCGGTGGTCGGGGCGAAAGCGGTTTGGGCGTGAACCAGGACGCCGTGGACGCGCTCGCTGGCGAGCCGCGTCGTCTCGGTGACGCCGGCGGTCCCGCCGCTCGTCTGCGAAGCCGCGCCCGACGCGGCCGCGTCGTGAGCGGCGGCCTGGGCCTCGATCCGCGCCGCCGCCGAGGCGGCGTCGTTGGTGGGGACGAGCCCGTCCGTGGACTTCAGAGTCGGCCACTGCGTCCCGAACGTCGCCGTGATCTGCAGAGCGGGGAGGCTCATGTCGACCCCGGCTGCGGAGGGCGCCGAGCCGCTCTCCGGCGTGACCCGCGCGGCCTCGAGAGGGCCCGCCTGCGCCGTGATCGCCGAACAGAGGATGAGGGCCAAGGCCCGGACCGCGAGAGGGGTGGAGCGCATGCCCCAGTATGGCGCCGCTCGCGGCGTCGGTTCAGGAGCGATGGGCCCAGGTGGAGTGCGGTAGGGGGCCTAACCGCCTTGGGCCCGATCGGCTTAGGTAAGAGCCCCTAGAGGTGTGAGACCGGACAAAAAGAGTGTTGCTAGCAACACTCTCTTCATGTCCGCGCAGATATAGAACTTGTGCCGGACAAAGAAGTATGTCCGACTGGACATGATTGGTCCTAGCGAGAGGGCTTCAAGCCGCTGCACTGGTTTCGGTCAAAGGCATCGGCAGTTCCTCCTGCCAACTGCCTACCTTCAATGGAGATCGGCCACCGGGGGCGGCCGATGAAGAAGTCCTAGTGGACGCAGCCGCGAGAGTACGTGATCTCGTAGTCGGAGCCCTTCTTTAATAGGGCTTCCAGGACGACCCAAAGGCTTTCCGTGTCGCGCCGCTTGAACTGATTGCGCTCGCGATCCGTCAGGCCCTTGTCCAGGTCGCTCAGCCTTTTCTCGTCTTCGGCGAGGAAGCGCCGCGCGTCGGCGAGCGAGGTCTCGAGATCCTCTTGGCTCTTGTCCGTCGAGTAGAACGCCTCGGGAAAGCCGAATCTCTCGCCCATCTTCTTCTTGCCCACCGCCATCTCGAGCTTCTGGACGCGGAAACGCCCTGAAGCGACGAACTCCTGGGCGTTCGCGTAGGCCTCGAAGCGCTTGGCTTTCGCCGTATCGAGATACTTGATGCTCGGATCGGGATAGGGGCTGCTGCAGTCTTCCGTTGGGGTGAGGTCGACCTTGGGCGACCCCGCGGCCCATGAGAGGGTCGCCAAGGGGAACAGCAATCCGGCCGAAAGGAGCAGGGTCTTCATGCCCCGAGGATAGGGGCGCCGCGCAAGCGCCGCAAGGGTCTTTTGCCCCGGAGCGCCTAGGTCTAGTGGCGAAAGTGGCGCACGCCCGTGAAGGCCATCGCCAGCAGCTTCTCGTCGGCGGCGACGATGGCGTCCTTGTCCTCGCTCGTGCCGCCGGGCTGGATGATGG
>CAZZGQ010000191.1:0-6298 GCA_964653765.1 uncultured Elusimicrobia bacterium | reverse complement strand
GGCGCGCGGGGGTCAACGTCGGGCTCTTCCCGTACCACTTCGGCAGCAAGAAGGCCTTCGTCCGCCGCCTCCTGCAGGAGACCTACGAGGACTTCTTCTCGCGCCTGAGCCTGGAGTCGGGCGGGGAGGGCCGGCCGGCGGCGCGGTTGCGACGCGCCCTCGTCGTCTTCGGCCGCTTCTCGCGCGATCAGCGCCGGCTCTTCGTCGCCCTCTTCGCCGAAGCCCTCCAAGGGGACAAGGAGGCCGTGGCGTACCTGGAGGCGAACGTGCCCCGGCACGCGCGCGTGGTCGCCGGCCTCGTGGCGCAGGCCCAGGAGGCCGGAGAGCTGCGGCCGCTGCCGCTGCCCGTGGCGGTCTCTTTCGCGCTCGGCGGCATGGGCGTCCCCAACCTGATGATCACGGCGCTCGAGCGTAGCGGCAGCAGGGCCGCCAAGCGCGGGCTCGCCGGCTGGGAGAAGGACTTCCTGTCCGACGCGGCCGTGGAACGGAGGGCCGATCTCGTGCTGGCGGCGCTCTCGCGGTGAGGCTGCTCCTGATCTTGGCCTGGCTGGCCGCGGGCGTCCGCGCCCAGCCCCCGAGCTTGTCGATCACGCTCGAGGAGGCGGAGCGGTCCGCGCTCGCCCACTCGCCCCTGCTCAAGCAGGCGCAGAGCAGCCTCGCGGCCGCCGAGGCGCAGGTGGAGGCCCAGCTCGCCCAGCTGGCGCCGCGCGTGACGGCGGACGGCAGCTACCAGTACCAGACGAAGATCCCCGGGTTCTCGGCGGCGCCCGGGGCGCCGCCCGTGCAGTTCGGCGCCCACGACAATTGGGCGGTGGGGCCCTCCGCGAGCTACACGCTGTGGGACCAGGGCGCGCTCCTCGCCGCCTGGCGCAGCCAGAAGGCGCTCGCCTCCTCGGATGAGGCGCAGCGCGACCTCGTGCGCCGCCAGGTGCTCCTGGCCACGCGGCTCGACTACTTCCAAGTCCAGCTGGCGCTGGAGCAGGAGCGCTCGCAGGTGGATTCCCTGCGCGTCGCGGAGGCGCAGTTCCGGGACATCGACAGCCGCTACCGCGCCGGCGCCACGAGCCGGCTCGACTGGCTTTCGGCCCGCCAGAACGTGCTCGCTCGGCGGGGGGACCTGCGGTCGTACCAGGGCGAGGTCGCCGTCCAGCTGCGCACGCTCTTCGCGCAGACGGGCCAGAGCCAGGACGCGGACGTCTCGGCGCCGATCGACGCCCGCATCGAGGGCGAGGAGCCGAGCGGCTTGAGCACGCCGACCGTGCGCGTCGCGCTCCAGCCGCTCGAATCCATCGAGGCCGCGCTCGCCCCGGCCGCCACGGCCCCGGTCGACGCGGCCTACCCGCAGCTGCTGGTCTACGAACGGCAGTCCCGCGCGCAGGTCCTCTCCGCCAAGAGCGCCGCCGCCGGGGAGTGGCCGCGGGTCCAGGTGTCTTACGCCGGCCGCTACCAGTATCCGCTGCTCCCCGTCCTCGAGACGACGTGGCAGAACACCTTCGGCGCGCAGGCGAGCGTGCCGATCTTCGAGTGGGGCCGCACGCGCTCGCTGGCGCTCGCGCAACGCGAGCAGGCGGACGCCTCGGCGCGCCTGCGCGACCAGGCGTACGACGACCTGCTGCGCGACTGGCACAAGTCGCGCGACCAGCTCGCGGCGCTGCAGGATCAGGAAAGCATCGACCGCGAGGCGGTCGCCAACACCGCCGAGGTCGCGCGCCTGCGCTACACCTCGTACCGCAACGGCGCCTCGACCATCACCGACGTCGAGACGGCCAATCTCAGCGCCATCGAGGCGCGCGTGACCGCGGCCCGGCACCGGACCCAGCTACTCATCCAGCTCGCGACGCTCGCCAGCCTCTCGGCCGTGAAGGGGACCCCATGAACAAGAAGACAAGGACGGCGCTCGCGGCCATGGTTGCCGCCGCCGCGCTCGGGCTCGCCGTGAAGCAGCTCTTCTTCGGCAAGCCGTTCCTTTATGCCGGGACGCTCGAGGCGACGAAGGTCGACCTTTCCGCGCGGCTGAGCTCTCCGATCGCGCGCGTGACCCCGCAGGAAGGCGACCGCGTGACCAGGGACGAGGAGGTCGTCACGCTCCTCTGCGACGACGTCAAGGTCGCCGCCGACTTGGCGAACGTCAACTACCAGCGCAGCCTGCGCCTGATCAAGAACGGCACGATCTCGCCCGACCAGATGGACCAGGTACGAAACCGCAAGGAGGACTCCGATGTCCGGCTGGGCTGGTGCTCCATCCGCTCGCCGATCGACGGCACGGTCCTGAGCCGCTTCCACGAGCCCGGCGAGCTGATCAACTCCGGCACCAAGCTCCTGACGCTCGCCAATATTAAGGACATCTGGGCCTACATCTACGTCCCGCAGCCGGCCGTCGCCGCGCTCAAGCCCGGGCAGAAGCTGACCGGCTACCTGCCGGAGCTCCACATGAAGCCCTTCCAGGGCACGATCCTGAAGATCAACTCCGAGGCGGAGTTCACGCCGAAGAACGTCCAGACGCACGCCGAGCGCGAGCGCTTGGTCTACGGCGTGAAAGTCAGCTTCCTGGGCGCCAACGAGGAGGAGGTGCTCAAGCCCGGGATGACCATCGAGGTGGCGCTGCCGCGATGAGCGCGCCCGTCTCGATCTCCGCCACGGAGATCAAGAAATCGTTCGGGCGCTTCGAGGCCCTGCGCGGCGTCTCGCTCGAGCTCGAGGCGGGACGGATGCACGGCCTGATCGGGCCCGAGGGCTCGGGCAAGACGACGCTGCTGCGCATCCTGCTGGGCCTGCTGCCGCAGGCCGGCGGCGAGGTCCGCTACCTCGAGGGGGGGCGGCCTCTGGCCTTCGAGGCCCTGCGCCCCAAGCTCGCCTACATGCCGCAGACCCAGAGCCTCTATCCCGACCTGTCGATCGACGAGCACCTGGAGTTCTTCCGCGATCTCTACGAGATCCCCGAGGACGTCTATCGCGGCAAGCGCGAGGAGCTGCTGCGCGTCACGAGGCTGGAAGGCTTCACCGACCGCCCCGCCGGGAAGCTCTCGGGGGGGATGTACAAGAAGCTGGGCCTCATGTGCGCGCTCCTGCGCTCGCCGCGGGCGCTCATCTTGGACGAGCCGACCACGGGCGTCGATCCGATCAGCCGGCGCGAGCTGTGGGAGCTGCTCTACAAGCTCCTCGATCAGCGCATCCTGATCCTGGTCACGACCGCCTACCTCGACGAGGCCGAGCGCTGCTCCAAGGTCCATCTCCTCGAGCGCGGGGCCCTCGTCGGCTCGGGCGAGCCGCGGGCCCTGCTGGCCGCCGAGGGCGCGCGGACCTTCGACGAGCTCTTCTTGCGGCGCGCCGCCGCCCAGGCATGAGCGAGGCCATCGTCGAGGCGAAGGACCTCGTCGTCCGCTTCGGCGGCTTCACGGCGGTCGACCGGGTCTCCTTCGAGGTCGGGCGCGGCGAGATCTTCGGGTTCCTCGGCGCCAACGGCGCGGGCAAGACGACGACGATCCGCGTCCTTTGCGGCCTGCTGCCGCCGACGTCGGGCTTCGTCCGGATGGCGGGAGCCGCTTACGAGCACGGCGAGGACCGCATCAAGGCCAAGGTCGGCTACATGTCGCAGAAGTTCACGCTCTACAACGATCTCACCGTCGGAGAAAACCTCGAGTTCATCGCCGCCCTGCGCAAGCTCGACCCGGCCTACTTCAAGAAGCGCCGCGAGGAGCTGCTGGAGCTCATCTCGTTCCGGAAGGGCCTGGACGCCACGGTCCGCGAGCTGTCGGGCGGCACCAAGCAGCAGGTCTCCCTGGCCGCCGCCCTGCTCCACGATCCCGAGATCGTCTTCCTGGACGAGCCCACCGCCGGGGTCACGCCCGCCGGCCGCGAGCGCTTCTGGAGCCTGATCCAGCGCGTGGCCGAGCGCGGCAAGACCGTGTTCGTCACCACCCATTACATGGACGAGGCCGAGCAATGCGGCCGCATCGCGCTGATGCGCGAGGGCAGGCTCGTCGCCATGGACAGCCCGGCCGGCCTCAAGAAGGCGGTCTTCCCGGAGCAGGTCTACGAGTTCGACCCGCGCGCGCCGCTGAGCTTCGCGGAGCTGACGGCCTTCGAGCGTCACGAGGCCTTCTCCTTCTTCGAGCCCTACGGCCCGCGCTTCCACGCCGCGGCGGCGAGCCGCGACGCGTGGGCAGCCTGGGAGCCGCGGCTGCGCGAGACCTTCGACATCAGGCCGATCGCCCCGTCCCTGGAGGACGTGTTCATCCGCGTCGTGGAGGCGCGGCGATGAGGTTCGTCTGGAAGCGCGCCGGCGCCGTCGCGCGCAAGGAGTGGTTCCATATCCGCCGCGATCCGTTCACGCTGGCGCTGGCGCTCGTGCTGCCCCTGGTCATGGTGGTCGTCTACGGCGTCGCCATCGAGTTCAACATC
Source organism: uncultured Elusimicrobia bacterium (assembly GCA_964653765.1). Taxonomy (GTDB): domain Bacteria; phylum Elusimicrobiota; class Elusimicrobia; order UBA1565; family UBA9628; genus JAGWUP01. The sequence continues at coordinate 1,897 of CAZZGQ010000191.1, read as the reverse complement.
AAGCAGGTGGCCCTGGCCGTGCAGGACGCCGACCAGTCGCAGGCCTCGCGCCGCCTCGTCGATTCCTTCTCGAGCTCGGGCTACTTCAAGCCGCACTCGGTGCCGTCGCCGGCCGCCGCCGTCCAGGACGTCGTCGCCGAGCGCGCCCGCGTGGCGCTCATCGTCCCGCCGCGCTTCGAGAAGGACCTGCTGGCCGGCCGGGGGGCGCGGGCCCAGATCCTGCTCGACGGCGCCGACAACTCCACCGTCGGTCCCGTCTCGGGCTACGTGGCCTCCATCCAAAGGATCTCCTCCGAACGGATCGCCGGCGCCGACCTCGCGCCTCCCTATCAACTGCGCACGCGCTTCCTCTTCAACCCCGAGCTCAACAGCCGCTGGTTCGTGATCCCGGGGCTGACGGTGGTCATCATGGCGATCCTCTCGATCTTCCTGACCGCGCTGACCGTGGCGCGCGAGTGGGAGAACGGCTCGATGGAGCTGTTGCTGTCCACCCCGGTCGAGCCCATCGAGATCATCATCGGCAAGGCCGCCCCGTACGCGGCGCTCGGCGCGATCTCGATCACCTTCGTCTACGTCATCGCGCGCTCGGTCTTCGGCGTGCCCTTCGAGGGCCACGTCTGGGTCTTCGCCCTGGGCTGCGCCTTGTTCTTGGTCACCTACTTGGCGCAGGGCCTGCTGATCTCCGTGCTCACGCGCCAGCAGACCATCGCCATGCAGTTCTCGATGCTCACGGGCATGCTGCCGTCGAACCTGCTGTCGGGCTTCATCTTCCCGGTCGCCAGCATGCCGCGTTTCTTCTGGTACTTCACGATGCTGCTGCCGGCGCGCTGGTTCATGGTCATCGCGCGCCACACCTTCCTGCAGGGCTCGAGCGCGACGCAGCTGGCCGTCCCGTTCGCCGCCCTGGGCGTCTCCTGCGCGCTGATGGTGACGCTGGCCGCCCGCGCCTTCAAGAGGACGCTCGAGTGATCAACCGCACGCTGCGCGGCTTCATCAAGAAAGAGCTGATCCAGGCGCTGCGCGACCCGCGCATGAAGTTCATCCTGTTCGTGACGCCCATCGTGCAGATGACGCTCTTCGGCGTGGCGGTCTCCAACGAGGTCAAGAACATCCGGCTGGCCGCCGCCTTCGACGCCAAGGACACGGTCCTGCGCGACGTCTACGAGCGGGCGATCCAGGGCGGCTGGTTCGTCCCGGCCCGGGCCGAGGGCGCGACCGCCCAGAATCCCTTCGAGCTCATCCGAGCCAACAGAGCGGATGCCGTGCTCGTGCCGCCCGAGGGCGGCTTCACCCGCGCCCTCGGGCGCGGCGACGCCTCTTTGCAGCTCTTGGTCGACGCCACCAACGTCACCCAGGCCCAGGCCGTGGAAGGCTACATCTCCACGATCCTCGCCGACGCGGCGGACGCGGCCGGCTACCCGTCGCCGCGGCCGCCGATCCAGCTGGACATGCGGGTGCTGTTCAACCCGTCGCTCGACACCTCGATCTTCATGGTGCCCGGCGTCATGGCGATGCTCATGGTGCTGACGACCTTCGTGCTGACGAACATCGCCATCGTGCGCGAAAAGGAATTGGGCACCTTCGAGATGCTGATCTCGGCGCCGGTCTCGAAGGCCGAGGTCATCTTCGGCAAGACGGTGCCCTACGTGGTGATCGGGATGACCAACCTGCCGCTGATCCTGGGCGTGGCCGTGCTGCTCTTCCGCGTCCCCATGCGCGGCTCCTTCCTCGCCCTGGTCCTGGCCACGCTGGCCTTCGTCTGCACGACCGTGGCGATGGGAACGCTCGTCTCCACCTTCTGCGAGAACCAGCAGCAGGCCAGCATGGGCGGCTTTCTCTTCATGTTCCCGGCCATCATGTTCTCGGGCCTCATGTTCCCGATCGAGAACATGCCGCA
>CAZZGQ010000190.1:0-6326 GCA_964653765.1 uncultured Elusimicrobia bacterium | reverse complement strand
GGCTTCCTCCCCGAGAACGACATGAGGATCCCGGTCAGCCCGTTCCAGGTGAGCTCCGGCCTCGATGAGGCCGGCTTCAACCGCGTGCTCGACCGCCTCCAGGATCTCTACGGGCCGGTGGTGGCCGCCCAGGGCGGCCGGCTCGTGATCAGCCGCGCCTGGAGCGACCCCACCGTCAACGCCAGCGCCACGCGCAACTGGTGGGGCGACACGTGGACGCTGAACATGTACGGCGGGCTGGCCCGCCACCCCGCGATGACGGAAGAGGGCTTCGCCCTCGTGGCCTGCCACGAGCTGGGCCACCAGATCGGCGGCGCGCCCAAGCTCAACGGCATCATGGCCAAGCTCGGCCTCGGGCGCTGGGCCACCAACGAGGGAGGCGCCGATTACTTCGCCACGCTCAAGTGCATGCGCCGCGTGGTGCCGGCGGCCCAGGGCTCGATCGAGCCGTACGCCGCGCAGGCCTGCGACGCTTCCTTCGCCGACGACGACGGCCGCCAGGCGTGCCGCGCCGGCGCGGCCGCCGGTCAAGCCGTGGCCCTGGTCTTCCAGTCGCTCAAGAAGAGCCCGACGGCCCCGCGCTTCGAGACCCCGGACCGCTCCGTCGTCGCCTCGATGGACGACAGCCACCCCGAGCCGCAATGCCGGCTCGACACCTATTTCCAGGGCGCCCTCTGCCCCAAGCCGCTCTCGGAGCCGGTCGCCGATCGCGATCCCAACGCCGGCGCCTGCACGCGCCGGCAGGGCTATTCCGTGGGCCTGCGCCCGTTGTGCTGGTACAAGCCGCCGGTCGACGAGCCGGTCGGCGCGTCCATCGCCTCGCGCCTGACGGCGCAAGACGGCCAGCGCATCGGCGAGCGCCTGCAGTCGCTGGGCAGCGCCTTGCAGAACCTGCGCTAGCCTAGCGCCGGGGAGCCGGCGCCGCCGACGGCTGCTCGAGCTCACGGAACGCTTCCGTCCGGTGATCGGGGCCGTCGTGCTCGGCCCAGCGGCGGCATTGCGGGCTCAGCGCCTTGGCGTGCTTCTCCAGGCAGGCTCCCAACCTCCCCTCGCCCGGCTTGACGCCGCGGCACCATCGCTCGATATCGTCGCGGCAGGCTTGCGCGCCCGCGGCCGCCTTTCCCGGCGTCGTGCGCGCCTTGTCGTCGCCGGCGTCACGAGGCGGCGGAGCCGCCGCCCGAGCCAGGCCGGCCATGAACAGCATCAGCGCTAGGGCCTTCATCTCGGCACCTCCTGACTTCATGATAGCGCGGCGCGGCCCTGCGGTTGGAGGCATAATGAAAGAGAAGGAGGATTTATGAACCGTTTCCCCCCGAGGAAGATCCTGGTCGCCTACGATTTCACGCAGCGGTCGCGGCAGGCGTGGCGCTACGCGCAGGAGCTGGCCGCCTCGTTCGCCGCCCAGCTCGAGGCCGTGCACGTGGCGTCCTGGACGGTGGAGCCTGAGGGCTTCTTCATCGCGCCCAGCGTGAGCGAAGCCGAGCGCCGGTCGCTGCAGCGCTCGCTCGACGCCGAGCTGGGAGGACCGGGCCGCGGCACCGTGGTGCAGGGCAGCGTGATCGGCGAGCTCCTCAGCGAGGCCAGGCGCGTGCAGGCGGACCTGATCGTGATGGCCACCGAAGGGCGCGTGGGGTTGCGGAGGCTGGCCTTCGGCTCCCTGACGGAGGCGCTCGTGCGGGTCTCGCCCATACCCGTGCTGACGCTGCACGGCGCCGCTCCGGCGCCGCGCTCGATCCTGGCCCCGGTGAACCTCGAGAGCTACTCGATGTCCGGCTTCCACTTCGCCGAGGATCTGGCGCGCACGCTGCGCCTGCCGCTGACGCTGCTGCACGTCCGCCAGGACGAGCGATCCGTCGACCGCCTTTCGCTCGCCGCCGACACCGCGCGAAAGCTGTGGGGCCTGCAGGTCGAGCTGAAGGTCGTCGCCCGCGGCGAGCCGGTGCGGCGGATCCTGAGCGAAGCCAGGCGCCACGGCTTGGTCGTCCTGGTCGCTCATCGCCGCGGCCTGCTGCGCGACGGCGTCCTCGGCACGACGGCCGAGCAGGTCCTGCGGCGCTCCGCCGCTCCCGTCCTCTGCGTGCCCGCGCTGGCGCCGGCGGCGACGCGGCGCATGGCGGCCCGGCGGCGCGGGCTGGGCGCTCCCGTGGCGCTTCGCCGGCCCGTGCTCTGGAAGGCCTAGGCCGGCCGCCGATCGATGGACAGCGTGCGCCAGGGATGTGTAGACTGCTTCGTGGCGACATTGGCGGCCTTGATCGTCGGCGGCGTCGCCGGGACCTTGGCCCGCTACTTCCTGGGCGGCGCGGTGTACGGCTTGACCGGGACGTCGTTCCCGTATGGGACGCTCGTCGTCAACCTCTCAGGCTGCCTGCTCATCGGCGTCTTCGACCGCTGGGCGCTCGGCCGCGGCCTCTTGTCCCCGACGGCCCGGCTGCTGCTGATGACCGGCTTCTGCGGCGCCTACACGACGTTCTCGACGCTCATCCTCGAGACCTCGGCCCTGCTCGACGCCGGGCAGCTGGGCCGCGCGCTCGTGAACTTCCTGGGCAGCGGCCTGCTCGGCCTGGTCCTCTTCCGGCTCGGCGCCTATCTCGGCGCGGCGCTCTGAGCGTCTCTGGGCGGGAAATTGGAGCGGGCGATGGGAATCGAACCCACGTCTGGAGCTTGGGAAGCTCTCATTCTACCATTGAACTACGCCCGCGTCGGTTCAGATTGTACCGGGAATGCCGGCGAGCGTCAAGACGGCGCGGACCGGTCTACTTCGGTAGCCGGCGGCCCGGGAACGGGCGCGTGCCCGGGCCGAACAGCCTCTCCGCGGTCCTGAAGGCGAAGTTCTCGGCCGCGGCCGGCGGCAGCTCGGCCAGCCATGAGCGCAGCGCGCCGATGGTATCGCGGAACCTCTTCCAGTGGAGCGGCGTCCAGGGATCGGTGCCGAGCATGATGCGGTCGGAGCGCCGGCGCAGCAGCGCCCGCCAGCCGGGAAGGAAGTCGCCGTCGTCACCGACGATGTCTCGGCCGGAGAGCTCGAGATAGAGGTTCGGGTAGCGCTCGAGGAGACGCTTGAGCGCGCGCGGGCCGGGCGCCTTCCTCGGGTTGTGTTCCCCCGCGTGCGCCCACAGGATTCTCGCGTCCGGATCTTGGGCGAAGAGCGTTTGGATGCCGACGGCGTCGGTGTGGACGTGCAGGAAGAGGCCGAACTCCGCCGCGAGCCGGACCAGGCGGCGCACCGTCGGGCTGTCGGCGTCCTCCCCTCGATACAGGTGGAATTCGCCGATCACCCGGTACGGGACCTCGCCCAGGCGCAAGCGCTTCTCGACCAGGTCGGCCGCGCTCGACCAACGGTGCCAGCCGTTCTCGTAGTCGTGCTGGCGGCGATAAGGCGAGACCGCCGGCACGAAGAGGTCCGGGGCCCGCTTATAGAGGCGGTCGGTGTTCGCGTTGGGCGCGCTGGAGAGCAAGGCGCGCCGGATGCCTCCATGCGAAAGCCGCCTGAGAACGGTCTTGATCGGCGCGTAAGCCGAGGCGCGGCCGGAGAAGTTGTGCCAGTGCAGGTGAACGTCGAAGAGAGGCGTCGTGGCGTGGTCGAAGAGAGCGCGTCCTTCGACGGGATCGTCCGCGGAGGGAGCGGCGGAAGCGGAGGCGCTCTCGGATGCCGACTCCTTCGAGAGCGGCGCCAGGGCGGAGCCCTCCGTCACGGCCGTCGCGGCGGATGGCGCGGCCGCCGCCAGCGGGAAGGTTTGGGCGGCGGCCGACGGCGCGGGAGGCGCGGCTTCAAAGCTCTTGGCGCCGACCTCCATGATGGGGCGAGGCGTCGCGCCGGAGGCTGACGGGGCGAGACAGGCGATCAGAAGGGAGATGATCATGAAGCGCATCTTAGTTAGATACGAGCTCCTGCGCGCGGCCCGGACGGCCCCGAGGACCGGCTCTCTTTGGACCTATGAGCCGAGGGCCCTATCGGACCGGCTGGACGAGCCTTGTTGCCGCGTCCGCCGCAAAAGTGTTAGAGTTGCGACACATTTTTAAAGGAGGATCGCATGAACCACCTTCAGTTCTTCATCCGCTGGCTGCACGTGATCGCCGGCATCACCTGGATCGGGCACCTCTACTTCTTCAACTTCGTCAACGTCCCCCTTCAGGCTGCGCTCGATGACGCCGCCAAGAAAGCGGCCAATCCCAAGCTCCTCCCCCGCGCGCTGTGGTGGTTCCGCTGGGGCGCGATGGTGACGTTCCTCTCGGGCCTGCTGCTCTACGCCCTCGTCTTCATGTACGACCCGGCCAGCGGCTTCGGCGCGACCGGCCTGCGGCAGCCCTCGCCGTGGATCATGATGGGTATGATCTTCGGCGCCATCATGTGGTTCAACGTCTGGTTCATCATCTGGCCGATCAACCGCAAGATCCTGCGCGGCGAGGCCCCGGCGGACTTGGTGGCCGGCATGCGGCGCAAGGCTTACCTCGCCTCGCGGACCAACACGTACCTCTCCGGCCCGATGCTCTTCGGCATGCTGGGCTCCAACCACGCCAGCGCCGGCGGCCCGGCCGCTCTCGGCATCGCCATCGTCGCCGGCCTGGTGGCCATCTGGGCGGCCATCTTCCACTCGGGCTTCGTCGGCCAGTCCGCCTAGCATGTCCACGGCCAAGAACTCGCCTTACGTCGTCGACGAGCAGCCCGGCAAGAAGTTCTGGTGCGCCTGCGGCCACTCGGCCAAGCAGCCCTATTGCGACGGCTCCCATGCCCGCCTCAACACCGGCATGCGCCCCGTCGCCGTCGAGCTCTCCGAGGCCAAGAAGTGCGCCTGGTGCGGCTGCAAGAAGACCAAGACGCCGCCCTTCTGCGACGGCACGCACAAGACCCTTCCGCCGACGCCGTAACGAGTCCAGCCTCAAAAAGAAAAAGGACCGGCGATGCCGGTCCTTCTTCTTTTCCGAGACGGCGCGAGCGGGCGAAACTGGTCGCGCGACCAGTTTCGAGCCGTGGCCTGAAAAACGCGATAAAAGCTGGCCGCGCGGCCAGTTCATGTTCGTTTTCTAGTCGAGCGGCTTGGCGCCCGGATATTCTTTGGCGAAGGACTCGTGGAAGAACGAGTCGAAGCGGGCCAGGTCGCTCTTGAGGGGCTCGGCGACGTCGCCGCGCGAAGCCCGGTCGGACTTGAAGCCGGCGTAGACGCCGCGCGAGGCCTTCTCGTCGCCGTACGCCTTGCGCCAGGCCATCGAGGCGTCGAGCAGCTTGGGGTCGCCGGAGAGCGGGATCGGCGCCATGCGCACCAGCCGGATGCCGAAGTCCGAGGCGCGCTGCTTGCCCTGCGACTTCGCGTCGAGCCAGAACTGCACCGTGCCGCCGTGGCCTCCCCCGCCCACGTCCTGGCCCGCGCCGTTGGTGTAGAGTTTGCTCACGCGGGCGCGGATCTCGCCGCGGATGGCGCCGGCGGCGCCGGCGATCAGCTCCACGCCGGCCGGGATCTCGAGCCGTGCCACGGACTCGAGCTTGTTGGCGTCGGGCAGCGCCGCGAGGTCGCGCAGGGCCCGCTCGCCGAAATAGCGGTCGGTGGCGCAAGGCAGGAACCAGGAGCCGTACCAGCCTTTGCGCAGGTCCGCCTCGGCTTGGCCTTGGCAGAGCTCGACGGCCTTGAGGATCCTCACCTTGCGCACGGGGACATCGGGCGAGTAGGGCGCCGAGCCGCCGCCGGCGACGAACGGCGCGTTGACGGCCTTCGCGTCGAGCTCGGCGAGGACCTCGGCGGCGCCGTCGGCTTTCCACTGGGCGAGCAGGTCGTCCAGCTGCGCCGCCGCCAAGCGCGCGCGGGCGGCGTCGAGCCTGTCGCGATCGGCGGCGTACGCCTTCTGGAGGCGGTCGAGCTCGGCCTCATCGCGCCGGACGGTCGCCGTGGCGGCTTCGTCGGCCTTCTCGAGCGGGGCGAGGTCGGAGGCGCCCGCTTGCCCGCTCAGAGCCAGGAGCAGGGCGAGCGCGATCATCCGGCTAGGCGCCGATCAGCTTGAGGAACTCCTGGCGCGTGCGCGGGTCTTCCCGGAAGACGCCGAGCATGGAGCTCGTCACCGTCGGCGAGAGCAGGCTCTCGGCGCCGCGCATCTCCATGCAGAGGTGGCGCGCCTCGATGACGACGCCCACGCCCAGCGGCTTGAGCTTGCGCATCAGCGTGTCGGCGATCTGGTTGGTCATGCGCTCCTGGACCTGCAGGCGCTTGGCGAAGATGTCGACGAGCTTGGGCATCTTGGAGAGCCCGATGATCTTGCGGTCCGGGATGTAGGCGACGTGCGTCTTGCCGAAGAACGGCAGCATGTGGTGCTCGCACATCGAGTAGAACGTGATGTCC
>CAZZGQ010000189.1:0-6336 GCA_964653765.1 uncultured Elusimicrobia bacterium | reverse complement strand
TCCGTCGTCGTCCCGACCCATAACGAGCGCGAGAACGTGGGCAAGCTGCACGAGCGGCTGGCGGCCGTGTTCGCCGGATTGAAGGACGCCCAGTTCGAGCTGATCTTTTGCGACGACAGCAGCGACGACACGCCCGCCGTGATCGCCCGGCTGCACGAGAAGGACGAGCGCGTGAAGCTCGTGCGGCTGTCGCGCCGGCACGGCCAGAGCGTGGCGATCTCGGCCGGCATCGACCACGCCAGCGGCGACGCCGTCGTCCTCATGGACGCCGACCTGCAGGATCCGCCGGAGGCGCTGCCCCGGCTCATCGAGAAGTGGCGCGCCGGGGCGAAGGTCGTCTACGTGCGGCGGCCCAGCGGAGAGGGGCATTCCTCGGTCTATCGCTGGCTGGCCTTCGCCTTCTACCGGCTGCTGAACCGGCTTTCCTCGACCCCCGTGCCCGTCGACGTCGGCGAGTTCCGGCTGCTCGACAAGAAGGTGGCGAACACGGTCTCGCGGCTGCCCGAGCACACCCGCTACCTGCGCGAGATGACCGTCTGGCCCGGCTTCGCCCAGGCCTCGGTCGACATCGAGCGCGCCCCGCGCGCCGGCGGCGACACCAAGTACGACCTGTGGCGCTCCACTAAGGTCGCCGTCGACGGCATCATCTCGTCCTCGATCATCCCGCTGCGGCTGGCGGTGTGGACGGGCCTGATCGTCTCATCGGTGAGCTTCCTGCTCGGCCTGGTCTACCTCGTCTGGAAGCTGGTCAATCCGAGCATGCTCGGCGTGGGCTGGACGAGCCTCTTTCTCACGCTGCTCTTCATGGGCGGCCTGCAGCTGATCTTCCTGGGCGTCATCGGCGAATACATCGGCCGCATCTTCATCGAGGTGCGCGGCCGGCCGCTCTACGTCGTCGACTATTGTCTGGGCGTGGGCGAGCACCAGCCCGCCGGCCGCGCGCCGTGAGCGAGCCCTTCCGCGACTACAGCGAGTACTGGACCCGGCTGCGCGGCAGCCACCACCTTCATCCGGCCAACCGCTACCGCTACTGGCTGATCGTGCGCGCGCTGCGCCGCCACGGCCTGCGCTTCGCCTCCGTGCTCGACTGCGGCTGCGGCGACGGCAGCCTGCTGACGCGCGTGCTGCAGGCCTTCGGCGCCGAGCGCGCCATCGGCGTCGACATCAGCCCGGAGACCATCGAGAACCTGCGCAAGAACGGTCCGGCCGGCGTCGCCTTCCGCGTCGCCGATCTCGGCAAGCCGCTGCAGGGCGCCGAGCCCGTGGATCTCGTGCTCTGCAGCGAGGTCATCGAGCACGTCCCGGACGACGGCGTCCTGCTCGACAACCTCGCGCGCCTGGTCGTGCCGGGCGGGCACCTGGTCCTCACCACGCAGAGCGGCCCGATCCGCCGCACCGAGAACACGCTGGGGCATCTGCGCCACTACGACCTTGGCGAGCTCGCCGCCCGCGTCGAGAAAGCCGGATTCCGCGTGCTCGAGAAGCGGCGCCGCGGCTGGCCGCTGCTCAACCTCCAAAAGGCGCTGGCGGAGCGCTTCTACCGCTCGGTCACGGAGAAGATCATGGAGCAGGAGAGCGTCTCGCTGCCGATGCGCGCCGTCTTCGCGGCTTTCTACCAGGGCTACAAGCTCTGCGCCTTGGGCGGCGGCCCGCAGCTGCTCATCGTCGCCCGACGGGAGGCCCGCGCATGAGCCGCTACCTTGTGACCGGCGGAGCGGGCTTCATCGGCAGCCACCTCACGGAGCGGCTCCTCGACGAAGGGCACGCGGTCACCGTCTTCGACAACTTCTCGCTCGGCCGCCGCGAGTTCGTCCATCCCTCCGCCAAGCTCGTCGAGGCCGACCTGCTCGAGCTCGACGCCGTGGAGAGGGCGATGGACGGGCACGACGCCGTCTTCCACCTTGCCGCGAACTCGGATATCGATTTCGGCCGCAAGCGCAGCGACCACGATCTGAAGCAAGGCACGCTGGCCACCTACAACGTGCTCGAGGCCATGCGCCGCCGCGGCGTCAAGAAGCTCGTCTTCTCCTCCACCTCCGCCGTCTACGGCGAGACGCCCGCGATCTCCCTGCCCGAGACCTACGGCCCGCTGCTGCCGATCTCGCTTTACGGAGCGAGCAAGCTCGCCTGCGAGGGCCTGATCTCCGCCTTCGCCCACAACTACGGCCAGCAGGCCTGGGTCTACCGCTTCGCCAACGTCGTCGGCGCCAACGCCACGCACGGCGCCATTTTCGACTTCGCCCGCAAGCTGAAGAAGGATCCCAAGCGCCTCGAGGTCCTGGGCGACGGCTCGCAGTCGAAGCCGTATCTGCTGGCCGAGGACGTGGTGGACGGGATCCTGTTCGCCTTCGCGAAGGCGGACGACGCGGTTAATCTCTTCAACCTGGCCTGTCCCGGCGGCACTTCCGTCGCGGCGATCGCCCAGATCGTCGTCGAGGCGGCCGGCCTGCCCGGCGCCCAGATCTCCTATACCGGCGGCAAGCGCGGCTGGGTGGGCGACGTCCCTTTCGTCCGCATGGACCCGGCGAAGCTGGAGAAGCTGGGCTGGAAGGCGCGGCACGACTCGACCGAGGCCGTGCGCCTGGCGGCCAAGGCGATCGTCGCCCAGGTCCGTCAGTCGCCGAGCTTGTAGATCGTCACGCCAGGGTTGCGGTAGACGATCCGCGCGACGGCTGCCGGGGAAGGCCCGGCCATCAAGCCCTTCTCGAACGAGCCCTGCCAGAGATACTCGGCGGGGAAGCGCGCTCCGGACCGTGCCGCGCGCGCGCCCTTCAGCAGCTCGCCGACGCGGGCTTCCGGCAGGTTGCAGAACAACGCGCCGCGCCACATCCCGCGCTCTCGCCCGGCCACGTCGACCTTGCCCGCCCACAGCTCGTCGCCCCAGTCGGAGGGGCGGTTGAGCTCGGACCAATAGCGCTCCACCGGCGCCCCGAAGAGCTCGAGCGCGAAGTCGATGCGCCGGGCGTTCTGCTCGGGCCCGATGTCGGAGAGGTGCGGGCAGATGAAGGCGGAGAGCGTCTTGTCGTGGGTGTGGACCGGGATCTGCAGGTTCGTCATCGGGCTCAGCGCGGCGACGACGGCGTCCTTCGGCGTGTTCTCGTCGAGCCAGCGGAAGGCGGCCTCGCGGTCGCGCGGCAGCGCGTAGGCGAAATAGTGCTGCGCCGAGTAGCTGATCGCCCGCGGCACCGCCAGCGCGAGGAGGAGAGCCGCCGCCCACAACCAGCGCTCGCCGTCGGCCGGCTTGCGGCCGCCCAGGGCGCGGCCGGCGACCAAGGCCAGCAGCACGTTGCCGATGAACGCCCAATTCGGGATGCCGTCGAAGCCGAAGCCCAGGATCAAGGACGAGTTGCGGCCGATGACGACGGAGACCAGGGCGCAGCAGAGCCACAGCCCCATGGGGGTCTCTGAGCTGAATCGCCACGCCAGCCAGGCCCCGACGAGGAAAGGCCAGCTGCCCCAATCCACGTGCCGGCCCGCGACGCGGCCCAGCAGCTCCGCCTCGGCGCCCATCCCGCGGTTGAAGAAGAGCCACGGGACGGCGGGCAAGGCGGCGCAGACCAGCAGCAGCGCCAGCCGCCGGTCGAGAGCGCGCCTGCGCCACGAGACGGCGGCCGTATAGAGGAGGCAGGCCCCGCCGTAGACGGTCCAGACGTCGGAGTGGATGAAGACGAGCAAGCCGCCGGCCAGCCCGGCGCCCGCCGCCGAGAGCCGATCCCGCCGCCGCGCGGTCCAGCAGAAGAGGAGCGCCGCGCCGAAGAGGCAGGGATAGGTCATCACCGGGCCGGTGATCCGCGTCGGGCCCATGAAATAGTGATAGGACCCTAGGAACCAAAAGGCGTACTGCAGCGCCTGACGCAGCTGGGCCAGGAGCGGCCCCCCGCCGAGGACGAGCGCCCGGGCCAAGTCGGCGAAGAGGGTGACGCCGCTGGCCACGCAGACCGCCTGGCGCCTGCCGGCGCCGGCCGCCAGCAGCACGGCGTAAAAGCACGGCACCCAGAGCAGCGTGAAGAGCGCCTGGGAGACGACCCAGGCGCGGTCGATGTCGCCGAAAGCCCTGAAGAAGAGGCCATACAGCCAAAAGGTCAGCCCGTCGCGCGCGGCCAAGCGCGGGCTCTGGTTCCCGCGGATGTAGGGATCGCCGGGCAGGGCGTTGGAGCCGGCTTGGCGGATCTTGGCGGCGTAGCAGTAGTTGTCCTCCGCCATCGTGAAGGAATCCACCATCGAGAACGAGCCGTCGTCGCCCCAGGCGGCCGCGACGGCCGGGAAGCGGGCTTGGAAGAAACGGCGCTCCGCCTTCATGAGGGCGACGGGCAGCATGAGCGTCGCCGTCGTCAGCAGCGCGAAGACGCCCGCCCAGGCGTGCCTCCTCACTTACGCCTCCCGAGGAAATAGATCGCGTGCGAGATGTCGGCGGCATTGGGGTGACGGACCAGGAGCCAGTCCACGCAGCTCAGCCGCCCCAGCAGCAGCGGCACCGCCGCCGCGATGAATTGATAGAGCTTGGCGCTCCCCAGCGACAACGGCAGCGCCAGCCATGAGGCGAGCAGGTGGTTGAAGGCGACGGTGGGGCCGAAGGCGACGCCGGACTCGACTTCGTCGAAGTCTTTTTTCAGGAGGTCTCGCAGGCCGTCCAGCGTCCAGCGCCGGTAGTCGTGCGGGGACGAATGATAGCCCAGTAAGAACGGGGTCAGCACGTAGACGAGACCGCCCTGCTTGGCCACGCGGGCCATCTCGCGCACGACGGCGTCAGCGTCCTGAGCGTGCTCGAGCAGAGACTCGCAGACGACGGCGTCGGCGGCGCCGTCCTGGAACGGGAGGCGCGCGGCATCGGCCACCAGCTGCACCCCGGGGAACGGATGCGAGTCCACGTTCACGGCGTCGGCCCTCACGCGCTTGACGCCCGAGGCGAGGTTGAGGATGAGGGCGTCCGCGGGCAGGTCCCGCACCGCTTGCGCGGCGCTCGTGCCGGCGAAATAGCCGGAGAGCCAATAGAAGAACGAGAAGAACGCCGGGCTGTTCTTGATCCCGAGCTTGATCCGGGTGATGAAGTCGTCGGAGCGCCGCGCGCCGGTCTCGAAGCCGGAAGGCTTCGCCTCGGCGAGGAATACCGCGCCGTCCTTGAGCGGGAAGCCGCGCGCGCAGGAGCGGCAGCTCAACCCGGCGCCCTGGGCGTCGAGCGGCCCCGAGCAGGCCGGGCACCGCAGGCGCGCCGCCCAGGCCGGGAGCTTCAGTGGACCAGCCTCATCCGGGCCGGCGGCCAGTAGATGAACCAAGCCTTGCCCTTGATGTACTTCGACTCGACGGGGCCCCAATAGCGCGAGTCGCAGGAGCGGTCGCGGTTGTCGCCCATCGCGAAGTAGGCGTTCGGCGGCACCGTCACCGGGCCGAAGTAGTCGCGCTGCACGTCCTGGAGCTCGTGGTCGAGCTCGTGGGTCTGCCAGAGCTGCTGGTACTTGTCGTGCGAGAGCTCGGTGGCGCGCACGGACTGCGGCTGGCGCATCACGCCGTCGAGGTACTGCGCGTAGGGCTCCTGGCCCACGGCCTGGCCGTTGACCATCAGATGCCCGGCGGAGACCTGGATCGTATCGCCGGGCAAGCCGATGACGCGCTTGATGAAGTCCTTGCGGTACTGCACGCTGCCGCAGTGGATCTCCGTCGGGTCGTCGACGGGGAACTGGAAGACGATGATGTCGCCGCGCTGCACGCCGCGCAGGGACACGACGCGCTTGCCCGTCAGCGGCACGCGCAGGCCGTAGATGAACTTGTTGACGAAGAGGTGGTCGCCGATCAGCAGCGTGCTCTCCATGGAGCCGGAAGGTATCTTGAAGGCCTGGATGACGAAGTACATCAGAAGCGAAGCGAGCAGAACGGCGGAGAAGACCGTCTCCGACCATTCGTGGTCCTCCGCCAGGAAGTAGCCGCGCGTCGAGGGCGCCTTCCCGGAGCGCCAGCCGCGCCAGTAGCCGATCGCTCCGGCGATGAAGGCCACGGCGAGGCTCGGGTAGAGCTCGGCCGTCGAGAGGACGTTGGCGGCGATGGAGACGAAGCGCGAGCGGCTCTCGATGGACATGACGAGGACGAGGCAGATCGAGAACGCGGCGATGGCGCAGAAGATGCCGTGCCAGAGGCCGACCTTGGCGGGCGTGTCTAAGATGTTCAGCTCCTTGAACTTCTTGCTGAGCCAAGCATAGGCGCCCATCGCCAACCCGATCAAGAACAGCCGCGCTTCCATTCCCATTATTTCGTTTCCTCGTCGAGCTTCAACACGGCCAAGAACGCCTCCTGGTTGATCTCGACCGCGCCCAGGAGCTTCGCCTTCTTCTTTCCTTCCTTCTG
>CAZZGQ010000188.1:0-6357 GCA_964653765.1 uncultured Elusimicrobia bacterium | reverse complement strand
GCGCGGGCGCCGGCCGCCGCGTCCGCCCCGGCCGCCGCGCCGCCGGGCAGGCCCGATCCGTACCAGGAGGCGGTCGCCGCCGGCGCCCCCGTCGATAAAGCGGGCTTGGCGAAGGCGGGGAACGTCGACATCTTCCATTCCCTGATCAAGAGGGTCGCCGCGCACCCGGCCGTCATCAAGTTCCTGCTCAACAACAAGACGCTCAACGACGCGCTGTTCTCGAGCTCGCTCGGCAAGCGGCGCTGCAACGACGCCGCTTCGTTCAAGGATTACCTCTCTCGCCCCGACGCGAAGGACCCGTTCAGCGTCGCCGCCACGTCCTCCGCGTTCGACGAGCTGCTCAAGACGCCGGCCTCGCTCAGCGCCGTGGTCGAGTCCGACTTCGCCACGCGCGTCGTCGCCTGCCCGGGCATCCGGGCCCTGGCCTCGGATCCGATCGGCCTGACGCAGATCGCGGCCGCCAACCCCAAGCTTCCCGCCTATCTGCTCAACCCCACCGTGCTGCAGGTCATCGGCGGCAGCCCGCGCACCTCGGACATGCTGCAGCAGGTCCAGGCCCGCTTGAACGGCTCCGTCGTGAACATGCTCGGCGGCCAGCAGCCGCAAGCCGCGCCGCGCTGATGCTCGACGCGGCGCGGGCCCTGCGGCTGCTGCTCGGCCCCGGGCGCGATCGCGCGGAGCGGACCTACGAGCTGCTCTCCACGCGCAACAATCTCGGCGAAAACAGCCTCTACCTGAACCTCGGCTATTGGGACGGAGCCCGCGGCTACGACGAGGCTTGCGAGGCCCTGGCGCGCGTTCTGGGCGAGGCCGCGGGCCTGCGGGCGGGGGACGAGATCCTGGACTGCGGCTTCGGCTTCGGCGATCAGGACCTATACTGGGCCCGGTCGGCCCGGCCGCGCCGCATCGTCGGCCTCAACGTGTCGGCGCTGCAGGTCGAGGTGGCCCGGCGGCGCGTCGAGGAGAGCGGGCTGTCGGGCGTCGTCGAGCTGCTGAAGGGCTCGGCGACGGACATGCCGCTGCGCGACGCCGCCTTCGACAAGGTGCTCGCCTTGGAGACGGCTTTCCATTACGACACGCGCGAGCGCTTCTTGCGCGAGGCTTACCGCGTCCTCAAGCCGGGCGGCGTCCTTGCCGCGGCGGACATGCTGCCGAAGGAGGACGCCCGGCGGCCCGGCGGGCTCGACCGGCTGGGCTTCTTCTTCGCCCGCTCCTTCTGGCAGATCCCGGCGGCCAACGTCTATCCCGCGAGCGTCTACGCGCGCAAGCTCGAGGCGGCGGGCTTCGCGGACGTGCGCCTGCGGTCGGTCGCCGACAAGGTCCTGCCCGCCGCGGGCTTCGCCCGGCGCCGCCTCGACGACGCCGACGTCGCCGCTCGGATGGATCCGGCGATCCGCGCCCTGTGGAAGGCGAGCTTGTGGCCGTTCTGGGGGTTCGACCGGTTCGACTACGTCATCGTCACGGCGCGCAAGCCGGAGAGCGGCGCCTCCGCCAGCAAGCCGTAAGACCTCAAGGCCGCGGCCAGATCGTCGCCCGCGCGATACCAGATGGCGTGGAGCCCGCAGCGCCGGGCCGACCGGACGTTCTCGAGACGGTCGTCGATGACGAGGCATTCCTCGGCCGGGGCGTCGGCCAGCCTCAGCGCCGCCCGGTAGATCCCGGCTTCGGGCTTGCGCAGGCCCAAGCGGTGCGAGAGGACGGTGCCGTGCACCTGCCTGGCGAAGGCGAAGCGTTCTTGGATGTGCTCGAAGTGGAGGCGGTTGGTGTTCGAGAGCAGGTAGACGCGCCGCTCCCGCGACAGGGCCCGCAGGAGAGCGACGTTGTCCTCGAGCGGGGAGAAATGATCGCACCAAACGGCGCGGAACTCGGCGAAGGAGCCGTCGAAGCCCAGCTCGGCGCGGAAGATCCGATAGAGCCGCTCGCCGCTGAGCCGGCCCCGTTCGAGGGCGTCGACGGTCGCCAGGCTCCTGCCGAGGAAGCGCAGCATCAGCAGGGGATGGCGGCGCAGCCGCCAGGCCAGCCGCAAGGCGATGGCCTTGGGATCGACGCGCAGCAGCACGTTGCCGACGTCGAAGAACACCGCCCGGATGCGCATGATCAGCAGTGTAGGGGAGGCCCCGCGCGCCGTCAATACGAGCGGCCCTCTTTTGCCGATTTTTTAGCGCGGCGCGGCGGTCCCGGCCCCGGCGGCGGTCGGCCCCGGCCCGGCATTGAGCTCGTTCTGGATGACGAGCAGCGTGTCCTGCGCCTTGGAATTGCTGCCGATGATGTCGAGGGCCGCCGGATTCGCCAAGGTCATGAGCGTATGCGGGTTCGCGCGGGCGATGCCCACCACAGCGTCGCGATCGTGGCTGACGGACTCGAAGGTTGGGCAGTCCATGATGCGGCGCGCGAACTCCGATTGGGCGGCGGCCTTCGCGGCCTCGGGCTTCTTGAGCAGCTCATCGACCGCCCACATCTCGTCTTGAATGCCGCCCGGCTTATTCGGGTCCATGAAGTATTGAGTGGTGAACGCCTTGTCGTTGCAGACCTTCTTGGCGAACTTCTGCGAGAAGACGGCGTCGTTGAACATCTTGTTGTCGAGGAGGAACTTCAGCACCTTCGGGTGGTCGGTGATCTTCCAGGCGAACTTGAAGGCGCCGGCCTTGAGGCGGTCCAGGCTGATGCCCCACCCCGCGGCTTCCTGCGCGGACGCGGCCTGGATCGGGGCGTCCTGTTTGGCGTCGGCCACGGCGGCGGGGCCGGAGGGTTCCTGGGACGCCGGCGCCGTCTCGGCCGGCTTCGACGCCGGCGGGATCTCGCCGGCCGTGCGTTGGATCTTCATCAGGCTCGTCGCCGGCTTGAGCGAGGCCTCGGAGCCGCCGCCGCCGGCGGCCGCGGCGCGCGCCGCGATCGAGGCCGCTCCCCGCAGGTCGAAGCCGCTGGCCGAATAATCCTGGTCTTCCCCGGAGCGGGACATGACGACCCAAGCCGCGACCACGACGACGACGACGAGGCCGCCCACGATCCAGCGCTCGTGCTTCACGGCTTGCCGTCCTGGGCGGCGGAGACGATCTTCGCCAGCTGCTTGCCGTCGAGCTTGACCGCGGAGCCGCCCGCCGCCTGCGCCATGGCGTCGGCGGGAAAGCCGAGGGAGCGGGAGACGTTGTCGACGAGGCCTTTCATGCGCGCGTCACCGGTGACGGTCTCGAAAGCGGTCTGGAGCGCGTCCGCGGGCGCGGCCTTCGTCCCGTCGAGGATGAAATCGCGGAAGATTTTCTCCGTCGCGTATTTCTTGAGGAGCAGGGGGAAGCTGCGCGATGCGGAGAGCCCGATCAGGAACGCCACGGGATCGTGGCGGCGCATGTAGTCGTCGTTGAGCTTCTTGAGGTCCGGGTAGCTCATCCAATCGCGTCCGTACTGGCGTATCACGGCGGAGCGCCGCGTGTAGTCCTGGGCCAAGGCGGAGATCGGCCCTTCGGCCCGGCGCACGGCGTCCTGCACTTCCGTGGCCGGCGCGGACGGCGGCCGCGCCGCGGGCGCCGGCGCGCCGTCCACGCTGATGCCGGGCAGCGAGAGCACCATGCCCAGGCCCGAGCGGGCGGGATCGCGGGGCGCGGAAGCGGAAAGCGCGGAAGGCGAGGCGGGGGCGACGGAGGCGATGTCGAAGCCGCTGACGCCGACGGGCCGCTCGCCGCCGGCGCGCAGCTGGAAGAGGACGCCGGCGAGCGCCGATAGGACGACGACACCGACGGCCAAGGCGGCGAGCCTTCGGTCCATGCCCGGAGTATTGCAGGCGCTCCCCGTCAAGTCAAGCAACGGCCGGCCTCCTCAGGGGTTGAGCTCGGCCAGCACCCGGTCCAGGGCCGTTTTCGCCTTCTCATTGCCGGGATCGTAATCGCGGGCCGTCAGGAGCGCCTTGCGCGCCTTCTCGAGCTCGCCTTGAGAGTAGTAGATCAAGCCCAGGGTGTATTGCTCCTCGGCGACCTTTTTGGAAGACTCGAGCGCCTCCGGGGTCTTGCGCTCGCCGGCGGCGGGCGAAGGCGCCGGGCGCGCCGATCTCGCGACTCGTTGGTTGAGGTCGTTTTGGATCAGCTTGAGCTGCTCCAGAGCCCGCGTGTTCGTCGGATCGATCTCCACGGCCTCCAAGAGCTGGCGGGAGGCCTCCGTGATGCGTCCTTGGAGGAGGTTGTTCTCTCCTTGCGCCAGCTTCTTGTCGGCTTTCGCCTTGCGCCACTGCTGCTCCGCGTCGGCGAGCGCCTTCTGATATTGGTCGTTCTGCGGCTCCAGGATCACGAGGCTGTGCCAGTCCAAGACCGCCTGCTCGAAGTTGCGGCGCCGAATCTGTTCTTGAGCGCGGGCGAGCAGCTCTTGGATCGTCTTGCCGCGCTCGAGCAGGGCTTTCTTCTTGGAAGCCCAGGCGATCTGTTCCCGCAGCATGCCGTCCTCGGGCGCGAGCGCCAGCGCGCGCTCCCACTCGCGCAGCGCGGCGTCGAGGTGGCCCTTGTAGTACCACAGATAGCCGCGGACGAGGAAGATGTCCTTGGGGTTCTTGAAGGTGGCGTTGGAGGAGATCGCGGAGCGCAGCTCCTTTTGGAGCGTCGCTAGGTAGCGCTGGGATTGGTCGGCCAGGATCCGCTCGCCGAGCTCGGCGTCCTGGAGTCGCGACAGCGAACGGGACGCATGCAGCAGGCCTTCTGGATCGCTCGCGCCGCGCTCGAGCGCGCGCTTGATTTCGTCGAGCTGCGCATCGAGCTCGGCGAGGCGTTTCTTCTTGGCCGCGATGAGGCGGACGGCGTCCCGCAGCGCCTGCTCGCGCTCCTCGGAGGAGAGATCGGCGCCGTTCAGCCGCTGCTGCCACGCTTCCCCGATGCGGGTCAGGTAGGTCTTCGCCTCGATGTTCTCGGGCGCGCGCTCGAGGACCCAGACGAAGGCGTCGAAGGCGCCGCCGTAGTTGCCTCGCTGGAACTCCTCTTTTCCCAGGTCGAGGTGGCGCGCCACGGGCGTGACGGGCTGATCCATGGCGCCGGCGGCCAACGCGGCGGCCGCCAGAGCGGCCAGGATCACGGTCTGCCCTCCGGCGCCGGCGGAGGAGAGCCCGTTTGCTTGAGCTCGTCCTGGATGCGGTCGCGGCACTCCTTCAAGCGCATGATGGCGGCTCGATTGTCGGGCTCGAGAGAGAGGAGCTTGTTGAACCTCAGGAAGGCCTCGGAGTAGTTGCCCTGCCGCATGAGATCGAGGCCTTCCTCGTAGTAGCGCCGCGGCCGGCTGCCGAAGCGGAACGTGACTCCTCCGCGGTTGACCAGGCCGAGAGCTCCCAGATCGGAGAAGCCGTAATCGAAGAGGAAGGACCCCACGCGGACGCCGACGCCCGCCGAGAACCCGCTACCCGCATCGGCGCCGGTCTGGTAGCCTGCGCGCACGGCCACCATGGGATGGATCCAATACTCGGCGCCCAGGCCGGCGTAGCCGCTCTGGCCGTCCGGAAGCACGCCGTCCAGGTCGGCGCTGAGGCGCTGCGAGAGCCCCTTGAACCCCACGCCGACGGCGAGCGTGCGCGGCAAGGAGCCTCGTTGCGAGATGAAGGCGCCTTGCTGCCCCAGGTTGCGGACGGCGAGGCCCGCGGTGACCTTCCTGAACGGGTCCTCGTAGAGCGTCCCCAGCGCCCCGAGGTCGACGGCATAGCTGTTCGCGGAATAGCTCGCGAGGGTCTCGGAGATCCACTTGCCCGAAAATCCCAGGGAGAGCTTGTCTTCGAGGAACTTGCCGCCCCAGGCCAGGGAGGCCACGGAGGCGCTGACGCCGACGGACCCGAGGGGCGTTCCGGTCTCGTCATAGCTCGGGATGCCGCCCTTGTTCAGCGAGGAATAGCTGCCGGCCACGGTGCCGCGGCTCTCCGTCGGATAGGCGTAGAGCGCATACTCATACCCGATGGCGTCGACCCATTGCGTGTGCGAGAAGGACGCTTCCTGCTGCTCGAGCTGTCCCAGGCCCGACGGGTTCCAGTACACGGCCGAGGCGTCGTCGGCCAGGCCGGTGAAGCTGCCTCCCATGGCCACGGCGCGCGGTCCGAGGCCGATGTTCAGGAAATCGGAGGACGTCTGGCCCGGAGCGGCGGCGGCCGCGCGCGCCAGCATCAGAACGCCCAGCAGCCAGGGAAGCGGCGCCTTTATTTTTTTCATCGGACGATGACCAGCGCTCCTTTCTTGACGTCCCCGCCGCCCTCGATCACGTAAATGTACGTGCCGCTGGCCGCGTCCCGGCCGTCCGAGGTCTTCGCGTCCCAGGCCGCTTGCCCGCCGCCGCCGCCGAAGTCGATCTCTCGCACGAGCTTGCCCTGGAGCGTGAAGATGCGGATGCGCCCGGAGCTCGAGAGGT
>CAZZGQ010000187.1:0-6394 GCA_964653765.1 uncultured Elusimicrobia bacterium | reverse complement strand
CCACCAAGCTCTTCGGCCCCATGTCGGAGACGGACCAGGGCCTCTCCGCCGCGCAGGTGAAGAAGCAGCTCGACGCCTCGCTCAAACGGCTGCGCGTCGACTACGTCGACCTCTACCAGTGCCATCGCTACGACCCGGACACGCCGCTGGAAGAGACGATGCGCGCGCTCACCGACGCCGTGAAGGCGGGCAAGGCGCGCTACCTCGGCTTCTCCGAGTGGAGCGCGGAGCAGATCCGCGCCGCGCAGGCGATCTCCGGCGTCGAGCGCTTCGTCTCCAGCCAGCCGCAGTACTCGATGCTCTGGCGCAAGCCCGAGGCCGAGGTGATCCCGCTCTGCGAGAAGACCGGGATCTCCCAGATCGTCTACTCGCCCCTGGCCCAGGGCGTCCTCACGGGCAAGTATCTTCCCGGCGCGGCCGCGCCGAAAGGCTCGCGCGCGGCCGGCGCCAAGACGAGCGGCGCCATCGCGCGGTGGATGACGCCTTCGGTGCTCGAGGCCGCCCAGCGGCTCAAGCCGATCGCCGGCGATCTCGGCCTTTCGATGACCCAGCTGGCGCTGGCTTGGGCGCTGCGCCAGCCCAACGTCGCCTCCGCGATCATCGGCGCCTCGCGACCGGAGCAGGTGGAAGGCAACGCCGCCGCTTCGGGCAAGACGATCCCGGCCGACGCCCTGGCCGCCATCGACGAGGCGCTCGCCGGGGTCTGGCGATGAGAGCGCTCGCGCTCGTCGCCGCGCTGGCCGCCGCCGCGAGCGCGGCGCCCCGGCTCACCGTCGAGCCTCTGGCGACGCCCGATCCGCCGCGGTCGGCGCTGCCCGCCGCCCCGGTCCTGCCGTCTTTGACGATGCCGACGGCGGGCGAGGCTCCCGACGTCGCCGCCCCGCGGGCCGCCGGCCTCCCGGCCATGGCGATCCTGTCCCAAGTCTCCGGCGCGTCGGTCAGGCCGCAGACCGGCGATCAGGGCGACGCCGCCCTGGCGGCCGCCTACGACGGCGGCAGCCTCCACGCTTTCCCTAAAGACGACGACTCCTGGCTCGCCGAAGGCTGGCGCGAGCTGACGCGGCCCTATCGCCTGCGCCCGCGCGTCGTCGACCCAGAGAACGTGCCCGCTCTCTTCGAGGCGAAGGCCCGCGCGCTGCACTTGGCGATCCCGGTCGAGGACAGGCCCGCCGCGGAGCGGGCGCTGTTGAGCGCGCTGGCCCCGTTGCGCGCTCGCGCGCAGGGACGCAAGCTCGTCGCTCACCCGTTCCTCGCCTTGGTCTCCGCCGAGGCCGAGCTGCGCCAAGCCGCCTGGCAAGCCGTGAAGCCCTTCTTGTCGCGCGTGGCGCCCGAGACGCTCGCCGACTCCGCCGCCGCGCGGCGCCACCGGCCCGGCCCGAGCCACGCCGAATTCGAGGTCCTCGCCGCCGCCGGCGCGCCGGGCCGCAGGCTCTTGGAGACCATGAGCGTGCTCTACCCTGGGGCGCGCGCCGTCCTGACCGAGGCCCGCGAGACGTCGTCCGTCGCCGAGGTCGCCCAGGAGACTCGCTCCGTCTCGGACGGAAGCGGGAACGAGGGGCTGCTCCGCCGCGCCGACGCCGCCGTCGCGAGCCCGGCCGGCGCGATGAGCGCGCGCCTGCGGCAAGGCGAGATCGCCCGTCAGGCGGCCGCGCTGCGGGCGGCCCCGGACCGGGAGTCCGCCGCCCTCGCGTCCTCGCGGCTGCGTCAGCTCTTGGACGAGAGCGGCCCCGTCACGGGCTCGGGCGCCTGGGCGCCGGCCGCCGCCGCCTGGAGGCTGCGGCGCGGCCTGAACTCTCCGTGGCTCGCCGGCGCCCTCGCCCTGGGGGCGCTCGGCCTGCCGACGGTCCTCCTCGCGCCTCAGCCCACGCTGCTGTTCTTCTGGGCGGCGTTGGCGATCACGGCCATCATCACGTTCTTCTCCGCCGCGGAGTCCCTGGCGCGCCCGCGCCTGCTCATGCTGCTGCCCTGGCTGGGCGCCACCGGCGCGGCGGGCTACTTCGCCCTGTCGACCGCCGTCACCGTCATCCTCGTCGCCGCAGCGGCGGTCTGGGCGGGAGGGGTCAAGGCTTGGCTGGCACGCCCGCTCCGGCGCAAGCTTGGATGGAGGCGCGCCTGGGAGCTGAAGCGAGCGGCGGCGAAAGTTCCCGCAAGGAGCCGCGAGCTCGCGGCCATGATCGTCGGCTACGCGAACGAACGCGGCGACGCCCTGCGCGAGGCGGCCAAGGGCGGCGTCGCCGCCCGCGATCTGGTCGCGCTGCTGGCGCGCGGTCTCGAGGCCGGCGCCTTCACGCCGGGGCAGGCGCACGACGCCGTCACGGCGCTCCACGCCAGCGGCGCTCCCGCGGCCCAAGCCGCGCTTGAAGCCTTCGGCCGCGGCTTCTTCCCCGATGCCGCGCTCAAGGACGAGGCCGACCGCGCCCGGGCGCTCGCCCAGGAGCTCGCGGACACGCTCCGTCAGACCTCAGTTCTCCAGGAGCTGTCCGCCGCCGCCGAAGCGCCGGACGAGACCGACGAGGCGCTGCTGAGAGAAGCCGCCGCCGCGGCCAAGAGCGGGGGGAGCTCGCTGTCCGGGCGGCTGCGCGGGCAGGAGATCGCGCGCGCGGCCTTGGAGCTGCGGACGAGCCGAGGCGACGCGGCGGCCGTGGCGCGCGCTCGGCTGGCGGCCCTGCTCGCGGACGCGCCGGCCTCCGCTGGGGCCGGAGCCTGGTCCCCGGCGGCGCTGGCCGCTCGCCTCTGGCCCGCCTGGAAGTACGCCGGCATCCAGGCGCGCAGCTTGGGCTTGCGCTCCGGCATCGTCGCGGGCGTCTCGACCGTCGGCTGGCTGCTCGTGACGCAGAAGCTGGCAATCCTGCCCAAGCTCACGGGCTGGCCGGTGGCCGGCTTCGCGCTCGCCGTCGCGCTGCTGTCCATCATGCAATTCAACAAGTCGAAGACGCCGGCGGGCGTGGTGGCGTTCGTCATGCCCCTCGTGATGTCCACGATCGCCATCCCGATCATGCAGGCGCTGACCCATACCCCCGATATGGTCCTGCTCGGCATGGTGCCGCCGATACTGACCGTCCTGGGCTGGGCCCTGGTCAACGGCGAGCTGGGGCATCCGACGCCGGCGGAGGCGACGTCCCTGCTGCGGCAGGCGCGCCTCTCGCTGGCGGGCGACGACCTGCGCCTGGCCGCGGACCTGGCCGCCGCCTCGGACGCGCGGCGAAAGGCGCTCGCCGAGATCGGCGCCGACGGGACGCGCGCGCGGCGCTTCGGCCCGCTGCTGCGCGAGGCCCTGCTCGAAGGCGTCTTCGCGAAAGCCGACCAGGAGGCCGCCGTCGCCGCCGTGGAGGCGGCCGCCGACGATTACGCCGTCGGCACGCTGGCGCGCTTCGCCGGCGGCGGCGACTGGGAGAAGGAGCCGGCTCGCGCCTTGGCCGCCCAGGCCCAGGACCGGCTGGCCGCCTCGCTGGCCGCGCTGCGCGGGCTCGAGGACCTCCAGGAGCCGGCGACCTCGAGCAGCGACGAAGCGCTGCTGCAGCGCGCCGACGCCCTGGCCGCCGCGCCCCCCGGCGGGTTCGCGGAGAGCCTTCGGGCCGAGGAGGCCGCGCGCCAGGCTCGCGCGCTGCGCTCCGCGCTCACGGAGGAAGAGGCCGGCATGGCGCGCGCCCGGCTGCGCGCCCTGGTCTACGGCGGCGAGCCGGAGGGAGCGGGCCTCTGGTCGCCGTTTCGCTCCGGTTCGCGGCTGGCATGGCGCCTCGGGCGGGCGCTGCGCCGGCCCGGGCCGCGGTTTTTCTTGCCTGCGGCGGCTCTCCTGCTCGCGGCCGCGGCGGCCGGAGGCGCTCTCACGCCCTGGCTGACGCTCCTCGGACCGCTGCCCGGGCTGGTTGGCGTCGTCGCCTTCGTCGGCAGCGTATTCTGGAGCGTCCACAAGAACAACGGCGAGCCCACGGCCGGCGCCTTCGTGGTGGGAGGCACGGTGGCGAGCTTCGGCTTCGCGACGGTCGGCTCTTGGGTCGTCGTCGCCGGCATCATGGTCACGCTCATCGCCGGTCTGCTGGCGCTCAGAGTCGACCTCGACGCGCAGTACCTGAGCCCGCTCGCCGCCCGCCGCATCCGCCGCGTGGTGGGACCGCTGCCCGAATACTGGGACCGGCGGGTCAACGAGCTGACCGGTTCCAAGGAGGAGCGCCTGACGCTTCTGGACACCCTCCGGCGCGATCCGCACCAAGCTCGGACGTTCGGTCCCGTCCTCCGCGCCGCCCTGCACGACACACGGGCGCTGCGGACCCAGGTCGGGGCGGACCGGGCGCTCGAGGCCGTGGAGGCCGCCGGCGACGACTACGCGGTGCGGACGCTGGAGCTCTACGCGCAGCACGGTCCTCTGCGCGACGAAGCTCTGCGGGCGGCGGCGAGGCTGCGCGCGCGCTCTTCGAGCGTGGCGCCGCTGGAAGCGCTGACCGGGGAGCGCGACGGCGCGCCGGACGATGCGGCGCTCCTGGACGCCGCCGAGCAACGCCTGGCTGGCCTGGGCTCCGGCTTCGCCGACCGCAGCCGCGGCGGGGAGCTGCGCCGCGCCGCCGAGGCTTTGAGGCAGGCGGCGGCGGGGGAGCCAGCCGCCTTGGCGCGCGCCCGTCTGCGCGGTTTGCTCCAGGAGAACGGAGCCGACGGCGCGGGCGCGTGGAGTCCCCGGCGGCTCGGCTCGCGGCTGGCGTGGCGCGTGCGCCGCCTTCTCCTCCCGTCGGCCGGCTCCGCCTTGTGGTCGGCCACGGCCAAAGGACGTCTCGGGCGCGCGGCGGCGTTCATCGCCGGAGAGGCGATATGGCGGCTGCGTCGTTGGCTGGCGCACCCGGCCGGATTGATCGCAATCGGATTCGGCGGGGGCTTTGCGCTCTTTGCCGCGGGCGAGCTGGCTTTCGGCTGGGTCCAGGAGCCCTACGCTTGGCCGCTGGCCGTCTCCTTGGGCAAGGTCTCCGGCTTGATCGTGTCCTTGTGCGTGACGGCGTATCTCCTGCTGCCCAACGATCTGGGCTGGAGCGCCGGCCGGCTCTTGCGCCAACGCCGCCGGGCGCTGGCCTTGAGCGCCGAGGACAGACGCCTGGCGACGGAGCTGACCGGCTTTCAGACGGAGCGTGACGCCGCCCTCGACACGCTCCTCGCCGACCCGGCGCGGGCCCGGACGCTGAGCCCGTTGGTGCAGGCTCTCGCCCGGGCTCTTCCGGAAGGCCAGGCGCCGCGGGCCCTGCGCGCCGTCGCCGCGGCGGGGGACCGGCAAGCCCTGGACTTCCTCGCCTCGGACCCGCGTCCCGCGGCGCGCGCGCTGGCCGAGGAATTGCGCCTGCGCGGCGTGGGCGGCCTGGAACTCCTCGCGACCCCGGAGCCTGAGACCGACGCGTCGCTGCGCGCCAGGGCCGAGACCGCGGCGGCGTCATTGCGCGGCCAAGCCGGCCTCGCCGACCGCCTGCGCGCGCAAGAGATCGAGCGCGAGGCCGCCCGCCTGGATGGACCGGACGCTGGCCAGGCGCGGATCCGGCTCGCGAGGTTGTTGGAGCGGCTCTAGGACCGCTGCCAGTGATTGGAGTAGGTCCTTAGGCCTATTGCATCGCTAATTCGTTGTTTTATAAGTGCGCGATTTGCTATACTGTCCAGGTTCGGTGATCATTGACAATTGCGGATCCGGCTCGCGAGGTTGTTGGAGCGGCTCTAGGACCGCTGCCAGTGATTGGAGTAGGTCCTTAGGCCTATTGCATCGCTAATTCGTTGTTTTATAAGTGCGCGATTTGCTATACTGTCCAGGTTCGGTGATCATTGACAATTTACGACGAGTCCGCGACCGCATGACTGCGGCCGCGCGGCGCGCCGGCCGGAATCCGGACTCCGTGAGCCTGCTCGCCGTGATCAAGTACGCGCCGCTCTCGGCCGTGGAGGAGCTGCTCGCCTGCGGCGAGCGGTTCCAAGTCGCCGAAAGCCGCGTCCAGGACGCCCAGCGCCGCAAGGCCGCGCTGGGGCCGCTCGCCGCGAAAGTGGAGTGGCGGCTGATCGGCCATCTGCAGACCAACAAAGCCAAGCAGGCCGTCGAGACCTTCGACGCCGTCGATTCGATCGACAGCCTGCATGTAGCCCAGGCGCTGGACAAGCGCCTGGAGGGGACGCAGAGAAAGCTGCCGGTCCTGCTCCAAGTGAAGCTCACCGACCGAGAGACGCAGGCTGGTGTCGCGCCCGGCGAGCTTGCCGCCCTCTTAGAGAGCGTGGAGAGTCTTCCGCGGCTGAAGGTGAACGGCCTGATGGGCATCGCCCCGCAGGTCGAGGAGCCGGAGAAAGCCCGGCCCGCGTTCGCTTCCTTAAAAAAGCTGTTCGACAGGCATTTCGCCGGCAGGCCCGGCGCCCAGTTGTCGATGGGCATGAGCCACGATTT
>CAZZGQ010000186.1:0-6419 GCA_964653765.1 uncultured Elusimicrobia bacterium | reverse complement strand
CCGGCGACCTGGGCGCGGCCTCGCGCAAAACGTACGACCTCGAGATCTGGATGCCGTCTGAGAGCCGTTATCGCGAGATCTCCTCCTGCTCGGACTGCGGCGATTACCAGGCGCGGCGCATGGAAGCCCGCTTCCGCCGCGAGGCCAAGGGCGCGCCGGAGTTCGTGCACACGCTCAACGGCAGCGGCGTGGCCGTGGGCCGGCTGTTCGCCGCCATCCTCGAGAACTTCCAGCAGAAGGACGGCAGCGTGCTCATCCCGAAGGCGCTGCAGCCCTTCTTCGGCGGCGACAAGATTGCCCGCCCGTAGGAAAACCGAGCTCCAGAGGCTCATCGACACCGTCGCCCACCTGCGCTCGCCCAAAGGCTGCCCCTGGGATCGCGCGCAAACGCACGTCTCTTTGATCCCCTACCTCCGCGAGGAGGCGAAGGAAGTCGAGGTGGCGCTCAAGCGCGGCCGCTGGCACGAGATCGAGGATGAGTTGGGCGACCTCATGCTGCAGATCCTGCTTCACTCGGAGATCGCGCGGGAGAAGAAGCTCTTCACGCTCGAGGACGTGGCGCGCAGCCAGCGTCTGAAGCTGATCCGCCGCCACCCCCACGTCTTCGGCGACGCCCAGTACCGCACCGCCGACGCCGTCCTGCGAAACTGGAACCAGATCAAAAAGGCCGAGCGCGCCCTGCGCAAGGCCGACGTCGCGGCGCGGCGAAAGAAGATCCGACGCTGACCTACTGTGTTTGAACACAGTTGGTCAGCGTGATCAACTATGTCGGACAGAGTGAAAAGGCACGAGAGGGCATAGTCCCTGGAGCGCGCGCCTTTCGACGGCGAGGCTGAAACTGGTAGCGCTACCAGTTTCAGCGGCCATTACCAGTCGGCCGGGATGTGGAGCCGCTCGCGCGCTTCCGACCGCAGCTTCGCCACGCATTCCTTGCCGTGCGACCAGGCGAGGACAGCGGGGTGCGAGGCGTTCGCGTCGATGAGGGCGTTGAGGTGCTGCCAGGCCTCTTTCGGATGGCCGGCCGCCTTCTCGTCGTAATAGAGGGTCAGCGCCGCGCCGGCGAAGGCGCCGGACAGCTTCAAGCGCTGCGGCTCGAGCTCGGCCAGCGCTTGGCGGTCCTGCGGCAGGCGCTGCTCGAAGAACTCGGGGTATTTCGCCGAGACGTCGGCGAACCTCGTCCCGTCCCAGGCGAGGATCTCGGTCTGGCGCGCGGAGCCGGCGTCGGCGTGGAACTCTTCGCAGCGGATCATCGTGGAGCCTTCCGGGGGCTTGCGGACGATGACCTCGGGCTTGCCGTCGGCGTTGACGTCGCGCAGGCGACCTTCCGAGAACGGGCCGTAGCGCTTGAAGCGGCCGTCCTTCAGGCGGACGATGTAGAGCTTGGAGGTCGGGCTCAGCTCGTTGGTCATGCGGTAGACCAGCGTGTGGGAGCCGTCCTTGAAGATGGAGGAGAAGCGGCGCGGCGGTTGGTCGGCGTCGAGCTCGGGAAAGGCCAAGGCGCCCGGGTGGGTGTAGACCAGCGTCTTGCCGCCCGCGCCGCTGGCGTAGATGTCCAGGCGCCCGCCGTGGTGGCCTTCCGTCGGCTTGAGGAAGACGACCGCGTAGGACGCGCCATCGGCCTTGTCGCGGAAGCTGTGAGACTCCTGATAGTCGCTCCCCGCGGCCCAGAGGGAGACGGCGAGCAGCGCCAGGAGGGCCGTCTTCACGGCAGCCACCGCCGCCGCCGCAGCTCCTCGGCGATCTGCACGCTGTTGAGGGCGGCGCCCTTGAGGAGGTTGTCCGAGACGATCCAGAGGCAGAGCTCGCGCTCGTCGACGCCGGCGCGCAGGCGGCCGGCGTGGACGGGACCGGTCCCGGCCGAGGAGAGCGGCGTCGGGTAGCGGCCGTCGGTGAAAGAGAGGCCCGGCTCGACGACCAGCAAGCGGCGCGCGCGGGCGGGGGTCAGGGAGCGCCGGCAGCGCAGCCAGGCGGCGAGCGAATGGCCGCGGACGACGGGCACGCGCACGGCCGTCACGCTGACGCGCAGCCCGGGAGCGCGCCACACCTTGCGCAGCTCGGCGGCGACCTTGTTCTCCTCGGAGCTGCGGCCGGCGGCGTCGAAGCCCCCCACCTGCGGGATGACGTTGCCGGCGATCGCGGCCGGCAAAGCGCGCGAGCGCGGCGCGGCCAGCACGGGGGCGCGGCCGTCGGCGGTGCGCAGCCGCGGGGCCACGGCGCGGGTCTGCTCGAAGAACTCATCCAGCGCGGCGCGGCCGGCTCCCGACACGGCTTGATACGAGGCCACGCGGACCTCGCTGACGCCCGCGCAGCGGTGGATCGGGTAGCCGGCCACGGCCAGGCCCGTCATCGTGCAGTTGGGCCCGGCGATCAGGCGCCGATCGCGGCGCAGCTCGGAGGCGTTGATCTCGGGGATGACGAGCGGCACCTTGGGATCGAGGCGGAACGCCGAGCTGTCGTCGATGCACCAGACGCCCCGGGAGGCGAGGCCGGGGGCCAGGCGGCGGGAGACGTCGTCGGCGCTGACGAAAAAGACCACGTCGCAGCCTTCCAGCGCGCGCCGGTCGATGCCGGGGGCGGCGATGGAGCGTCCTCGGAATCGGACGCTCTTTCGCTTGAGCCCAGAGGAAAAGGGCCGCAGCTCGGCGACGGGGAAACGGCGGCGCTGAAGCTGCTCGAGGAGCTCCGCCCCCACCATGCCGGTGGCGCCGACGACGCCGACCGTCAGGCCCTTACTTGGCGCCATACGGCACGACGTGCGGCTCGCTGTAGCCGACCTTGCCGAGGCTGTCGCGGGCCGCGGCGCGCACGAAGATCCCGGGCGTCAGCACGGAGTTCGGCACGGAGGCGATGAAGGGCTGCTGGCGCAGGTAGCGGCCGGCGCGCGTCCAGTCGAGCTGGTCGCGCGAGGTCTCGAGCCAGGCGGCCTCGAGGTCGGTGCAGGCCACGGAGAACTGCACGAGCGTGCGCTTGTCCAGGCGCTGCATCGAGAGGTCTCCCACGGCCACGTCGGAGTCGGCCGCGGGCACGAGCTTGATGGCCAGCGCCGGGCTCATGTTGGCCAGCGGCGTCTCGAGCGCGCCGTTGGGCGTGCGCGGCGGCACGCCCAGTATCGAGTGATTGTTCCAAGCCAGCGTTTCATGTTCCGGAGAACCTTCCTCGTCGGCGGCGGCGGCGAGGATGGGAGCGCTCGAGGTCTGAACGAGGTCCTTCGACGGCGACCAGATGATCAAGTAGTTCGGGCGCGAGCCGCTGACGAGGTTGAGCGGCACCTCGGCCCAGAACCACTGCGCCTGACCCACGCCTTCGACGAAGGCCTGCGCGTCGCCCTCCAGCGGAAGATCGGCCGTGTCGGCGAGGAAGAAGCTCTGCTCCGACGAGAAGCTCGGCGTCTGCGAGAGGCCCATGTAGATGCGGCCTTCGATGCGCTCGCGGATCCACGGCTTGTTGGCGTTGGGGCGGGTCTTGGCCCGGCCGAGACGGGCGCCGATATAAGCCTTGGTGAACTCGCCCGCGGGCGCGGCCGGGAGCTTCACGATCCAGGCGTTGTTGAAGCCGACGTACCAATTCCCGTCGGGACCGCCGTCGGCGAAGCGCCTGAAGTCGTTGAGGCTGGGCGCCAAAGTGAGGTACGTCGGCATGACCGGGCTCGTGGAGACGGCCACGGGTTGGGCGCCGGCCGGGGCCAGCGTCAAAGCGAGCAATAGTGAAAAAATCATTATTTTTTAAGCACTTTTAGAACTTTGTCGAAATCGTCCAGCGAATAAAAGTGGATCGTGATGCTGCCCTTCTTGGGATCCTTTCCGGTCTTGATCTCCACCTTCGTGCCGAGGCGGCGCTCCAGGTCGCCTTCGAGGGCGAGGATGTCGGCCGGGCGCTCCACCTTCTTGGCGGCGGGTTCGTTGTCGCGCGTCTGCAGGGTCCCCCCCGCCGCGATCTGACGCGCCAGCTCTTCCACTTCGCGCACGGAGAGCTTCTGCGCCAGAGCCAGCTCGAAGAGCTTGTGGCGCTCGACGGCGTCTTGCACCATCAGCAGGGCGCGGCCGTGAGCCTCGGAGAGCTGTCCGGTCTCGAGGACCTTTTGGATGTCGGCGGGCAGCTCGAGCAGGCGCAGCGTGTTGGAGATCGTCGACTTGGCCTTTCCTACGACGCGGCCGAGATCGGTCTGGGAGATGTGGAACTCCTTCATCAAGCGCAGGTAACCCAGCGCCTCTTCGATCGGATTGAGGTCCTCGCGCTGGATGTTCTCGATGAGCGCCAAGGCCAGGCGCTGCTGGTCGTCGCGCGGAGCGCGGATGACGACGTCCACCTCCGTCAGGCCGGCCAACTCGCTGGCGCGCAGACGGCGCTCGCCGGCGATGAGCTCGTAGGTATCGCTGCCGGCGTCGTAAGAGACGACGATGGGCTGGGCCAGGCCATGCTCCTTGATGGAAGCGGAGAGCTCGGCCAGCTTCTCGGGATCGAAGTAGCGCCGCGGCTGCAGATGGTTGGGCCGGATCTTCTGGAGCGGCACGCGCTGCGGCGCCGCCGACGGAGCGGCGGCCGCCGGCGTCAGCGGCGCGGCAGCGGTGGGGATCAGGGCATCGAGGCCACGACCGAGGGCTTTGCGCATCATGAGGGTTTCTCCATCGTTTCAGGCTGCGGCGGTACAGGGGCTCCTGGCGCTTCCGGTTCCAGGGCCGCCACCGAGATGACAGGGGCGATGTTGCGCCGGGCTAGGAACTCCTTGGCCAGCGCCAGATAGGCCTCGGCGCCCTTGGACTTCGGATCATACTGAAAAATGCTCTGGCCGAAGCCCGGGGCTTCTGCGATGCGGATGGTCCGAGGGATCAGCGTGCTGAAAAGGGAGGGTCCAAAGAACTTCGTGACTTCGTCACGGACTTGGTTCGAAAGCGTCATGCGGGCGTCGAACATCGTCAACACCCCCCCCTCCAAGGCCAGCTTCGGATTGAGGGCAGCGCGGATCTTATTCACAGCATCCACAAACTGGGCCAGGCCTTCCATGGCGTAATATTCACCTTGGATCGGGATGATGACGCGGTCGGCAGCATTCAGGGCATTGATGGTCAGCAGTCCCAAGGAGGGCGGGCAATCGATGATGATATAGCGGTAGCGCGGCTTGATGCTGCTGAGGGCGCCTTTGAGGCGGCTTTCCCGCGCCAAAGCGGCCACGAGCTCCACTTCCGCCCCCGTCAGGTCTGGATTGGCCCCCGCCAAATCCAGGCGCTGCAGCGGGGTCTGTTTGATGGTTTTTTCCAGCGGCAGCAGATCGACCAAAACGTTATAGATATTCGGCTCGAAAGCCCTCTTGTCGAAGCCCAGGCCGGAGGTGGCATTGCCTTGCGGATCCATGTCGATCAGCAGCGTTTCAAAGCCCAGGCTGGCCAGGGCAGCCGAGAGATTGACGGCGGTGGTGGTTTTTCCCACCCCCCCTTTTTGATTGGCGATGGCGATGACTTCAGTCATAGTTTTCTCGGGAAAACTCCGGCTATTGAGAAAGGCTGCGAAGCAGCATCTTAGCAGAAGGTCGCAATCGTGTCAAGGATATCGTCGCCGGACCGCAAAGATTACATTTTACTGATAACAGCCATATACGATTATATACTATCATATTTTAATATCAAGCGTCAGCTTGCGTTGCCCACGCGCATTTCTTAGAATCCGGACATGCCCGACACCGCCTCCGCCGCTCTCAAGACGCTGCTGCGCTCGATCGATTCGGGCCAGACGCACACCGTCGTTCTCGTCTTCCCCGACATGCAGGGGCGTTGGATGGGCAAGCGCGCCACGGCGCGGCACTTCGCGCAGGAGGTGCGCGGGCACGGCACGCATGCCTGCGCCTACTTGCTCACCGTCGACATGGAGATGGATCCGGTGCCCGGCTACGCGCTGACGAGCTGGGAAAAAGGCTATCAGGATTTCCTGCTCGCTCCCGATCTCTCGACGATCCGGCCGCTGCCCTGGAGCCCGGGCTCGGTGCAGATCATCTGTGACGTCCTCGACGAAAGACACGAGCCCATCGCGGTGGCGCCGCGCCAGGTGCTCAAGGCGCAGATCGCCCGCGCGGCCAAGCTTGGCTATTCGGTGAAGATGGCCTCCGAGCTCGAGTTTTACCTGTTCCGCGAGACCTACGAGAGCGCCCAGAAGAAGTCCTGGCACAACCTCGAGACCTTCGGCTCCTACATCGAGGACTACCACATCCTGCAGGGATCTAAGGAAGAATTTCTCGTTGGAGAAATTAGAAACCAGATGGAGGCCGCGCGGATTCCCGTCGAGACGTCCAAGGGCGAGTGGGGTCCGGGCCAGCACGAGATCAACCTCGGCTACAGCGACGCGCTGACGATGGCGGACTGGCATACCTTTTATAAGCACGGGGCCAAGGAGATCGCCATGCAAAAGGGCGTGGCGATGACCTTCATGGC
>CAZZGQ010000185.1:0-6429 GCA_964653765.1 uncultured Elusimicrobia bacterium | reverse complement strand
GGCCAGCGCGGCCGGCGAGGGCGCGCGCCGCAAGAGCGCCGCCAAGCCCGCAGCCGCCGCCGTCGGTCTTGCCGCGCTCGCGGCGGCGGAGACGGCGCCCGCCGGCGCGCCCAGCAGGCCCGCGCCGATCAGCCCGGAGGCGACCGCCGCGGCGTGCCGCGCCTGCGCTCCGGCGCCGGCGAGGAGCGCCGCTTGCGCGGCCAGATGATCCGCGTAGCCGGTCACGGAGCTGGCGAGCAGCCGGTTGCGCAGCAGCCAGAGCGAGAGCGGGCCGAGGGAGAGGCCGGCGAAGACGGCGGCGTCGCGCCGGCGGCCCCAGACGGCGAGCGAGGCCGCGACGGCGACGGCCAGGAGCGCGCCTTCGGGGCGCGTCAGCGCCGCCCAGGCGGCCAGGACCGCCGCCGCGGCCGGGAGCCTCTCGAAGAGCAGCAGGACGCCGAGCGAGGCGGCCAGCAGCGCCGCGTCGGGCACGACGCGGCCCATCGCCGCGACGAAGCACGGGCAGAGCGCCAGCCACGCGGCCGCCGCGGCCGAGCGGCCGGGAGAGAACCAGCGGCGAGCCAGCGCGTGCTGGGCCGCGATCGCCGCCGCGGCGAAAGGCCAATTCAGCCAGCGCAGCAGCGTCCAGCGCGGCGCGGCCCACGCGGCGGGCCAGGCGAGCAGCGCGGCGAAACCGGGCAGCGGGTCGGTGACGGGCCGGCCGAGGGAATCGACGAAAGCGCCGTGGCGCAGCGCGCGCGCCAAGAGGATGTAGAGCGCGTCGTCTCCGATCGAGCCGACGGCGGCGGCTCGCGCCGCGAGCCACCAGAGAAGAGCGGCGGCGGCCAAGGCCGCGGCCAGCGCGACGCGGCGCGTCACAGGATGATCATCGCGTCGCCGAACGAATAGAGGCGGTAGCGCGAGCGGAAGGCTTCCTGGTAGGCGGCGAGCAGGCGCTCGCGCCCGAGGAAGGCGGCCGCCAGCAGCAGCGGCGTGGACTTGGGGAGATGGAAGTTCGTGATGAGCGCGGTGGCGACCGAGAACGGGCGTCCCGGCGTGATGTAGAGCGAGGTCCAGCCTTCGCCCGGGCCGAAGCCTTCCGGCCGCGCTCCCAGCGTCTCGAGAGTGCGGGTCGTCGTCGTGCCGACGGAGATCACGCGCCGGCCCGCCGCCCGCGCGGCCGAGATCTTGGCCGCTTCCTCGGGCTCGAGGCGATACCACTCGGGGAGCATGTCGTGACGCGCGGCGTCCTCGGTCGTGATCGGGCGGAAGGTGCCGCGTCCGACGTGGAGCGTGACCTTCGCCAGCGACACGCCCTTGGCGGCGAGCGTCTCGAGCACGGCGGGCGTGAAGTGGAGGCCGGCCGTCGGCGCGGCGATGGAGCCGCCCGACTGGGCGTAGACGGTCTGGTAGCGCTCCCGGTCGCTTTCGCGGGAGGGCCGCTTCTTGGCGATGTAGGGCGGCAGCGGCGCCAGGCCGTGGCGCTCGAAATAGCGGTGCAGATCGGCGGTGGAGAAGCGGACCAGATACTCGCCGGCCTCGTTGAGGCCCTCGACCGTCGCGCCCAGGCCGCCCGGGAACTCGAGAGCCTGGCCGCGCTTGAGCCCGGAGCCGAGCGCCGCCCAAAGCCCGGGCTCCAGCTCCTTGACGACGAGCAGGTCCGCCTTGCCGCCGGTCGACTTCTTGCCGACGAGGCGGCAGCTCAGCACCTTGGTCTTGTTGACCACGACGCAGTCGCCCGGGGCCAGCAGCTCGGGCAGCTCGCGGAAGACGCGGTGCGTCCACGCGCCGGTGCGGCGATCGACCGCCATGAGACGCGCGCTGTCGCGCGGCTCGGCGGCCTCGGAGGCAATGAGCTCCTCCGGGAAAGGAAAGTCGTAGTCTTCGAGGGGCAGGCTGGTCATGAGCGTTTGGTCCGGTTGCGGGTCAAGGAGCGCACTCGCTCGAGCCGGGCGGCGCAAAAGCGGTCGGGATGGCGGGCGAGGCCGGCCTCGGCCAAGGCCGCGGCGCGCGCGGGCAGCCGCCAGTTGTAGTAGTCGGTGGCGAGCAGCGCCGCTCCGCAGGCGTCGTCCGGCGCGGCTTGATAGGCGGCGAGGTCGGCGGAGAAATTGGAATCGAAGGTCCATTGCTGGACGACGCAGAGGGGCGTCAGCCAAAGGAGGACGGCGGCGCACGCGGCCCAGGCGGCGCGGCGGGATCGTCCCAGGACGAGAGCCAGCGCCCAGGCGGCGGCCGGGAGCGCGGCGTAGGCGAAGCGGTCCGCCGCGAGGATCGCGCGGGGCACGACGTTGCAGACCGTGAGGAGGGCGGCCGCCGACCAGAACACCGGCAGCGACCAGGCGTCGCGCCGGCGCAGGGCGGCCGCGGCGGCGGCGGCCCAAAGGAGAACGGCGGCGGCGCCCGCCGCGGCCAGCCCCCAGCCGGCGGGCTGCGGGAGCGTGTAGCAGACGCGCTGGCCGTAGGGCCACAGGGCCGCGCGCACGTCCAGGGCCAGCCCGCTCGCGGCGAACGCGGCCTGCGCGGCCCAGGAGCCCGAGCGCGGCGCCGCCGCGCCGAGCCCGCCGAGGACGGCCAGGCGCGCCGCCGCCAGCGCCGCCGTGACGCCCAGGTACGGCGCGGCTCGCCGGGCGGCCTCGCGGGGAGAGACGCTCGCATCGAGCGCCCAATCGGCCAGGGCGAGAAGGGGGGCGAAGACGAGGCCCGTCTCTTTCACGAGCCCCGCGGCGGCGAAGCAGGCCAAGGCCGGCCAGCGGCGGCCGCGCCGGTGCAGCAGCAGCGTCAGCAGGAGCAGCAGCAGGCAGTAGGCCGCCGGCGCGCCGCTCGCGTAACTGACGGCCTCGGCCTGGGCCGGGTGGAGCGAGAAGAGCAGCGCCCCCGCGGCCGCCGCCGGGGCGGCCGCGCCCAACTCGAGCGCGATCAGGCAGACGAGCCCGGCGTTGGCGGAGTGGGCGGCGACG
Organism: uncultured Elusimicrobia bacterium; assembly: GCA_964653765.1. Classification (GTDB taxonomy): domain Bacteria; phylum Elusimicrobiota; class Elusimicrobia; order UBA1565; family UBA9628; genus JAGWUP01. The sequence goes on along the minus strand of CAZZGQ010000185.1, from coordinate 3,493 downwards.
TCGAAGAGATGGAAGAAGAACGGGTTGAGGCCGAGTCCGCGCACGCGCGCCGCGTACCAGGCGGTGGTCAGCGGCCGGTAGACGTCGCGCAGCTCGGGATCGGCGGAGGCCGAGCGCGCGTCGGTGAAGAAGGCCGTCCACGAGCCCTTCCGCACCGCCGGATTGACGACGAAGTTGGAGAAGTCGTCCTTGAGGAACGAGCCGGAGAGAGAAGGCGACCACAGAAGGAAGGTCGCCGCCGCGATCGCCGCCGCCAGCCGGACTCGCCCGCTCATGGCCTGAAGAGCAGCGCCTTCGTCTCGTAGACGAGCGTGACGCGGCCGCCGCGGGCGTGGCGCTCGAAGAGCTCGCCGAGCTCCGCGTCGAAGGCGGCGCGGTCCGCCACGCCGTGCGCGACGTAGGAGCTCGAGCGGACGCGCCCGAAAAAAGCCTCGCGGTCGGCGCTCTGCTCCTGCGTGAAGTCCGCGCGCTCGATTCGGGAGACGCCGGGCAGCGCCTCGAGCGCGGCGATCGTCCCGGCGGGACGCGGCAGCCGCAGGTACTCGGGGCAGAGCCGGCGCAGCAGGGCCTCGTACTCGTCGAAGAGCGGGGTGCTCGCGCGCACGTTCCAGAACGCCGCGCAGCGGCCCGACGGGACGAGGAGGCGGCGGAGCTCCCGCTGGGTCGCGGCAAGATCGAACCAGTGGAAGGCCTGGGCCGCGGTCGCCAGGTCGGCCGAGGCGTCCGGCAGCCCGGTGCGCGCCGCCTCGCCGCCGACGTAGCGCGGCCCGCCCCCGGCCGCGCGCGCGCGAGCGAGCATCTCCTCGTTCGGATCGACCCCCGTGACGGAGAAGCCGCGAGCCGCGAAGAGCCGCGCCGAGATGCCGGTGCCGCAGCCCAAGTCGACGATCCGGCCGCCGGCGGGAACGCCGGAGCGCCGCGCGATCCAGTCGACGGCCGCGGAGGGATAGGTGGGCCGGTAGAGGGCGTAGTCGCCCGCCACGTCGGAGAAGCGCGCGCGCGGATCGGTCTTATTCATCGATGACGGAGAGCTTGGAGCCGGGGAAATAGTACTTCAGGATCTTCTCGTAGCCGCGGCCCTTGTCGGCCTGCAGCCGAGCGCCCCATTGGCACAAGCCCACGCCGTGGCCGGAGCCGCCGCCGGTGAACTCGACGCCGTTCTTCAGCGTCCGCACGGCGCTGATGCGCAGGCTGCGCAGCCGGTCCGCTCCCAGGGCGGAGCGGAGCTCCGCGGCCTTCACCGTGAGCGTCTCGCCGCCAAGGCGCGCGGCGAAAGCGCTCACGTAGCCCGCCGCGTCCCGCGCCGCCACGGCGAACTTCTTGAGCTTGCCGCCGGACAGTCTGTTCCTTTGGAGCGAGGCGGCGAGCTGGTCCATCGTGACGTAGGCGGTCCAAGAGGCCAGCGGCGATGCGGAGCAGTATTTGTCCTTCACTCCCCGCAGCGGCGGCGGCGCTTCGCCGCCCCAGATCACGGCCGGGCTCTCCGTGTGCCCGCCGCAGCAGGAGTGGTAATAGACATTGAGGATCTGGCCATTGTACCCGAGGACCTCGCCGCGCGTGCTCTCCACCGCCTTGCGCACGGCGGCGTTGTCGGCGCCGCGGCCGCCGTAGACCTGCGAGCGCGTGTCGGTGGAGAGGTCGAAGCCCTCCTTGCGGTACTTGCCGAGCTGGGTGTAGGCGAAGGTCCGCGCCACGACCGCCTGAGCCTTGAGCGCCTCGGCCGGCCAGTCCGGGTCCATCTCGAAGGGCAGCACGCCCAGCAGGTAGCGCTCGATCGGGAGCTCTTCCACCACGGTGACCGTGTCGCCGTCCGGATCGACGATCAGGAGCAGCGTCCCGTCGTAGGTCTTTCCGGCGAGCTCCACGGTGGCGCCGTCGCGCGGCTCCACCCGGGCGGGAGACTTGAGGTGGAAGGCGCCCAGGCGCACTCGGCCCGCGCTCTCGGCGATGAGGGTCAGGCGCTTGCCGGAAGGGACGGCGCGGCCCGAGGTCTCGTAGACGCCGTGGAACTCGAGGGTGGCCGCGTCCTCGTGCGGGGCGATCCCGAGGCGGATGAGGCGCGAGGTCTTGGCGGCGGCCGGCCCCGCCAGCAGCAGGCTCAACGCCAAGCTCAGCATGACCCCAAGGATATCTTAAAGGAGCTCGAGATTCTTGCGCGGCGGGGTCAGCCCGAGGTGCGTGTAGGCCTTGGGGGAGGCCACCCGGCCGCGGGGCGTGCGCACGAGGAAGCCGGCTTGGATCAGGTAGGGCTCGGCCACGTCGGTGAGCGTGTCCAGCTCCTCGCTCACGGCCATGGCCAGGTTCTCGAGGCCCACGGGCCCGCCCTCGAACTTCTCGATGAGCGTCGTCAGCAGGCGCCGGTCGCCGGCGTCGAGGCCCTCGGCGTCGACCTCCAGGCGCTCGAGGGCGAAGCGCGCGACCTTGCCCGTGATCACGCCGCCTCCCTCGATCTGCGCGAAATCGCGCACGCGGCGCAGGAGGCGGTTGGCGATGCGCGGGGTGCCGCGGCAGCGGCGCGCGATCTCGGCGGCTCCCTCGGCGTCGGCGTCGATCCGCAGGATCTGGGCCGAGCGGCGCACGATCGCCTCGAGCTCCTTGGGCTCGTAGAAGCCCAGGTTGCCGATGATGCCGAAGCGGTCGCGCAGCGGGCCCGTCAGCAAGCCCGCGCGCGTGGTCGCGCCGATCAGCGTGAAGCGCGGCACGGCGAGCTTGAGGGTGGAGGCCGCCGGTCCCTTGCCCGTGGAGATGAAGAAGGTGTAGTCCTCCATCACCGGATAAAGCGCTTCCTCGACGAGAGGATTGAGGCGATGGATCTCGTCGATGAAGAACACGTCGCCCTCGGACAGGTCGGTGAGCATGGCGGCCAGATCGCCCACGCGCTCCATGATCGGACCGCTGCTCGTGCGGAGGTTCACGCCCATCTCGCGCGCGAGGATATTGGCGAGCGTGGTCTTGCCGAGGCCGGGGGGAGAATAGAACAGACAGTGGTCGAGCGGCTCCTTGCGCCGCCGCGCCGCCTCGATGAAGACGCGCAGGTTGTCCTTGAGCTTGTCCTGGCCGATGAACTCGTCGAGCGACTTCGGCCGCAGCGCGCGGTCGATGGTCTCGTCGCCCTGCTGGGAGGATCCAGCCAAAATGGAGTCCGCGTCCTTTTGCTTAGACATGAGCCCTCCGTGCGACCGTGCTCGACTGTGTCCGGACACACCTGCGCACGATCTCGGCCGTCATAGCCTCTTGAGCGCCTGCCGGACGATCTGCTCGACGGGCAAATCCTTGCCGCCGGTTTCCTCCGCGATGGACTGCAGCGCCGCGCGGGCTTCCGACGGCTTGTAGCCCAGCGCCGAGAGCGCGGCCAGCGCCTGGGACAGCGAGCCGCTGCCGAGGTCGGCGCCGGCGGCGCGCGCCACCTTCTCGGCGCCTGGGACGTGCACGCCTTCCAGCTTCTCCTTCAGCGCCTCGATGAGCTTGTCGGCCGTCTTCTTCGTGAAGCCGA
>CAZZGQ010000184.1:0-6451 GCA_964653765.1 uncultured Elusimicrobia bacterium | reverse complement strand
TAAGTTAGACGCAGGCCAGCTCGCGGAAGGAGAGCTGGCGGTAGTACTCTTGGATGGGCTTGACGGTCATGCGCGACTCGCGCATGACGGCGATGGCGTGGACGGCGGCCTGGCAGCTGTGGATATTGGTGATGCAGGGCACGTTGAGCTCCAGCGCCGTGCGGCGGATCGCGTAGCCGTCGGCGCGAGACCGCTTCCCGGACGGGGTGTTGATCACGAGGCTCACCGACTTCTGCTTGATGAGGTCGACGACGTCGGGCTTGCCTTCGCCGATCTTGGCCACCTTCGTGGCCTCGATGCCGTGGCGGCTCAAGAACTCGTAGGTGTTGCGCGTGCCCACCAGCGTGAAGCCCATCTGGCGCAGCGAGCGCGCCAGATGCAGGATCTCCGGCTTGTCCTCGTCGCGCACGCTGATGAAGACGGAGCCCGAGACGGGGAGGACCATGCCGCTGGCCTCCTGGCTCTTGGCGAAGGAGCGCGGGAAATCGGCGTCGATGCCCATGACCTCGCCGGTGGACTTCATCTCCGGGCCGAGCTTGGGATCGATGCCCGGGAACTTGATGAAGGGCAGGACGGCTTCCTTCGTCGCCGTGTAGGGCAGGCTGAGCGGCGACTCGTTGATGAGCTTGCGCGGCAGGAGCTTGGCGAGCTTCTTGCCCATCATGACGGAGGTGGCCAGCCGCGCCACGGGGATGCCCGTCGCTTTGCTGACGAAGGGCACGGTACGCGAGGCGCGCGGGTTGGCCTCGAGGATGTAGACGGCGCCGTCTTTCACCGCGTATTGGATGTTGATCAGGCCGCGCACATCCAACTGCAGGGCCAGCTTGCGGGTCTGCTGGCAGAGCGTCTCGAGCGTGGTCCGCGGCAGGGAGTGGGGCGGCAGCGTGCAGGCGGAGTCGCCCGAGTGGATGCCGGCCTCCTCGATGTGCTCCATGATGCCGGCGATGAAGACGTCCTTGCCGTCGCAGACGGCGTCGACGTCGATCTCCGTGGCGTCGGCGAGGAAGCGGTCGATGAGAAGAGAGGGATGGCGCTCGCCGGTGCCGTCCATGCGCCGCATGTAGTCGAGCAGGCCGGCGTCGTCGTAGACGATCTCCATGTTGCGCCCGCCGAGCACGTAGCTCGGCCGGATCATGGCGGGATAGCCGATGCGGCGCGCCAGGGAAAGAGCCTGCCGCGAGTTGCGGGCGATCCCGTTTTCGGGAGCCAGCAGCGCGAGCTTCTTGAGCGCGGCGCCGAAGAGCCGCCGATCCTCCGCGACGTCGATGGCGCTGGCCTGAGTGCCGAGGATAGGAACCCCGGCCTTGGTGAGCTGTTCAGCCAGATTCAAGGGCGTTTGACCCCCGAACTGCACGATCACGCCCATCGGCTTCTCGTGATCGATCACTTCCATCACGTCCTCGAAGGTCAGCGGCTCGAAATAGAGGCGATCGGAGGTGTCGTAGTCCGTCGACACGGTCTCCGGGTTGCAGTTCACCATGATCGACTCGAACCCGAGCGCGCGAAGCGCGCGAGCCGCCTGCACGCAGCAGTAGTCGAATTCAATTCCCTGGCCGATCCTGTTGGGCCCTGAGCCCAAAATGACGACTTTCTTCTTCGAAGAAGTCGGTTTGGAATCGCTCTCCTCTTCGTAGGTGCTGTAGAAATAGGGCGTGGCGGACTTGAACTCGCCCGCGCAGGTGTCGACGAGCTTGAAGGCGGGCCGCACGCCCAGCCGCTTGCGCAGCGCGCTCACGGCGGCGGGCTTCATGTTCCAGACCCGCGCCAGCTGGACGTCCGAGAAGCCCAGGCGCTTGGCGTCGCACAGCAGCTCCGCGTTGGGCTTCTGCCCCTTGAGAGCGTTCTCGAAGTCGACGATCTCCTTGAGCTGGTTGAGGAACCAGGGATCGATCTGCGAGATCTCGTAGATCTCCTCGGCGCTCATCCCGGCGTAGAGGGCGGCCTTGATCCAGAAGATGCGGTCGGAAGAGGGGAGGGCGAGCTTCTTGAGGAGCTCGTCGCGGTCGGGCTGGCCCTCGAAGATCCAGCCCGGCTTCTTGTTCTCGAGGCCGCGCAGCGCCTTCTGCAGCGACTCCTTGAACGTGCGGCCGATGGCCATGACCTCGCCGACGGACTTCATCGCCGTGTCCAGCGGGAACTCGCCGAACTTCTCGAAGGCGAAGCGCGGCGCCTTGGTGACGACGTAGTCGATCGAGGGCTCGAAGCAGGCGCTGGTCTTGGTGATGTCGTTGATCACCTCGTCGAGCGTGTAGCCGACGGCGAGCTTGGCGGCGAGCTTGGCGATGGGAAAGCCCGTGGCCTTGGAGGCGAGGGCGGAGCTGCGCGAGACGCGCGGGTTGATCTCCACGACGATGCGGCGGCCGGTGCGCGGATGCACGGCGAACTGGATGTTGCAGCCGCCGGTCTCGACGCCGATCACGCTGACGATCTTCTTGGCCTCGTCGCGCATGGCCTGGTACTGGGCGTCCGTCAGCGTCATGGCCGGGGCCACGGTGATGGAGTCGCCCGTGTGCACGCCCATCGGATCGAGGTTCTCGATCGTGCAGACGACGACGAAATTGTCCTTGCAGTCCCGCATGACCTCGAGCTCGTACTCCTTCCAGCCGAGCACGGACTCCTCCAGCAGGACCTTCTTGATCGGGCTGGCCTCGAGTGCGACGTGGACCTTCTGGCGCAGCTCGTCCAGATGGTAGGCGATGCCGCCGCCCGTGCCGCCGAGCGTGAAGCTGGCGCGCACGATGACGGGGAAGCCCAGCTCGCGCGCGGCCTGCTTGACCTCGGAGACGTCGGTGACGACGAGGCTCTTGGGGAGGTCTAAGCCGACCTGCTGCATGCACTGCTTGAAGAGCTGGCGGTCCTCGGCCTTGCGGATCGTGTCGAGGCGGGCGCCCAGCAGCTCGACGTCGTATTTCTTGAGGAGGCCGCGCTCCGCCGCGGCCACCGTAAGGTTGAGGGCGGTCTGGCCGCCGAGAGTGGGGAGGATGGCCTGAGGCCGCTCCTTCTTGAGGACCTCTTCCAGGAACTCGGGGGTGAGCGGCTCGATGTAGGTGCGGTCGGCGAGCTCCGGGTCCGTCATGATCGTGGCCGGATTGCTGTTGATCAGGACGACCTCGTAGCCCTCCTCGCGCAGCGACTTGACGCCCTGCGTGCCGGAGTAGTCGAACTCGCAGCCTTGGCCGATGACGATCGAGCCCGAGCCGATGACCAGGATCTTCTTGATGTCGGTCCGTTTAGGCATTGGCGGGGAAGCGCTCCATTTCCGCGGCGATCGCCGTCATGACCTGCAAGACTTCCTCGAGGGGGCCGGGCTCCTTGAGCTCGGGCAGGCGCCACTGCACCTTGTCGCCGACGCCGATGCAGTCGACGATGGGCTGCAGCATGATCTGGCCGCGCAGCGCGGGCTCGAAGATCACGAGCCCGGCGTTCTTGTCGCTGCAGCGCGCGAGCAGCCGCCGCTCGAAGGCGCTGTCGCCAGTGGCGACGGGATCGGGCACGATCATGCCGGAGCGGCGCGTGACCTCCTCGCGGTCGCCGACCTCGACGCGCAGGCGCGAGGGCTGGGCGAGCTGCATCGTGACGATGACGGCGCCGTTGTGGAGCTCGACCGCGACGTGGCGGCGCTCGAAATCGCCGAGCAGGCGCGGCGGCTTGTCGGCGAACTGGAAGCCCAGCACCTTGCCCACGCCTGGCCACTGCAGGCTCGGGGTGGACGTCTTCACCGTGCGCGCCGCGTAGACGATGATCGGCAGCAGCAGGAGGACAGCCAGGCCGACGGTGCTCAGCATTTGGACGGGCTCTCCCGCCGCTCCACCATCAGGTCCTTGAAGCGGGCGAACAGGTAGCGGCTGTCGTGCGGCCCGGCCGCGGCCTCGGGATGGTACTGGACGGAGAAAGCGGGCAGCTGAGAGTGCGCCAGGCCCTCGGAGGTGTTGTCGTTGAGGTTGACGTGCGTGGTGCGGGCTTCCTTGGGCAGCGAGCCGAGGTCGACGCAGAAGCCGTGGTTCTGCGTCGTGATCTCGACCTTCTTGGTCGCGAGATCGAGCACGGGATGATTGGCGCCGTGGTGGCCGAACTTGAGCTTATAGGTCCGGCCGCCGAGAGCCAGGCCGAGCAGCTGGTGGCCCAGGCAGATGCCGAAGGTCGGCATGCGCGCATCGAGGATCCGCTTGATCGCGTCGACGGCGTAGGTGACGGGCTCGGGGTCGCCGGGGCCGTTCGAGAGCAGGATGCCGTCGGGCTTGAGGCCCAGCGCTTCCTCGGCCGTCGTGCGGGCCGGCACCACCGTCACGCGCATCCCGCTCTGGGCCAGGCAGCGCAGGATGCCGAACTTCACGCCGAAATCGTAGACCACCACGTGCAGCGGCTTGCCTTGCTCCTTGTAGCCCTCGGTCCAGCGGTACTTCTGCGCGCAGGTGACGTGCTGGGCGAGGTCGCTGCCCGCCATCGAGGGCAGCTGCCGCGCCTTGGCGAGCAGGCTCTTGGGCTCGAGGTCGATCGTCGAGATCACGGCGCGCAGGGCGCCCTTGTCGCGCAGGCGCAGCGTGAGCGCGCGCGTGTCGACGCCTTCGATCGCCACCACGCCGTGCTTCTTCAGGAAGAAGTGCAGCGGCTCCACGGACTGCCAGTTGGAGGGCTTGCGGCAGAGCTCGCGGACGATGAAGCCGGAGAGGTGCGGACGCGCGCTCTCGTTGTCCTCGGCGGTGATGCCGTAGTTGCCGATCTGCGGGTAGGTCATCGTGACGAGCTGGCCCTTGTAAGAGGGATCGGTGAGCACCTCTTGGTAGCCCGTCATCGACGTGTTGAACACGACCTCGCCCGACGACTCGCCTTCCGCGCCGCACGACTGGCCGCGCAGAACCGTGCCGTCTTCGAGCGCCAGCAGCGCCGTTGTTTTCATCGAAAAAGCCCGGCCCAGGAGAGAGGGGCGATGGCCGGGATAGAACGCATCGGCCGTTATTATAACTTTTTTATGAAAGCGGCGCGTCCAGTGCCGCCGCGATTATTCGACGGTGACTTGCAGGGGCTGCGCCGTGAGCTCGCCGGAATCGTCGAGCGAGACGACGACCGTGGCGGCCGTCTGGAAGGCGTGGACCTTCAGCACGCACGAGCCCACGATCTTGTCGTCCATCTCCACGCGCTCGCCGTAGCAGGGCGCCTGGGAGGCGCCCTCGATCGCGTAGGGCCGGGCCGGAGCATGGCCCTGCGCCGTCATGCCGGCGGTGCGCTCGAGCCACGTGGAGATGCTGTCGGCGATCTTGGTGTTCAGATCGGCGCGGGCGAGGATGCTGTCGCGGACGTACGCTTCGGGGGAGCGGGGGCCGGCCGCCTGCTCGGCGGCGGAGAGGGTGGCGAGAGCGGGGGCGAGCAGCAGGGCGAAGAGGAGGGCTTTCATGCCCTGACGCTATCAAATGCTCCGGCTGGCGCGCGCGGGAACAAGGGCCTAGATCGGGCCGGGCCCTATGGCCCGCCAGGAGAAAGCCGGATGCGGCCGGAGCCGCTCAGCGCTTCGATCGTGAGCGCGGCGTCCTGGGCCTTGGGCAGCCGGTTATCGACGGAGCCAGAGCCCGACCGCGCCTTCACGCGCGCGGCGACGCCGCGCGGGACCGTGACGGCGATGCCGCCCGCGCCGGTGCGCAGCGAGACCGTCGAGCGCGATGAGCCAAGAGAGACCGCCACGCCGCCGCTCGTCGCGCGCACGTCGAGCCAGGGGGTGCGCGGGGCGCGCACGCTCACGCCGCCGCTGCCGGTGAGGACGTGAACCGGCGCCTCGACGCCGTCGACGCGGATCGCCCCCGACGCGGTCCGGATCTTGGTCTCGCCGCGGAGCCCGGCCACCGTCACGCCGCCGGAGCCGGCATAGGCCTCCACCGCGGCCGGCCGCGGCAGCGCCACTCGAAAGCCGGCGTCGCAGGCGACGGCCGACCCCGCGGGCCTGCGCGCCTCGAGCGACAGGCGGCCGTCTTTGAGGTCGGCGATGAGCTGGCAGTGGCCCATGGCGTGCGCGGGCCGGACCGACTCCACTTTCGCGTCGCCGGCTTCCGTGCCGCGCACGTCGATGAAGCCCGCGTCCGTCGTTACGGCGAGCGCGCGCACGCCGGCGCGCGGGAATTCCTTGGAGGCGATCACGGTCTCGGCGGCCCCGGTGGCGCCGGCGGCCAGGACGTAGGCTGCGATGGCCGGCCATAGTAGCTTACGCGCGCGTGTCATCGGAAAGCGTGCTCAACTGTGTTTAAACACAGTTGCTTACGGCCCTGACGCCTCAATGCCTGAAGTGCCGCATGCCCGTCGTGATCATCGCCAGGTTGTGCTCGTCGGCGGCGGCGAAGACCTCGACGTCCTTGATGGAGCCGCCCGGCTGCACGATGGCGGAGATGCCGAGGGTGGCCGCGGCGTCGATGCCGTCGCGGAAGGGGAAGAAGGCGTCGGAGGCGAGGACGAGGGCCTTGGGCCC
>CAZZGQ010000183.1:3404-6505 GCA_964653765.1 uncultured Elusimicrobia bacterium | reverse complement strand
TCCATCACGATGGCGAAGGCCACGACGGTGCCGACGAAAAGGGGCTCGTTGAAGAAGTGCTTGGACGTGGCGCCCGACTGCAGCGCCAGCACCATGCCCGTGAAGAAGGCGGTGAGCGCGCTGACGGGCAGCGACTCGAGGCCGATGCGCATCATCTGCACCACGGTCTGGCGCCATTCGATCTTGCCGCGCAGCATCCACTGGATGGTTGAGCGCACCAAGAACGTGAACTGGCCCACGCCCTCGGCCACGCTGAAGAGGCTCTGGCCGAGCCACTCGAACACGCCGCTCACGCCTTGCCTCCCACGTAGAGGCGCGGGACGCGCGCGGAGAGCATCGTCGTGACCTCGTACGGGATCGTGTCGAGGCGCTCGGCGATCTCGCCCGCCGGGATGCTCGCCCGGCCCTGCTTTCCGAGCAGCACGACGTCGGCGCCCACCCGCGCGCGCGGGGCGTCCGTGACGTCCAGCATCGTCATGTCCATCGTCACGCGGCCCACGATGGGGCAGCGCCGGCCGTCGACCAGCGCGGCGGCCCCTTTCGTCCCATTGGCGCGCGCCCATCCGTCGCCGTAGCCGACGGGCAGCGTGGCGATGCGGCTGGGCCGCTTCGCGCGGAAGGCCGCGCCGTAGCTGATCGGCGCCCCTTTGCCGACGGTCTTCAAGAAGACGATCTTGGACTTGAGCGACAGGACCGGCTCGAAGCCGGGATAGAGGCCGTAGATCGCCAGCCCGGGCCGCGCCATGTCAAAACGCGAGGCCGGGAACCGCAGCGCGCCGGCCGAGTTCGCCGCGTGGCGCAGCGGGACCCTCAATCCCCGACGCTTCAGCGCCGCGAGCGCTTCGTCGAAGCGCTTGAGCTGCTGCCACGTGAACAGGGGATCGCTGTCGGCGCAGGAAAGATGGGTGTAGATCCCCTCCACCTTCACCTCCGGCTGCGTGGCGAGGTACTCGACGACCGCCACCGCGGCCGCCGGGCTCATGCCGATGCGGCCCATCCCCGTCTCCACCTTGACGTGGCAGTACACGCGACGGCCCAGCGTGCGCGCCGCCTCCACGAGCCGCTGGGCCGACTGCAAGCTGGCGACCGTGGGCGTGAGGCGGTGGTTGGCCGCAGCCAGGAAAGACTCGAACGGGAAAAGGGAGCCGAGCACCAGGATCGGGAGTCGCAAGCCCGCCTCGCGCAGGACGACGCCTTCCTCCACGGAGGACACGCCGAGCCAGTCGGCCAAGCGGGCGCGCTCCGCGGCCCTGGCGCAGGCGACCGCGCCATGGCCATAGGCGTTGGCCTTGACCACGAACATGAGCTTGACGCCCGGCATCCGCGCGCGGAACTTGCGCAGGTTGGCGCAAAGCGCCGACAGATCGACCTCGGCCCAGGTCGGCCGGAAAAAGCGACGTGGCGCGTCCGCGCGCGCGTCCGTCATTGGTGACGATCCCTTAACTGAACGATGTCTGGGATTCTACTATTTCGGCGGGGGGCTCGCCGCCGTCCGCGCCCTCGGGCAGGGCGTTCTCGAAGCGCGTGTACTCGCGGATGAAGGCCAGCGGCACGTCGCCGGTGGGACCCTGGCGTTGCTTGGCGATGATGATCTCGGCCTTGTTCTCGAGCGTGGGATCGTTGCGCTTGTAGTAAGACTCGCGGTAGATGAACATGATGAGGTCGGCGTCCTGCTCGAGGGCGCCGGATTCGCGCAAGTCGGAGAGCATGGGCTTCTGGTCCGTGCGGCCCTTGTCCTCGGTGCGGCGCGACAGCTGCGAGAGCGCGATCACGGGCACGTCCAGGTCGCGGGCCAGGAACTTGAGGCCGCGCGAGATCTCCGAGACCTCCTGCTGCCGGTTCTCGTTTCGCGACGAGGAGCCGCGCATCAGCTGCAGGTAGTCGATCATGACGAGGCCGGGCTTGCGCCCGCGCCGCCGCTGCTCGGCGGCCCACTGGCGAGCGATCGAGCGGACGTTGAGCACCGACAGGCTCGACATGTCGCAAACGGCCAGCGGCGCCTCGGAGAAGCGCGCCGCGGCGTTGGTGAGGTCGGTCCACTTGTTGCGCGGGAAGAAGCCGTTGCGCACGCTCTGCAAGCTCACGCGCGCCTCGGAGGCGATGAAGCGCTGCATGATGGCGTGTCGGCTCATCTCCAGCGAGAAGAACAAGACGGGCGCCGGCTCATCCCCGAGCACGATGTTGGCGGCGATGTTCAGCGCAAGAGCGGTCTTACCTTGAGAGGGCCGGGCGCCGATCAGGATCAGATCGGACTTCTGGAAGCCCGACGTCATGCGGTCGATGTCCTTGAGGCCCGACGCCACGCCCGTGACCGCCTGTTTCTTGTTGGCGGCGAGCTCGATCTGCTCGATGACCTCATGGGCCAGGTCCTTGGACTCAACCACCTGACTCGTGCCCTGGCGCTCGGCCACCTTCATGATGGCGGCCTGCGCCTCATCGAGCAGGTGCTGGGGCTCCTTGGCCTCGCCGTAGCAATTGGTGACGATCTGAGTGGCGGCCGTGATCATCTCGCGCAGGATCGACTTCTCGCGGACGAGCTTGGCGTAATAGTCGACGTGGGCCGCGGTGGCGACCTTGTGGATCAGCTCGGTGAGGTAGGCCGTGCCGCCGACGTCCTCCAGCAGCTTGCCCCGGCGCAGCTCCTCGCCGACGGTGACCAGGTCGACGCCGTCGCCGCGCGCGAAGATCTCCTTGCAGGCGCGGTAAATCTTGCGATGCGCGTCCTGGTAGAAGTCCTTGTCTTCGAGGACGTCGACCGCCTTCTCGACGGCATCCCGCTCGATCATCATCGAGCCGAGGACCGCCATCTCCGCCTCGATGGATTGAGGCGGCAAGTGGACCGGGTTGTTCGACACTACGAACTCTCCCGTCCGGGAGGGTTATTCCCGGGCGACGACCGTGACCTTGATCTTAGCGGTGGCTTCCGGCATCAGCCGGACTTCGATCTCGTGATCGCCGACCTGCTTGATCGGCTGCTCGAGGGCGACGGCGTCCTTGTCGACGGTGAAGCCGCAGCTCTTGAGGCTCTTGAGGACGTCAGACTTGCCCACCGAGCCGAACAGCTTGCCCTCGGCGCCCGCGGGACGCGAGAACGAGAGGCT
>CAZZGQ010000183.1:0-3304 GCA_964653765.1 uncultured Elusimicrobia bacterium | reverse complement strand
CGGCGGCCTGCGGTGCGGCGGTCTCTTCAGCGGGCATTTAGAACGGAACCTCCTCGATGTCAGCGGAGTCCCCTGCGGGCGACCCCATGGACTCGCCGCCCTGACGCGGCGAGGCTGATTGTCCAGCGGCTTCGGTGCTGCTCAGGAACTGCATGCGATTGGCCATCACTTCGAAAACGGTGCGCTTCTGGCCGTCCTTGCCTTCGTACTCGCGCGAGGTGAGCCGGCCCTCGACGACGAGCGCCACGCCCTTCTTCGCCTTGTCCTTGGCGCGCTCGGCCATCTCCTTCCAGGCGACGCAGTCGATGTAGAACGCGTCGTCCTTCCACTCCCCCGTCTTGGCATCCTTCACGCGGCGGTTGACCGCGATGCGGACGGTGAGCTTGGTCATGCCGCTCTGCGTGACGAAGATCTCGGCGTCGCGCGTGACGCGGCCAGCCAGCAGGACGAAGTTGATCTCGGGGAGACGGACGCCGGCGGAGGCCACGGGTTACTCCTGGGACGCGGCAGCGGAGGACGCAGCGGCGGCGGCGGTCTTCTTGGGCTTCTTCGCCTTCTCACGCAGCTTGCGGTCCTGAGCGAGGACGGTCATGTTGCGCATGATGTTGTCGGCGATGCTGAAGTTGTGGCTGAGCTTCTTGAGCAAGCCGGGGTTCGCCTTGTACTTGAAATACGTGTACACGCCCTCGCGGTTCTTGCCGATCGGGTGCGTCAGCTTGCGCCGGCCCCAGATCTCCTGCGTGACGATCTCACCGCCGTCGCCGGCGATGGTCTGCTTGGTCTTGTCGACGAACTCCGAAACCTCGGGGTCCGACATGACGGGCTTGAGGATGAGGACAGTCTCGTAAATGTGCATTGGACGAACACTATAGCAAATGCCGCCCCCGCACGGCAACATTTTTCTGTCGCCGCGCCTGACGGACGACCGCGGCTTGACGATGAGGGCCGCCGGCGCTATCCTGTGGCGGCACCATCATGGCATTTTGTCTGGCGTTTGTCATCGCTCTTCTCGCTCCGCGCGCGCGCGCCCAATCGTTCGAGGCATGGTCGGCCAAGGCCGAGAAAGCGCAGAAGAAAGGCGACGAGACCCACGCGCTCGAATATTGGTCGCAGGCCCTGCGGGTCTGGTCGCCCGACAAGGGCAAGGCGCGCCGGGCCAAGGCCCTCGCCGCGCGGGCCGCGCTCGAGCAGAAGGGCCACGACGAGGAGCAGGCCCTCAAGGACCTGGACGAGGCCCTGGCGCTCGACAAGAAGAGCGCCGCCATGTTCGATCGGCGCGGCCTGCTCCACCTCGATCAGGGCGACACCAAGAAAGCCCTCGCCGACTTCTACAGCGCCACCAAGCTCAACATGGATTACGGGCCCGCCTACCAGCACCGGGCCCAGGCCTACGAGAAGCAGGACGACACCGAGTTCGCGCGCGAGGACTACCGCACCGCGTGCCGGCTCGGAGTGAAGGCGGCCTGCGCCTCCGCCAAGACGATCGTCGTCAAGAAGGCGAAGGCGCCCGAGGTGCCGCCCGAGCTGGCCCGCGCGCCGCAGGAAGCCGCCGCCGCCCCCGCCGCGCCCAAGGCGCCGCCGGAGCCCGCCGCGGAGCCGCCCGCCGCGGAGCCCGAGGCCCCCGCCGCGCCCCCCGCCGCGAAAGCGCCGGCCGCCAAGACGATCGTCCCCGCCAAGCCGAAGACCGGCTTCGTCCGCGTCGATCTCGATGCCTGCCGCGCCGCCGTGGACTCCTGCAACGAGGACGGCAACGCCATCGGCGTCTGCCTGCAGCGCGTCAAGACCTGCCAAGCCAAGCCGACCAAGGGCTGCTGCCCGCGCGCCTGCATCCAGGAGTTCGAGCGGCGCACCAACGACGACGTCAGCGACGCCGAGCTCTTCCGCGACGTCTTCGGCGAGCACGGCACGTGTCGTCGGCTCATCGGTAAGTAGAATAATTCTTGACAATAGATGACACATCGCATACACTAGCCCTTTCTGACGGCAGTAAAGAGGAAAAGACACGGCTCCATGAAGAAGAAACGTAAGGTAGCTCGTAAGGCGTTCTCTGGGGAAGTCCCCGAGGTGATGGACATCAAGGCTCTCGCTCAATACCTCGGCATGGGGCGCTCGAAGATCTATGGACTCATCCGCCAGAAGAAGGTCCCCGCCTCCCGCATCGGCCGGCAATACCGCTTCTCGAAGGCTCTCGTCGACGCTTGGCTCAAGGAGCGGCTCATCATGCCGACGCAGGAGCAGCAGTTCTCCCTGTTCCCGCCTAAGCAGCCGCCGCGTTAGCGCTGCTGCCGCTTAGGCTTTTCCAATAAAACCCGCCGCCGCCGGTGCGCTTCTTTTCTGTTGCGCTTTTTCTCGTCGGGGCCTCGACGGACGACGGCCGTCGTCCGTCGAGGCTCCGACGGAGATTTTGCTAGACACGTTCAGGACGATATTATATAGTCGTCACACGAAAGGGATTGCGTACGTCGAGAGTCCCTACGGACTGCAATCGGAGGAATAACACAAATGGCTGAGAAGGTCACGAAGTGCGGCGTGGAGCGGACGACGGGCTTCCTTTACTACATCGACAAGCAGGGCGACGTCTCCCGCGCCAAGATGGCCCGCGGCGGCAAGAAGGGCGGCAAGCCGGAGAAGGTCCAGAAGGTCGGCCTCAAGAAGGAGAAGGGCTACCTGTACTTCCTGGACAAGAAGGGCGACATCTCCCGCGCCAAGATGGTGAACGCGTAAGCGTTCTCCGGTCCAAATCAGCAAAGGCAGACCCCCGCCTCACGGCGGGGGTCTCTTTTTATATAGCCCCTTATAGCCCCTTGGCCGTCGGCGCCCACGGCGCCGGCGGGACGCACGGCCCAATTTGCTAAACTGCCGCCGTGCCCGATATCCTCGTCGTCGGACCCGGCGCGATCGGCGGCGCCTTGGCCTGCCGCTGGGTCGAGGCCAAGCAGGACGTCCTGGTCATGGGCCGGACGCCGGCCACGGAGCGCGCCCTCGTGCGCCATGGCTTCGAGTTCACCGGGACGAGCGGGACGGCACGGCTGGTGAAGAAAGGACTGGTCTCGGCGCGGACGCATCGCCGGCCGGTGCAGGCCGCCTTCTTCTGCGTGAAAAACCACCAGACGGAGCTCGCCGCCAAGGCGGCTCGGGCCTGGATCGGTCCGGAAACGGCGGTCGTAGGGCTGCAAAACGGCGTGGGCCAGGAAAAGATCCTCCGCCGCGCCTTCGGACCGAAGCGGACCGTCATCGGCATCTGCTACATCGCGGCGGACCGGACCGGACCGTTCGCCATCGCGCATAACGGCGGCAAGGACGT
>CAZZGQ010000182.1:5334-6522 GCA_964653765.1 uncultured Elusimicrobia bacterium | reverse complement strand
GGCAAGACGACGGGCGCCATCCGCTTCGGCTTGGTCGCCATCAAGAACGTCGGCGAAGGCGCCGTTGATTCAATCCTGAAGGCCCGCGCGGAAAAGCCGTTCAAGGACCTGGACGATCTCTGCGCGCGGGTGGATCTGCACGCGGCCAACAAGAAGGTGTTCGAGTCGCTGATCCACGCCGGCGCCCTCGACTCCCTCGCCAAGGGCGAGACCGCGGGCGAGAAGCGCGCCAAGCTTCAGTCGAAACTCGACGGCTCCATGAGCCGCCAGGCGGCGATCCGGGACGATCTCTCCCGCGGACAAGGGCTGCTCTTCGGAGCCATCGCCACCGTCGACGAGGCGCCCGCCGCCTCCGCCGCCGATTCGGCCGTTCCCGCTCTCTCGGAACATGACGTGCTCAAGAACGAGAAGGACGTGCTGGGCTTCTACTTCTCCGGCCACCCGCTTTTGTCGGTCTCGCACAAGCTGAAGTCCGTCGCCACCCACGAGATCGCCAAGCTCAGCGCCGAGATCACGACGCCGGTCCGCGTGGCCGGTCTCGTCAACCAGGTCAAGCGCATGGTGACCAAGAGCAAGGGCGAGCAGTGGTGCAGCGGCGAGCTGGAAGACCTCTCCGGGCAGATCCGCCTCCTCGTGTTCCCCCGCGCCTACGCCTCGGGCCTGGGCAACCAACTGCAGGTCGGCGGCATCGTCGCCGTCTCCGGCCGGCTGTCGGTCCGCGGCGAGGGCCCGGACGCGGCCCCCGAGCTGATCGTCGAGGAGATCGCCCCGCTCGACTTCTCGCTGCTGCGCTACGGCAAGAAGCTGCGCCTGAAGGGCGACGTCGCGGCCTTTGACGAGGCCGCGCTTGAAAGACTGCGGTTCACCCTCGACCAGAACGTCGGCAGCATCCCGGTCACCATCGAGCACGAGACGCCGGAAGGCCTGGCCGTCCTCGACCTCGACGCCCGGGTACGCCTCTCACAGCCGCTGCTCGAGGCGATGGAAGGCATCTTGGGCCCCAAGTGTTGGTCCATCGAGTGCGGCCCGCCCCAGCTGCGCGGCCCCAGCCGCGGCCCGTTCAACGGCTGACGGCCACCGGCCGCTTTTTTCAGGCAAACAACCATTACACGGCCGCCATTGAGACTCGGCCGCCCATAAGTAGACTCCTATAGTCGGCTGGATGTCGACTCATGGACGATCAAGAAA
>CAZZGQ010000182.1:1284-5234 GCA_964653765.1 uncultured Elusimicrobia bacterium | reverse complement strand
CCCATAAGTAGACTCCTATAGTCGGCTGGATGTCGACTCATGGACGATCAAGAAAGGCACGGCCACAAGATCCTCTCTCTTCTGGACGAAGTCCTCGACGAGGAGTCGACGGCCTCCGCCGCGCGCGGGCCCGGCAAGCCGAACTCCCGGCCGCGCGTCCTGATCGCCGACGACAACGACGACTACCGGGGGATCGTGAGCTACCTCCTGTCGGCCGCCGGCTGCGACGTCATCGAGGCGCGCAACGGCCGTCTGGCGCTGGAGCTGGCCCTGGCGACGCCTCCGGACCTCATCCTTCTCGACCTGGCCATGCCGGCGCTCAACGGCTATGAGCTGTTCGGCGAGCTGCGGACCAGGGTCGACACGCGGCACGTGCCGGTCGTCGTCGTCACGGGCGCCTCCAACCGCAACCAGCTCCGGGACGTCATGGACGGGGTCTCGGGCTTCCTTTGCAAGCCGGCCGACAACAGAGAGCTGCTCACGGCCGTCCGCCGGGTCTTAGGCGAGCGCGTCACCCTCGAGCCGCCGCAGGACCAGGCCGCGAGCGCGCCCGAAGCGGAGCCTGAGGACCTGACGGTGGAAGGCCTGGAGCAGGAGGAGCCGCTCGGCCAGGAGCCGCCGCCGGACGAGGCGGCCGACGACTCGCCGATCATCGCCCAGGTCAACCGAATCCTCGCCCAAGCGGTGCAGAAGGGAGCCAGCGACATCCACATCGAGCCGTTCGAGAAGGAGCTCCTGGTGCGATTCCGCGTGAACGGCTCCTTGGTGAAGGCCTGCGCCCTGCCCGCCTCCGCCGCCGGGCGCCTGGCCGCCCGCGTGAAAGTGATGTCGAACCTCCTGCTCACGGAGAGGCGGCGGCCGCAGGACGGCCGCCTGCGCGCCAAGATCGCGGGAAAGAAAGTGGAGCTGCGGGTGAGCACTCTGCCCAGCGTCTTCGGCGAGAAGGTCGTGATGCGCGTGCTCGGCGGAGCGCAGGTGAAGGAACGGCTGGACCTCCTGGGCTTCGAGCCGCGCGACCTCGACCGCGTGGCTCAAGCCCTGCAATCGCCGCATGGCCTGATCCTGGTGACGGGCCCGACGGGTAGCGGCAAGAGCACGACCCTCTACACGATGATCCGGTCCACGGCCACTCCCGACGTCAACGTCGTCACCGTCGAGGATCCCGTCGAGGCCGAGCTCCCGGGCATCACCCAGACCGCGGTCCGTCCCGAGCTCGGCGTCACCTTCGAGACGGCCTTGCGCGCCTTCCTCCGCCAGGACCCCGACGTCATGCTGGTGGGCGAGATCCGCGACGTCGAGACCGCCCAGATCGCCGTGAAGGCGTCGATCACCGGCCACTTGGTGCTGTCGACGCTCCACGCCAACAGCGCTCCGACGACGGCCGTCCGGCTCATCCACATGGGGGTGCCCGGCTATCTCGTGGCCTCGAGCCTCAAGCTGATCGTCGCGCAGCGGCTGATCAAGCGGCTCTGCCCGTCGTGCAAAGAGGAGCGCGCCCCGTCCGAGGTGGAGCTGAAGCCGTTCAGCGAGGCGGAGCGGTCCTTGCTCGCCAAGGCATGGTCGGCCCGAGGCTGCCCGGCGTGTCAGAGGACGGGCTGCGCGGGCCGCCAAGCTCTTTTCGAAGTGATGCCGGTGAGCTCCTCCGCGATGAAGAGGCTGCTCTTGGAAGGACGCTCCCCGGAGGAGATCGCCGCGCAGGCTCAGGCCGAGGGGATGTCGACGCTGCGAAGCGCCGCCCTGAAGCTGGCGGCGGCCGGAGAGGCGAGCTTGGCCGAAGCCACGAAGATCTGCCTCGGGGATTGAGCGACGGAGGAACGAGATGATAGAGCCGCAAGCCGAGCCGGTGATGACGATGGCTTCCGAGGATGAGCCGACGCGACGCCGCATCCAGGCGATCGCGCGGGCGCTGGCCGCCGCTTTCGACAAGGCCGCCCGCGATGGCGAAGGGCACGCGGGGACGCACCGCGCCGCCATGCGCGTGCAGCGCCTGGCCCAGAAATCGCTCATGAGGGAAGGCCCCGTCCTCCTCCCCGCCGACATCCTCGCCGGCTTCGAGAGCGCGGCCGGCCTCTCCCGGGCCCTGCGCCGCCATCGCGTCCAGGGCCTAGCGCTGCTGCCGGGGGCGTCCAGCCACGAGTTCCGCGCGCTGGTCGCCGTCCTCGCCTCGGAGCCCCGGTCCGGAGGCCTGGAGTCGAGCCTCCGGCGCCTGGGCGTGCGCCGCCTCTGGCCGATGCGCAGCCAGCCCGTGCCGGCGTATTGCCTGGATCTCGCCGCCACGGCCGCCTCCGCGCTGGAGATCTTTCGGAGCCTGCCGAGCCTGAGCAAAGAGTTGACGCGCGTGGCCGAGGCCGGGACGCGCGCCATGAACGCGCTGTCCCACGAACTGCGTCACAGGAGGCTGGAATGATCGCTCAAAACAAGTCGAGCTCGAAGCTGGAAGAGGCGGAGAAGGCGCTGCGCCGCTACGACCTCCGCAGCCTCTCGGCGGCCTGCGGCTTGTACGCGTACGCCGCTCTCGACGCCGAGCACGTCGCGCGAGCCTTGGCGGGGTGGGGCGAGGCGCGGGCTCACCTGGCCTGGCAGCGGAAGATCCGCGGGCAGTCCTGGCAGCAGGAAGCCGAGAGCGCCCTGCAATTGGCGACGACGTCCGTGGACCGCGACGCCGGGAGCGCCCACGGCCACCGCGCCATGGCTGCGGCGCTGATGCTCTCGCCGGACCAGCACGCCCGCCGGCGCCAAGCCGCCGTCCGCGCCGTCGAGCTCGATCCGCGGGACGCCTCCAACTGGTACGAGCGCTGGAAGGCCTTCGGGTCCTGCATCGACGACGGCGCCATTCGGCGGACGCTGGAGCTCGACCCGAACCACTTCGCCGGCATCCACGACCTGGGAGTGGCGCTGAGCGAGGCAGGACGCCACGAGCAGGCGATCAAGCTCTTGTCGACGGCCTTGTCCCTCAATCCCGAGAACACGCTGGCGCGCTACAATCTCGCCACCATCCTGGCCAGGGCGGGCCGGGACGCCGAGTCCGAGCGCGAGCTGCGCGAAGCGGCGCGCCGCTGCCCCGACGATGAGCTCGTACGCTCGACCTATAGCTGTAACTAGGAGGGCCTGACGGCGTTACGGGCTTTTATAGGCGGGATAGAACAGCCCGTACACCATGAGCGGGTTGTACTCCAAACCGCGCAGCCACGTCCTCATGCCGTACACGGCATAGGGATAGGAGACCGGGATCGACGGAGCGAGCTCGTTGGCGCGCCGGCTCAGCCTCGCGTAGAGCCGGGCCCGCTTGCCCTCGTCCAGCTCGCGGACGGCCGTCTCGACGAGGGCGTCCAGCTCGGGATCCTTGAAGTCCTGCAGCGTGGCGTAACGCCCCCGGCTGTGATAGAGCGTGAAAGCGAAGTCGTGCGGATCGGGGATGCCCATGTAGCCGCGGATGTTGATCGGAGAGCGGAGCTTGTGGGCCGAGTCCGCGAACAAAGCCCTGGTGACGTCTCGGCACTCGAGCCGGAACTTGGGGTTTATCTCCTGCAGGTCCTTCGCCCAGACGACGCAAGCCCGCCTCAAGAGATCGTATTCGGCCAGCGTGGCCACGGTCAGCCGAAAGCCCTTTTCCCAGAGCCTCCCGCCCCACGCCTTTTTGAGATACGCGGCGGCCTTGGGCGCATCGTGCGTGAAATGAGGAGCCTCCGGGTCGTGTCCCAGCACGCCCGGCGGAAACACGTCCGTCGCCGGCGCGCCCGCTCCCTTCATGACCTCGCGCACGAAGCCCTCGTAGTCGAAGGCGTACGCGAAGCCGCGCCGCGCGTCGGGATCCGAGAAGAAGTCCGGCGGCACGCCCTCGCCGTCCAGCTTCCCGCTCCCGATGAAGGGGTTGCCCCCTTCCGGGCTCACCCGATAGATGAACATGAATATCGGATCGACCTCGAGACTGGGCAGCCGGTCGGCCAGGC
>CAZZGQ010000182.1:0-1184 GCA_964653765.1 uncultured Elusimicrobia bacterium | reverse complement strand
TAGATGAACATGAATATCGGATCGACCTCGAGACTGGGCAGCCGGTCGGCCAGGCGCACCCCCTCCAAGCCCCGCAATTGCGGCGCCATCACGCTCGAGACGTCGATGAGGTCGGCATCGCCGGCGGCCAGCATGAGCTTGCGCGTGGCGAACTCGGCCACCGAGCGGATGACGACGCGCTTGAGCGCTGCGGGCTTTCGCCAATACGCGTCGTTGCGGACGAGCACGGTCTGGCGCGCCTGATGGTCCCAGCGCTCGAGGCGGAACGGCCCCGTCCCGTTGGCGTGCTCATAAAAGGGCTAACGCTGCCGGGGCGGATCGTTGAAGCGCGCCCACGTCGCCTCCCTGCCGTCCCAATCGCCGCTGGCGATGGCCCACTTCTTGGAGACGATCGGGGAGTTGACGGCCAGCGTCGCGAGCAGCGGCGGATAAGGAGCGGCCAGGCGCAGCACCAGCTCGTCGCCTTCCACCGCGATCGCCCTCCGCGCGTCGGCGAAGACGCCGGGCCGGATCTTGCCGCTCGCGTCGCGCGTGCTCGAGTAGCCGAGCAACGGCTGGAGCAGGGCATACGAAGGCCCGGCGCTCCGATCCGTCAGCACGAAGCGCATCAGGGAGTAGCGCGCATCCTCGGCGGTCAAAGGAGAGCCGTCGTGGAACTTCACTCCGCGGCGGATCGGGAAGCGGTACGTCTTGCCGTCGGCTGATATCAGGCCGTTGGCGATGGAAGGGACCTTTTCGGAGAGCAGCGGCGTGAACTTCGTCAGCGAAGCCCCGTCCAGACCCACGAGCGGCTCGTAGACGTTGAAGATGACGAGCTGGTCCTCGAGGTCGGCCCACCAAGCCGGGTCCAGGGTCTGGGGGTCGGAGTTCTCGGTGAGGTAGACGAGCGTATCTGGGTTCTTCGGCGCGGCGTGAGCCGAGGAACCCAGACAGAACAGCGCCAAGAGCGCTATCTTCATTTGACGTGCGCCAGTGTAGGGTCGGGGCCCGGAGGAGTCAAGCCGTGCTCGACTGTGTCCGGACACACCCAAGCACGGTTTCGCCAAGTCAGCCCGCCTCGAAACTGGTATCGGTACCAGTTTCAAGCCCTGGCCTCCGGCAGGCACGCGCTCAGCCTTGCATTATTTCGAAAGACAGGCTAGAATCCTCCGGGCGTTGCCGTTTTGCGGTTTCATGACGCATGG
>CAZZGQ010000181.1:2322-6536 GCA_964653765.1 uncultured Elusimicrobia bacterium | reverse complement strand
TTGGGGTTTTGGTGTAGGCCCCTTGTTTTGGAGGCCTAGGTCCAAAGGAGGTGGTCGCGCCCCGCGCGCCGTGACATAATTCCGTGCGGCCGGAATCATGACCGAGAGAGCGAAGAAGTTTGTCGCAAGCCTCGTCTGCGCTGTCCTCATCGCGCTGGCGCCGGGCGTGGGGAGCTACCGCGCCTTCGCCGGCACGTTCGAGAAAGCGCCGGGCCCCGCTGTTGAGGCGGGCCCCGCGCCCGCCTCGCCCGGGCTGGCGCCCAACGCGCCCGCCGGCATCCCCGCCCTCGCCCCGCCCGCTTCGCTCGAAGCGGGCGCTTCATTGCCGGCCGCCGAGAGCGGCGCCGCGTCCCTCTCGCCCGTCGTCGGTCCCGACCCGGGCGACGTCATCGCCGCCCAGACGGCCCCGAACGCCGCCGCTTCGGTTCGCGGCCCGGGCGGCCCGGCAGGCCCGGGCGGCCCGGCCGGCTCGCCGCGGCGGGGCCCCGATTCCCGCGCTCTCTATGAGGCCCACCGCTGGCTGCTCAGGCTCAAGGCCGCCGGGTTCGGCGATCGACGCGAGTCGCTGCTCCCCGCGGGCCCCGCGCTGACGGCGGACGTCGTCAGCGCCGCCGCCGACGCGCGCGGCATCCTCTCCGATCTCGACGAGACGCTCATCCTCTCCAACGCGGCTTTCGACAACAAGCTCCCCGAGGACATGGTGGCCGCCATCCAGGCGCTGCACGCCGCGGGCAAGACGATCGACATCATCAGCGACCGGCCGGAGACGGTCTTCAACACCCTCTCGAGCCTGCCGCCGGAGACGCGCGCCGGCATGTACGTGGCCGTGGACATGGGCGGGCGCGTCTATCGCTACGACCGGACGGGCGAGCCCGTGCTCATGTACGAGGCGCCGGCGATGTCGTCCGTCGTCAAGGAGACCCTGGGCAAAGCGGGCAAGGCGGCGCTCAAGCGTCTGAGGGCCCCCGTCTTGGACGAGGTCTGGCGGCCCTACAACTACACGATCCGATTCAAGCCTGGTCTCACGCTGGAGGAGGTCCGCGAAGCGGGCGCGATCCTCCAGGAAGAGCTCTCGCGCTCGCGGCTCGGCAAAGGGCTCACGGTCAAGGCGCGCCTGGCCAAGGACCCCTCCAATCCTCCTTATATAAGCGTCTCCGTCATCACCAAGGCCGAGGCGGCGCGCTACATCGCCTACACGCGGGCCCTGGCGGCCCACGACCTCGTGATCCTGGGCGACGGCATGTTCGCGCCGCGTCCGGGGGAGGGCAACGCCAACGACGCGATGATGCAAGACGGCGCGCCGGGCGCGCGCCTGCTCGCCGTCGGCGGGACGGGCGACCCGCGGCGCTCGCGTCTGACCGTCCTCGGCGTCTCCGGCCCCGAGGCGTCGCGGCAGGTGCTGCTTTCCGCGGCGTCCAAGCCCGCCCCGCCTCGTTTCGGCTGGCTGCGGCTGCTGCTTCATCGGGCCAGCTTGGGCGCGCGCGCCATCAAGCACTATTTCCTCGACGTCAACGTCGAGAATTGGCGGGAGTACCGGGCGGCTCGCGGCCAGGCGCCCGCCGCCGCCGTGGACCGTTCCCTGGTCAGAGACCCGCGGGGCTTCTTCGCCGACTCGCGCATGATGGGCATGACCAGCGTGGCGCGCATCGTGGGATCGCGGTCGGGTTCGGACGCCTTCATCCTCAATGAGGCGAGAGGCGTGTTCGAGAACTATTTTCCCGGCGCCAGCTCGACGGCGCGCGATGCCTTCGAGCACTTCATGGCGCGCGCCGTCGCCTTCAACCCCCGCCGCAGCGCCAGCAACCTGCGCAAGCTCATCCGCAAGGGGATGACGGCCGCCTCGATGCTGCCCCCGGAGGCGCTGGAGGCGCATTTCGACGGCCTAATGGGCCCCGAGCTGGGCGTCGAGGCGCAGGACTTCCAAACCAATGCCTCCGGCGCCGTCCTGACCGCCTTCAGCCGCGCCATCGACGACGCCGTCGCCGACGAGTACCCGTTCGCCGCAAATCGCGTGGTGGGCGTCGTGGTGCTCGGCAGCTTCGCCACCGGCTCGACGACGGCCAAGAGCGACTTCGACGTGCACGTGCTGACGGCCGACGGCAGCTCGGCCCGGGTCGCGCCGTTCCTCCGGCGGCTTGAAAAGCGCTGGGCCTCCGATCCGCTCTCGCAGAACCACCCGATCAACGGCGCCGAGTTCGGCTTCCTGCCCTCGCGCGGTCTGCTGTTCGCCATCCACAACGAGCACTTCCTGGTCCTGAGCCCGGACGCCCAGCTCGTGCGCGATCTCAGCCCGCCCGAAGGCTACTTCGACGGCCGTCCGCGGCCCGAAGAGCGGACGGCCCTGCAGTCCTTGGAGTGGCTGACCTTCAACGCCATGCTGCGCTCCAGCACCTACCTCGACGACGCCCGCCTCTGGCCCAAGCTCCGGCTGGGCGCCCTTGCCGCCGGCTTCGCTCTTTCGCCGCTTGCCGCGGCCTCCCGCCAGGGGGGCCAAGCCGCTCCCGCGCGGCGCCCTGCCCAGACGGCTGCGCCGCGGGAATACTCGATCGACGAGCTGACCGCGCTCCTGGCGGAGCGCGTCCGCACCACGGGCATCAAGGCGATCATCTCGGACTACGACGGCACGGTGCAGGACAAGACGCCCGAGGACAAGGCTGTCGTCGCCTCCGACGAGCTGGTCGCCGCGCTGGACGGCCTGCACGCCGCGGGCATCCCCTTCAACATCTCCACCAACCACTTCTTCGACGCCAACAACGACAACGCGATGACGCATCTGCTCGGCAACCGCCTGAAGCCGCGGACGCGGGCCGGGATGATGTACTCCGTGATGTCGGGCGCGCGGGTCTACGCGTACGGGGCCGACGGCGCCGCGCCCAAGGACGCGGCCTGGAAAGAGAAGGAGTTCGACGAGGCGGAGAACGCGCGCACGCGGCCGATCCTCGAGGAGACGGCCGAGAAGCTGGGCTTGAAGCGGCGCGACTACATGATCTCCTACGAGATGGACAAGACGGTGGTCGAGTTCGACGCCGCCAAGAAGGCCGAGGTCATGCCGCTCTTCGAAGAAGCCGCCGTGAAGGCGGGGGTCAAGGCCGGCGACTACAAGCTCGAGGCCCGGGGCCCGCGCGCCCGCGTCGAGATCACCGGCTCCAAGGTCTACTGGAAGCTCCAGCCGCTCGTCGACGAGGCCGCCGGGAAGGCGGGCTTGGTCACCGACGACTATCGGATCGCCGAGGAGCCGAGCCGGATGGTGATCGAGATCCGGGACAAGGAGCGCTGGAGCAGCGACCAGGCCTTGTACGAGGCGATGGCGCGCGCCAACGAGGAGCGCGGCCTGGGCTACCTCGTGCAGCTCAAGCCGATGCCGACGATGCGCCACGTGCCGTACGTCCAATATTTCAAGGCGCACAAGGGCACCGGCGCGCGCAAGATCGTCGAGATGCTCAAGGCCCAGGGCGTCATCGAGGATGAGTCGCAGGTGCTGATCCTCGGCGACGACTTCAAGCCCGAAGGCAACGACCTCTACATGGCGCAGACCCTGCCGCGCGCTCTGGCGATCTCCGTGAGCAAGACCCACGACGCCTCGCAGCCCAACGTCCTGCAGGCCCGCGCGCGCGGCGCGGCGACGATCCGCGAGCTGCTGCGCCGCCTGCCGGGCATCGTCGCCTCCGCCCGCCGATGAAGCGCGTCCTGCTCCTCGCCACGCTCGCGGCCTTCGCCCGCCCCTGCGCCGCCGGAGGCCTCGCCTGTCCCGCAGGCGTCCTGGATCCGCGCGGCTACGGCGCCGTGCCGCTCTTCACGGCCCTGCCCTTGGGACGCTCCGCCTTCGCCAAGCAATGGGCCAAGGCGCTGCCCGCGCTTTCCAAGGAATTCCCGGGGTTGCGGTTCGAGAAGCCGGAGAACCTGCACGTCACGCTCGTCTTCATCAGCACCGCGGGATGGGATTCGACGCGGCTCGACGAGATCGAGAAGCACGCCCTCGACGGCCCGGACGTCTCGAGCGCCCCGCTCGTGCTGCAGGGAGGCCTGGATACCTTCGGGCCGAAGAAGGACGTGGCGGTGCTCCACTTGGCCGGCGTGCCGGATGAGTGGCGCTCCCGCCTCATGAAGGACCGCCAGACCCTTACCGACCAGGCCCTGCGCCCGCGCGACCGCTACGACGACGTCTTCGAGGCCCATGTCTCCCTGGCCTTCGCCGCCGATCCGGTGAAGCAGCG
>CAZZGQ010000181.1:0-2222 GCA_964653765.1 uncultured Elusimicrobia bacterium | reverse complement strand
GGAGCCTCCCGCGCGCCAACGGGAGGCTCCGAAACGTCGGCCGTCGAGGCTACTGCTGGCCTTGGGGCGCCTTCGGCATGAGGCCGCGGACCTGCTCGAGGCCTCCGGTGAGCTCGGCCTTCAGGACGGGCTCCGTCTCATGGAGCAGCCTGCCGGCCAGCATCGACTCGCCGTCCTGGGGCGAGAGTATTTTCGCGATCACCGCTTTGCGCACCACCTGGGCGGAGAGGCGGCGCGTCTCGGCGTCGCTCGAATCCAGGCCCTTCTTGGCGGCGTCGATCGAGACCTTCAGGAGAGCCGGCCGCGAGGCGGCGGCCCGCAAGCCGCGCTGGAAGGCGGAGCCGTCGGCATTCTGCATGTACGCGCCGAACAGCTTGGGGCTGATCCAGGGCAGCTTCTCGTTCTTCTCGAGCGTGCCGATCTGCTCCAGGCGCTCGAAGGACGGGCCGAGCACCGCCGGATCGCTGCCTTCCTGCAGGGCGATGACGCAGGCGTCGACCGTCTTCCAGTCCGAGGAGCCCTTCATGAGCGTCTCGATCGGCTCGACGGCGTTCTTGCCGCCGACGCGGCGCAGCGCGCCGGGCAGGATCTCGCCGGGGATGGCCCCGGCCTGGCCGGCCTTGGCGAGAGAGTCGAAGACGTCGCGGCCGCGGACGCCGCCCGCGCGGCTGAGGCCCCGGGCGAGCTGCGCCTTCACTTCGGGCGAGCCCTTCTCGAGCTGGTCGAGCACGAAAGCCTTGGCGCTCTCGCCGTGCGCGCGGCCGGCGACGAAATAAGCCAAGCGGGCGCGCAGCGCGCCGAGCTCCGGCGTCTCGGCCTCCGTGGAGACCGTCACGGCGGCGACGGCGGCCTTCACGAACGGCTCGGCGGTGTCCGGATCGAGCACGGCCTTCTTGTATTCCGGGCTCTCGAGCTGGTCCAGGAGGCTCGTGAGCGACTCCTCCTTCTGGTCCTGCGTCCCCTGCTCGAGGCTGGTCATGAAGCCCGACACCAGCTCATCGACGGTGATGGGCTTGGTCTCGGCCTGGGCCTGCTCGGACGAGGCGGTCTGGACGGCGTCGGTGTGCGGCTTGGCGGGCGGCGCCTCGCGCAGCGCCCCCTTGTCGAGATAGATCTGGCCGAATCCCATGACGGCCAGCGCGGCGATCGCGCTTCCCACGATCACTTCCTTGCGGTTCATATTCGTTTCTCCCGGCGGCCGCCTCTGGGGCGGGGCCTGGCAGTGATACACCGCCGGGCGCATGAACCTTACACGCCCCCGCGTTGCACGCTCATGACTTCTCGCGCCTATTCGCCTTGGTGGCCAAGGTGAATAGACATGAGACGGCATTTTCCGGGCGCCGCGGCATTTGATAAGTTGGCTCGTGGCGAGCTGGCGCGAGTCGTTCTTCCGCAAGGGCGTGTTCACGCCGGGCATGGCCGAGGCGCGGCGCGCGGCGCCGCGCGAGGCGAGCTTCGTTTGGAAGGCGCTGAGCTTACGCCCGAACGCGCGCCTGCTTGACGTCTGCTGTGGCACGGGCCGGCATGCCGTTCCGTTGGCGCGCCGAGGCGCGCTGGTGACGGGCATCGACTTCAAGGAAGAATATCTGGCCGAGGCGCGCCGCGCGGGGCGGGGATTGGCGGGCCTACGCTTCAGCCGGCAGGATATGCGGCGGCTGCCCTACCGCGGCGAGTTCGACGCCGCCTGCAACCTTTGGACGAGCTTCGGCTATTTCGAGAAGCCGGGCGACGATCTCGCCACGCTCCGTTCGATCGCCCGCTCGCTCAAGCCCGGAGGTCTCTTCCTTCTAGACATCCTCGATTTCGCCTGGCTGAAGAAGAACTACGAGCCTCTTCGCTGCGAGCAGCAGGCCGACGGCGCCTGGCGCCTGGAGCAGGTCACGCTGCGCGGCGGCTCCGATCCCGCCATGCTCAGCCGCTGGACCTTCTTCCGCCCCGGCCGGCCGCCGACGTCATCCGATCTGTTCGTGCGCGGCTACGACGAGCCGCGCCTGAGCGCCCTGCTGCGCCGCGCCGGCCTTTCGCCGGTCCGCCGCTGGAGCTCCCTCGACGGCCGCCGCTCCGGCCCCCGCCTCGTCCTCCTCAGCCGCAAAAGTTAACAGCGGGCAGCCTTAAGATTTAAGTTACTAACTTAAATCTTAAGGCTGCCCGCTGTTAACTTAGAACTGGAAGGTCAGGGTCGAGCCGAACTGGTACTGGAGGTAGTCCTCGGTCTTGAGGTA
>CAZZGQ010000180.1:0-6633 GCA_964653765.1 uncultured Elusimicrobia bacterium | reverse complement strand
AGATCCACGTCCGGCTGCTCTTCCCGGCGCCGGGCCTCGCCTCCGCCAACTAGCCCGTAGGGCTAGGGCACGAACAGGACCTTGCCGCAGTTCTTGTCCGGCGAGGTCATCGCGGCGAAGCCCTGCTCGAAGTCCTTGAGCGGGAACGTGTGCGTCACGACGGGGCGGATGTCCACGGCCCCGGAGCGCAGCAGGTGGTCCGTCTTGTACCAGGTCTCGAAGACCTGCCGGCCGACGATGCCGTGGATGCGCACGCCCTTGAAGATCACGTCGTTGGCCCAGTCCAGCTCCACCTTCTTCGAAGGGATGCCGAACGCCGTCATGCGCCCGCCTGAGCGCGCGGCCTTCAGGCCCAGCGAGATCGCCGCCGGCGCTCCCGACATCTCCACCACCACATCGAAGCCGTCCGGCGCCTTGCCGGCCTTGAGGACGGCGGCCAAGGGATCGTGAACGGCGGGATCGACGACGGCCGTGGCCCCCATCTTGCGCGCCAGCTCGGCGCGGAACTTGGAGCCTTCCACGGCCACGATGGGATCGGCTCCGCTCGCCTTGGCGACGGCGATCGAGAACAGGCCCTGCGGGCCGCAGCCCAGCACCAGGACGGACTTGCAGGCCACTTCCTCGACGAGGACGGAGTAGACGGCGTTGCCGAAGGGCTCCATTAGCGAGCCCAGGTCCTTGAGGGTGTCGTCCTTGTGCTTCCAGGCGCAGCGCGCCGGCACCGCGGCGTACTCGCCGAAGCCTCCGGGGCCGTCCACGCCGATGATCTTCATCTGGCGGCAGACGTGGCGCTGCCCGTTGCGGCACTGATAGCAGAGGCCGCAGAAGATGTGGGACTCGACGGAGACGAAGTCCCCCTTCTTGAAGTCGCGCGTGTCGGCGCCCACCTCGGCCACCGTGCCGCAGAACTCGTGGCCGAAAGTGGAAGGCACGTGGAAGCGCTCCGGCGCCCAGGAATACCAGTTGTAGATCGGCAGGTCGGAGCCGCAGATCGAGGCGCGATGGACCTTGAGCAGCAGCTCGTCGGGCTTGATGCGCAGATCGTCGATCGGGCCGTACTCGGCGCCCGGGCCCGGCTTCTTCTTGGCGAGGGCTTTCATGGCGGTCATGTTCAGCCGAAGAGGTTCTTCACGACGAACATCAGGTTTTCCTTGCGCTCGCGGATGCGGCGCGAGTAATACGGGAACCAGTGCGTGCCGTAGGGCATGTAGACGCGCACCGTGTGGCCGTGGGCCACGAGCTCGCGCCACTTCTTCGAGCGCAGGCCGTAGAGCATCTGCAGCTCGTATTGATCCTTGGGCAGCCCCGCCTCGGTGGCCGCCGCCACGGCGTTGTCGATGCGCGCGTCGTCGTGCGTGGCGAAGGCCGGCAGCGGGGCGTCGAGGAGGAGCTTGGCCAGCTTGTCGTAGTTGGCGTTGACGTCCGCCTTGTCGGGGAAAGCGATCGCGGCCGGCTCCTTGTAGGCGCCCTTGCAGAGGCGCACGCGCACCTTGCGCTTGACCAGCTCCTTGATGTCCTTCTCGCTGCGCCGCAAGTAGGCTTGGATCACCACGCCCATGTTGTGGTACTGCGGGAACAGCTCGTAGAACAGGTCGAGCGTGGGCTGCGTGTACGCCGAGCCCTCCATGTCGATGCGCACGAAGTTGCCGAAGGTCTTGGCGTGCTCGGCAACGCGGGCCAGGTTGTCGCGCGCCAGCGAGCGATCGAGATTCAGGCCGAACTGCGAGAGCTTCAGCGACACGTTGCAGTCGACGCCGGACTCGGCGATGCGGCTGAGCATCAGCACGTACTCGTCGGCGGCGGCGTTGGCCTGCTCGCGCGTCTTGACCTCCTCGCCCAGGTTGTCGAGGGTGGCCTTGATGCGGTCGCGATTGAGCCGCCGCACGGCGTCGAGCGCCTCGTCGATCGTCTCGCCGGCCACGAAGCGGCGCGCCAGGAAAGTGAGGGCCTTCACTTCGTCAATCTAACATTTCAGGGCGGCGGCCTCAACCGAGCCGCCCGAAGAGCAGGCACGCCCAGCCGGCGAGGAACGCCAGCCCGCCCAGCGGCGTGATCGCGCCCAGCCACCGGACGCCCGAGAGCGCCAGGACGAAGAGGCTGCCGCAGAAGACGACGCAGCCGGCGAGGAAGAGCCAGCCCGCCGCCGTGACCGCGCCCGCGGGATGCCTGTCGGCCAGCCAGGCGACGGCCAGCAGCGCCAAGCCATGATAGGCGAGATAGCGCGCCCCGGTCTCCCAGATCGCGAGCATCTCCGGCGACAGGCGCGCCTTGAGGGCGTGCGCGCCGAAGGCGCCGGCGGCGACGGAGAGGAGCATGGCGGCGGCGCCGCAGCGCAGCCAGCAGGTCATGAACGGCCCTCCTTCTTGCACCGGGCCCAAAAATCACGGAAATCCTTGGGAAGAGGAGCCCGAAAAGACGCGGGCTTGCCGCTGGCGGGATGGACGAAATCGATACGATAGGCGTGCAACAACATTCTCGGCGGCCAGAGGCCGCCTCGAGACTCCTGCTTGGCTTCGAACTCCACGTCGCCGCAGACGGGATGGCCGATGAGCCCGAGATGGGCGCGGATCTGATGCGTGCGGCCCGTCAGCGGCCGCGCCTCGACGATGGCGGCGGCCGGGCAGGACTCGGCCACCTCGAAGGAGGTCTCCGCCGCCTTGCCGAAGGGCGTCACGACGACCTTGCGATGCCCCGGCTTGCGGCCGATGGGCGCCTGGACCCGGGCCTTCTCCCGCTCGGGCACGCCGCGGACGACGGCGCGGTAGATCTTCTTCACGCGCCGCTCCTTGAAGTCCTCGAGCAGCCGATCCTGGGCGGCCTTGGTCTTGGCGACGAGCAGCACGCCGCTGGTCTGGCGATCGAGGCGATGGACGATACCGCAGCGCCAGACCTTCGCCAGCGCCGGCCGCGCCTTCTGCAGGAGGCCGGCGAGATTGGGCTCCTTTTCCGCGAGGGCCGCGTCGGGCCGGGCCAGCCAGCTCGTGCCGAGCGGATGCATCAGCAGGCCGGCCGGCTTGTCCAAGACGAGCAGGTCCTTGTCCTCGTGCAGCACCCAGGCATCGAGAGAGGCGTCCTCGGCCCAGCCCGCCTCCGGATGCGCGACGCGGATGGTCTCCCCTCCGCGCAGCTTGTAGTCCGCGGAGCGCTCCACGCCGTCGACGGTGACGGCCCCGGAGTCGATCAAGGACTTCCAGTGTGAACGGCTGAAATCCTGCTTGCGCAGCGCCAGGAACTGGTCCAGGCGGATGTTCGAAGCGTCGGCGACGAAGCTGTCGGAGCGGGTCATGTCACAGGCCGACGGCCGGCCGCAGCTCCTTGCGCGAGCGCGCCAGCACCGCTCCCAGGATGGCGATGGCCAGCATCGAGATCCACTGCGAGACATAGAGGCCCAACAAGGTCGCGCCTCGGTCGTCGCCGCGCAGGAACTCGTTGAAGAAGCGCGCGACGGAATACAGGAAGATGTACGAGAAGAAGACGGTGCCCGGCGGCAGCCTCCCCTTCTTGGCCAGAGGCAGCAGGCGCTTGAGCAGGAACAGGCAGATCAGCAGATCGGCGGCCGACTCGTAGAGCTGCGTCGGGTGCAGGGGCACGCCCCAGAGCGCCACCGGCGTCGAGCTCATGGGGCTTCCGCCGAGGCGCACGGCCCACGGCACGGCCGTGGGCTTTCCATAACAGCAGCCGGCCGCGAGGCAGCCGAGCCGGCCGATCCAGTGGCCCATCGGCAGCGCCACGCCGATGTAGTCGGCTGTGGCGAGATACGGCACCTTGATCCAGCGCTGCACGAGGAAGCCCATGCCGATCGCTCCCAGCAAGCCGCCGAAGAAGACGAATCCGTAGCGAAAGTCGCGGAACAAGCTCAGCTCGCCGTTCATGAAGGCGCGCCACTCCACGACGAGGAACAGCAGCTTGCCGCCTGCGATCGCGCCGAAGAACAGCCCGTAGACCATCGTCCAGAACTTCTCCTCCGTCATGCCCGGCATGTCGGGGATCTGCGCCTTGAGCCAGAGGATGCCCGTCAGGTAGGCGATGGCGACCAGCGTCCCATACGTGGACAGCGTCAGAGGTCCGAGGTGAATCAGTACTGGATGCAAGGCTCGGACCTCTGACGGTTATAAAGATAGATTCCTGTCGCCGTTAAAGCCATCAAAACGCTCATGCCCTGCGCCGCCGTCAACCCGAGCCCGGCGAGCGGTATCACGTCGCCGCGATAGAACTCGGTGATGAAACGGACGACGGAATAGCCGACGAAATAGCCCACGGCCACCGTGCCGCTCGGCTGTCGCCTTCGCTCAACTGCCGGGAGGACGCCCAGCAAGAGCACCGCCGCGAGGATCGCATCGGCGACAGCCTCGTAGATCTGCGTCGGATGCACCGGCACGCCGCGCAGGGCGGGCTCGATCATGGAGGCGGGATCGCGGAAGACGACGCCCCAGGGCTCGTCCGTGGGCCGGCCGAAGCAGCAGCCCGCCATGAAGCAGCCGAGCCGGCCGAAGGCGTGCCAGAGGGGCGCGGCGGCGCAGACGTAGTCGAGCAGGCGCGCGAACGGCGCCTTGGCGGCGCGTGCGGCCCACGAAAGGCCCAGCAGCACGCCCGCGAAAGCGCCCATCACGGAGAAACCGCGGGAGAAGGAGACCGCGCTCTGCCAGAAATCCGCCGAGAAGGGCCGCGTGTACTCGACGAGGAACATGAGCCGCCCCCCGACGAACCCGCCCACCAGCAGAGAGTTGACCAGCCGCCAGAAGTCGTCCTCGCGCGACAGGCCCATGCGCTCGCGCCGCGTCCACCAGAATCGCGCGCTGGCCAAGCCGCCCAAAGCGATCAGCAAGCCGTAGGAATAAAGGCGCAGGGCGCCCCACTGGAAGAGGACGGGATGCATCGCAGCCATTATACCTTTTGCCCCGGCGACACCCGAATAGGCCTCTTTGGGCCTTGCGGATTAGGGCGGTCCCTGATACCTATCCGTCATGAAACCCTCTGCCCTGGCCGCCGCCCTATTGCCCGCCCTCGTCATGCCGTCGATGGCCGCCGAGCGCGGCTGCTTCAAGGAGGCGGCCGCCTGGCTGGACCAGGCCGCGGCCGACGCGGAGGCCCGCTACGGCGTCAGCGTGACCTGCGGCCCGTCCTCCGGATCGAAGCAATACCTGCTCGTCGCGGACGGCGACGGGACGCCGCTCGGGGCGCTCGACGCCTATCGCGACGAGGCTGCGGCCGCGGTGGCGAAGCGGCTGAGCGGCATGCTCTCCCTGGGCCGCGAGAAGCTCAAGTCCCTGACCGCGGCGCACGAGGCGCTGCTCGAAGACATGCGGAGGCTGGACGCCGAATATCATGTCGACGCCGGTTTCCCCACGGCGCTCGCCAACTCCGTCCGCTACCCCGACAATCAAGCCCAGCTCCTCGGCCTCGGCATGCCCGACTGCTCCGGCGGCGGCTACCAGAGCACGACGCCCTTGGGCAGGCTCGCCGTCAAGGTCAGCGAGTATCTGCCCGGGCGAGACGAGTACGGCGACGATTCGATCTACAAGAAAGGAGACTTGCAGGTCGCCTTCGCGGCCGATGCCGGCCTCCAGGCGTCGTACGCCGCGCGCGTGAAGGCCCTGACAAGCGACAATCAGTGCCTGGCCTATCTCCAGCGCGCGGAGGAGTATTCGGCCGACCGGATGCGCGCCAAGCTCGGCCCCGACGCCAAGATCACCAGCTGGGACGAGCTGCGCCAGAAGTATTCCCGCTAGCGCCGAGACGGGCTAGTTCCCGCAGGTGCTCTTGAGGCCGGGATTGCGCAGGTCCTTGATGTCCTTCTCGAAGGTGACGTGGATACCGCGCTTGTTGAGGGCCCGGCCGAAGCCCCAGCTCTCGCCCGAGCCCGTGGCGACGTCGATGTGCCGCGGCCCGCGGAAGTAGGAGCAGGCGCCCGTGTCGTTGACGATGAACGTGGCGGGCCGGTCGCACGGCAGCTTTTGCGCCTTGCACTCCTTCATGTACGCCTCCTCGAGCTCGGGGCTCTGGAGACGGGCTCTGCCGATCTGAAGGCGCTGGTCGATGGCCACCGTGATCGCGTGGCACTGTCCGCGCGCGAACTCTTCCGCCCGGCAGAGCGGCGCCCCGAAGCGGTCCTTGGGCGCGCCCTCGATCTTGGCGTCGCCGATGCCGGGATGGTAGACGGTGGCGAGGACGTTGTCGAACGTCGAGCCTCCGGCCTGAAAGGGCTTGTCTTTGTAAGGATCGGGGCCGGGCGGCACGGGGTGCGGATTGGGGATCGGCCGCGCCGAGGCCTCGTCGGGAGGAGCGGGGCCGCCCGAAGCGTGCTGGGCGGGCGGAGGCGCGGCCGTGGCCTTGTTCCCGGCCATCTGCGACAGCTCCTTCATGGCCTCGGGAGGCCGGGCCGAGCCGCCGCCGGTGCTCCCTCCACCGCCGCCGCCGCCCCCGCCTCCCCCTCCGCTCGCGGCCGAGCCGCCGAACGAGGGGGACGCCCCGCCGCCGGAAGAGGGCGCCTCGCGTCCGGGAGAGCCCTGCGCGCCGAGGTCGCGGTGTCCGCCCGGGTCGCCGAAGCCCGAGCGCGCGCCCGGCGTGGAGGCCGGGCCGGAGGACGGCGCCGCCGGGGCCGCGCCGCGGTCCGGCGAGCGCGGGGCCGCCCCG
>CAZZGQ010000179.1:0-6644 GCA_964653765.1 uncultured Elusimicrobia bacterium | reverse complement strand
GCCTGGATCTGCGCCTGGACGGCTTCCACGTCCTCGCCGACCTTCTGGGCCTTCTCGAAGTCCTCGTAGAGCTTGGGATCGCCCATCTGCGCGGAGAGCGTCTCCAGCTTCTCGTAGAGCTTGAGCAGCTCCTCCTCGATCTTGGCCTTCTTGCGGGCCTTCTGCTTGTCGTTGAGCGGGGCGGGCGCCGCCTCTTTCTTGTTCTCGACGACGGGCACGTCCACGGCCTGCGGGTTCTCCTCGTGCCACTGCGCCTGGCGGTGCTTGAAGTACTCGTAGTTGCCGGGATAGACCGTGATCTTGCCCTGGTCGACGTGGACGACGTGGTCGGCGAGCGCGTTGAGGAAGTAGAGGTCGTGGCTGATGCAGCAGATCGTGCCCTCGAAGTCCTTGAGGGCCTCGATGAGGGCGTCCACGCTCGCCATGTCGAGGTGGGTCGTGGGCTCATCGAGCAGCAGGACGTTGGGCGGGTCGAGGAGGAGCTTGGCCAGCTGCAGGCGCGACTTTTCTCCTCCTGACAGCACGCTTACCGGCTTGTGGACCGTGTCTCCAGGAAAGAGGAACGTGCCGAGCACCGAGCGCACGAGGAGGTCGGGGTTCATGCGCCCGGTGCTCTGCGCCTCCTGCAGCACGGTCTTGTTGAAGTCGAGCTGCCCCTCGCGGTGCTGCGAGAAGTAGCCCACCTTCACGTCGAAGCCCACGTTGCGCTCTCCCGAATCGAAAGGGATCACGCCGGCGAGCACCTTGAGCAGCGTGGACTTGCCGGCCCCGTTGTGGCCGACGAAGGCCATCTTCCAGCCGCGCTCGAGCTCGAAGTCCAGGCCCTCGTAGACCTTCGTGTCGCCGTACGCCTTGTGGACGTTCTTGAGCTGGAGCACGCGCACGCCCGTGCGCGAGGGCTGCGGGAACTTGATCTTCACCGTCCTCGCGTCCGGCGGCAGCGTGATCTTCTCCATCTTCTCGATGCGCTTCATCATGCTCTGCGCCCGGTTCGCCGTGGCCGCGCGGGCGCGGTGGCGGTAGATGAAGTCCTGCATCTCGGCGATCTCGGCCTGCTGCTGGTTGTAGCGTTGGATCAAACGCTCTTTCTCGGCGGCCATTTCTGAGAGATAAAACTCGTAATCCCCGTGATAGACCTTCAGCGTGTGGTTCTCGAGCGCGACAATGGCGCGGCAGACGTTGTTGATGAAGGCGCGCTCGTGCGAGATCAGGAACACGGCGCCGGGATAGGTCTGCAGATACTTCTGGAACCAGAAGAGCGAGTCGATGTCGAGGTGGTTGGTCGGCTCGTCGAGCAGCAACAGATCCGGCTCCTGCAGCAGCAGCCGCGCCAACGCCACGCGCATGGCCCAGCCGCCCGAGAGCTCCTTCACTTTCTTGTCGAAGCCGGCCACCTTGAAGCCCAGGCCCATCAAGATCGCCTTGGCCTTGGCCGTGACGCGCCCGTCCGGATCCTCGTGGTGCTCGAGCGCGGCCTCGAGGACGGTCTGCTCGGAGACCGGCGGGTTCTCCTGCGGCAGGTAGCCGACGACGGCGCCGCGGCGCAGCTGGACGTCGCCCTTGTCGGCCTCTTCCTGGCCGAGCAGCATCTTGAAGAGCGTGGATTTGCCGGCGCCGTTGGGGCCGACGAGGACGAATCGGTCGCCCTGGTTGATCTGCAGCGAGGCGTCCTCGAGGATCGTCTGCTGGCCGAAGGATTTGGAGACGGAACGGAGAGTGATCATGTCGAAGGTAAATTATACCAAGGCCGGTGTGACATTCCGTCGAAGGTTCGTCACGCTGAAGTTAACAACTCAGACATCGCAAAAAAGAGAAACCCCTGTTATACTCGCGCCCGTGATAAGACTGGCGCTCGGACTCGTGGCCGGAGCCGCTCTCGCCTATTACCGCCTCTTCGGCGGCCCCATGGAAGGCACGACCTGGGAGATCCACCTGAAGGCCGACTCGTTCTTCTCCTTCTCCCACACCGACACGCTCATCTTCGATCGCGGCAAGCTGCTGGCCCAGGGCTACCAGGCGAACGGCTTCGGCCCCGGCTCCTACAGCGCCAGCTCGGTCGGCGGCGACGTGGACGCGATCTGGAACGCTTCCCTGATCGACGATCGCCGAGGCACGATGACCTGGCACGGCCTCGTGCGCGGCGACAAGATCGAGGGCGTGGCGATCCTCATGGGCAAAGACGGCCGCGAGCGCCGCTTCACCTTCTCGGGCAAGCGCGCCTAGCGCTCCCGGAAAAGCTACCCTGTCCTATGCGCATCCGGTCGGTCAACGTGTCCCTGGGCCGCTCCATCGTGGATCGAGGCCGCGCCGTCTTGACCGGCATCTTCAAGGAGCCGACGACGGCGCCGGTGACGGTCCGCCCCCTCGGCCTGGACGGCGACAAGCAGTTCGACAAGAAATTCCACGGCGGCGAGGACAAAGCCGTCTATTCCTACGCCTGGGAGCACTATGCCTGGTGGCGCGAACAGCGCTCGGACATCGGCGGGCCGGGAGCGTTCGGCGAGAATCTGACCACCGAAGACCTCGACGAGGCCGACGTGTGCGTCGGCGACCACCTGAGCTTCGGCGGAGTCGTGCTGCAGGCCAACGAGCCGCGGCTTCCCTGCAACACGCTCGCGGCGCGGTACAAGGACCCGCGGATCGTGAAGCGGTTCTGCGACGGCGCGCGCTGGGGCGTCTACTACCGAGTCGTCGAGCCCGGCATCCTCAGGGTCGGCGACGAGATCGCCTGGGTCAGCCGCGAGACGGCGCGCGTGCCGATCGCCGCCCTGGCGGCGCTCGAAGTCGGCCACGGCGACCTGGCGATGGCCCGGAGCGCCTTGACGCTGGCCTCGCTCAGCGCCGGCTGGCGCCGCAAGCTCGAGAAGATTCTGGCCGCGGGCTGATGCTCGTCGCCTTCTACAAGCCCTACGGCATCCTCTCCCAGTTCACCGACGAGGACGGGCACCCGGGCTTCGCGCGCTTCCGCCTTCCGAAAGACGTCTTCCCCTGCGGTCGGCTGGACCGCGACAGCGAGGGCCTGCTGCTACTGACCGACGACGGCCTGCTGCAGCACCGCCTGAGCGACCCGCGCTACGACCACCCGAAGGTCTATTGGGCGCAGGTCGAGCGGGAGCCCTCCGACGAGGCGCTGGCCGCGCTCGCCGCCGGCCCCAAGCTCTCCGACGGCCCCACCAAGCGCTGCAAGGTCCGCCGCATCCCCGAGCCAGCGCTGCCGCCGCGCGACCCGCCCATCCGCTACCGCAAGAACGTGCCGACCGCTTGGCTGGAGCTGACGCTCACCGAAGGGCGCAACCGCCAGGTCCGCCGCATGACGGCGGCCGTGGGGCACCCGACCCTGAGGCTCATCCGATGGGCCATCGGAAACGATTCCCTGGAAGGCCTGGCCCCGGGGGGCTGGAGGATCGTCGGCAAACCTCGACCGTGATGTATGGAAACCGTGTCCGAACACAGTTTCCATGCATTGCCGACGGGCCGGCGCCCGCCAAGTCGGGGAATTCGGCCGAGCGCCCTAGCGCCGGAAGCGGGAACCGCTGCCGCGCGGGATACTGCGGCGCAGGCGGCCGAAGCCGGAGCTCGCCGAGGGCTTGTAGGCCTGCAGGATGGGCTGGACGCGGTACGGGAAGTCCGGCAGGGCGGCGCGAGGGATCGACTGGCCGATGAAGGACTCGATGGCGGTGACGTAGCGCTGGTCGTCGATCGACATCAGCGTGATCGCGTCGCCCACCTTGAAGGCGCGGCCCGTGCGGCCGATGCGGTGGACGTAGTCCTCGGGGTGCTGCGGCACGTCGAAGTTGATGACATGGCTGATGTGCTCGACGTCGATGCCGCGCGCGGCGATGTCGGTGGCCACCAGGATCTGCTGCTTCTGGTCGCGGAAAGCGTCCATGGCCTGGGTACGCTGCGCCTGCGTCTTGTTGGAGTGCAGCACCGCGGAGCGGAGCCCGGCATTCTCGAGCACGCGCGCCACGCGGTCCGCGCGGTCCTTGGTGCCGACGAAGATGACGGCCGAGGTCGGTTGGACGTTCTTGATGATGGCGAGCAGCAGGTCGTACTTCTGGTCGATCGTGACCGGATAGAGGAGCTGCGTGATGCCCGCCGCCGGGTTGTTGGGCCGGTCGATGGCGATGCGCACGGGCTCCTTCATGAACTCCTTGACCACGCGCTCCACCTCGGGCGGGATCGTCGCCGAGAACATGAGCGTCTGGCGCTCCTTGGGCAGCAGCTGCATGATGCGCCGGATGTCGGGCATGAAGCCCATATCGAGCATGCGGTCCGCCTCGTCCAGCACGACGGTCGAGACGTGCTTCAGATCGATGTTGCGCTGGCGGTAGTGATCGAGCAGCCGGCCGGGCGTGGCGACGACGACCTCCACGCCCTTGCGCAGCGCCGACAGCTGCGGATTGAAGCTCACGCCCCCGATGATCAGGGCGCATTCCACCGGCGAGAAGCGCGCGCAGTCGCGCACGCAGGTCTCCACCTGGGCCGCCAGCTCGCGCGTGGGCACGAGGACCAAGGCGCGGACGGGCGGCTTGCCCTGATGGCCGGCGCGCGCGCTCATGATCCTGTGAAGCAGCGGCAGCGTGAAGGCCACGGTCTTGCCGCTGCCGGTCTGAGCCGAGCCCAGCACGTCGCGGCCGTCGAGAGCCGCCGGGATCGCCTGGACTTGGACGGGCGTCGGCGCGGTGAAGCCCATCGCGCGCACGGCCTTGTTGAGGTCGGGAAGGAGCGGGAACTGTGAGAACGGCACGCCTCAGTCTACCATTTATGGGACGGTCGGCGAAAAAGAAGCCGCCCCGCGCCGGAGCGCGGGGCGGCCTTACGGTCAGGAGTTATCGTGCTTACTTCTGCGCCGGCGCTTCCGAAACGCGCTGCGCCAAGCCGACCTGCAGCAGGCGGCGCACTTCGCCGTTCATGTCGGCATTGCCGCCTTCCTGCATGTCGATGACGTTGCCCTTGCCCGTCGCCACGACCTGGCGCATGGTATCCAGAGCCAGGATGAAGGCCACGAGCGAGGGGCTCAGGCCCGTGTCCTTGAGGGCCTTCTCGAGTCCTTCGGACGCCTTCTGAGCGAAGCCGCGCACGCCGACGCCGCGCTGGCGCTCCACCTCGCGGCGAGCCTCGCCCAGGATCTCGGTGCGCCGGCCCTTGGCCTCGGCTTCCTTCGTCCGCGTGATGTAGTTGATCTGAGCGCGGTTGGCCGCGGCGCGGTTGCGGTTCTCAGCCGTGGCGACGCTCGACATCGACCGCAGCATGTTGTCGTCGAAGTTGATGTCGTTGATCTGAAGGTCCACCAGCTCGTAGCCGTAGCCCGCGAGCTCCTCGTCCAGATGCGTCTTGGCCAGGCTCGCCAGCTCCTGGCGCACGCCGAGGATCTCGGTCTGCTTCTTGGTGTTGATGATGGCGCGCACCGAGTTCTCGACGCTGGCCTGCAGCTGGTTCATGAAGGCCGACTGGTCGATGTACTTGTAGCCCACCGTCCGGATCGTGTCCACCGAGGTATCCTTGACGCGGTAGATGACCGTGGCGTTGAAGGTGACGTTCGCCTGATCGGAGGTCGTCGCCGCCGTGTTCTTGTACTGTTGGGTCCGGTTCTGGATGGAGATCTTGCGGCCGATCTCCTGGCGGATGAAGCCCTTGAGGCCGAAGCCGAACGGGAGCCTGAAGTGCAGGCCCGGGCCCTTGACGCCCTGGAACTCGCCCCAGTTCGTGATGACGTACACGTAGCCTTCGGGGACGACGTAGACCATGCTGCTCAGCAGCATGAGGCCCGCCACCGCGGCCCCGACGTACGGGAGGACGCTCAGACCGGCCACCGAGAAGCCGATCAAGGCCGCCGCGACGCCCATCATCCAGACGCCCGAGGCGCCCGAGTTGGAGCCGCCCTCGACGGCGCTGCCGGCCTTGTCCTTCTCTTGCGCGCTGGCGCGCTGAGCCGCGTCCTTGGCGAGCAGCTCCTTGATCCGCTGCTGCATGCCCTGGATGGCGGTCGGCGAGCCTCCGAGGATCAGGGCGTTGCCCTTGCCTTCGGCCGCCATCTTGCGCAGCGTGTCCTGATACATCATGAAGGCGATGAAGTCCTCGCTGAGGCCGGTGTCGACGGCCGCTTTCAGGCCGCGCGCGATCTCCTCGCGAAACTGAGCCACGCCTTCGCCCTCCGACGTCTGGGCGACGGCTTCGGAGGTGGCCTGGGTGACGGCGGACTTCGCCTCGGCCTCGGCGTCGCGGACCATGTTGGTGACGAGGGTCTCGGCGTTCTTGATCGCCGCGCTCAGGTCCGTCTGCGACGACACGATCTCGTCCATCGACTTGGTCACCTCGGGGTCGAAGCTGACCTTGTTGATGCGGACGTTGTCGATCTTGTAGCCCCAGCCCGCCACCGTGTCGGCCAGGTGCTTCTTCACCTCATCCTGGATCTCGGTGCTCAGGCCGTTGACCTCGGACTGGTTCTTCGTGGAGATGAAGCTGCGTATCGTGCCCTCGACGCTGCTCTTGAGCGCGGCCATGAACTCTCCCTGGCTGCGGAAGGTGTAGACGGCCTTCTTGATCGTCTCCGGCCGGTGATCGAGGACGGAGTACAGCATCGTGGCGTCGAACTTCACGACGGCCTGGTTGGCCGTGATGGCGGTGAACTCGAGCTTCTC
>CAZZGQ010000178.1:2421-6706 GCA_964653765.1 uncultured Elusimicrobia bacterium | reverse complement strand
GCGCCGCGCCGGGCATCGGCCTGATGCGACGGCGAGAACTTCGCCAGCACGTCCTTCCAGCGGCCTTGCGCCTTGAGCACGGTCTCGGCGACCTCGCGGACCACGCCTTCTCCGCAGGGCGCCTTGGTCACCCAATGAGCGCAAGCCTTCACCTCGGGGCGCGCGTCGGCGGGAGCGACCGCCAGGCCGCAGGCCGAGAGCACGGGGATGTCCGGCAGGTCGTCGCCGATGTAGAGCACCTGGGAGGCGGCCACCTCGGCGTCGCGGCAGATCTCGTCGAAGACGACGCGCTTGTCGAGGCGGCCCTGGTAGATGTATTTGACGTGCAGCATCTCCAGGCGCTTGTGCATGCCCGCGGAGTTGCGGCCGCTGATCGCGCCCGTGCGCAGGCCGAACTCGGTGAGCCAGGCGAGCCCGATCGAGTCCTTGGCGTTGATGCCCTTGAACTCGATGAGCGTCCCCCCCGAGTCGACCATGTGGTAGACCAGGCCGTCGGTGAGCACGCCGTCGATGTCCATCAAGGCGAGCTTGATGGAGGCGGCGCGCTTCTTGAGCTGGGCCGGGCTCAGGCGCATTTGGCCGACGCGGCCGAAGCCGCCGCGTTGAGCAGCGCCTGCAGCGGCTTGTTGCCGGCCGAGCCCAGCTCCAGGCGCAGCGCGCGCCGTCCGGCCGCGAGCATGGCGGCGAAATCGCCGCGCGCTTGGGCGCGGAAGAGCGTGCCGAACGTGTAGCTCTGCCCCGGCACCGGCACGGCGGCGCTGTCGTCCTCGACGAGTTGGAGGAACAGGCCGTTGGCGGCGCCTCCTTTATAGAGCTGGCCCGTGGAGTGCAGGTAGCGCGGCCCGAACTCGATGACGACCGGCACGTCGGCGAGCCGCCGCAGTTGAGCGGCCAGCGCCTCGACGGCGATGCGGTTCTCCTCGGTGGGCTGGAGGTAGGCCAGCACCGCGGCGTAATCCCCCGCCCTCAGCCGGCCCCAGTGCGCGGCCAAGGCCTCCGGCAAGGGACGGCGGGACGGCCGCTCGGCGCCCTTGGCCAGCGTCTTGACGAGGCCGGCGTCGGCGAAAGCGGTCAACCCGCCGGCGTTCAGCGGCGCGTCCTCGGTCGGCAGCCGGCCTTTCTCGAGCGAGGCCAGCAGCGACTTGGTCTGGTCCTTGGCCGCTTGGACGTCGGGCTGGTCGAAGGGGTCGACGCCCAGGAGCTGCCCCGCCGCCGCCGTGGCCACTTCCCACAGGAAGAATTGCGCGGCCAAGTCGTACATGTCCTCGAGCTTGAGGGCGAGGGTGGGATGGCCGGCGTTCTCCAGGTCGCCGAAGGCGGCCGGCGCCGGCTGCTCGGGCAGCGCGACGGCGACGAACAGGCGGTCGCGGCCGTAGGAGCCGGGCTTGCCCAAGGGCTCGCCCAGGACGGGCACGACGCCTTTGCCCTCCTTGCCGGTGGATTCGGCGATGAGCTGCTCGATCCAGAGGCCGAACGACTCGAGCGCCGGCGAGAGCCAGAGCGTGAGCTTGTCCTGGCCCTTGGCCGCGTGGCGGCCGAGCGCCGCGCCCAGGCGCAGCGCCGGGTTCTGCGGCGTCGGCGTGCCGGCGCCGCAGAGCTTGGCGGCCGCGCGCGCGCGGGCGATCAGCTTCTCCACGTCGACGCCCATGAGGGCGGCCGGCACGAGGCCGAAGAGCGTCAGCGCGCTGAAGCGGCCGCCCACGTCGGCGGGATTCAGGAAGACCTGCCGAAAGCCCCGGCTGCGGGCCAGCTTCTCGAGCGAGGTGTTGGGATCGGTGATGGCGATGAAGCTTCGCCCGGCTTTGCCGGGCGAAACCCTGTCGACGGCCGCCCAGAAATGTTCCATCAAGCAGTTCGGTTCGATCGTCGAGCCGGATTTGCTGGAGACGATGAAGAGTGTCTTCTTCAGGTCCAGCTTCTCCGTCAGCTCCGCCACCGCGCCCGGGTTCGTCGTGTCCATCGCGTGGAGCCGGGGATGCCCCTTCGCCGTCGGGAAGCAGCGCGCGAAGACCTCGCAGCACAGCGAGGAGCCGCCCATGCCCAGCACCACGGCGTCGGTGAAGCCTTCCTGCTTGATATCGGCGGCGAACGCCTTGATCTTGCCCAGGTTCA
This sequence comes from uncultured Elusimicrobia bacterium, assembly GCA_964653765.1. GTDB lineage: Bacteria > Elusimicrobiota > Elusimicrobia > UBA1565 > UBA9628 > JAGWUP01. The sequence continues at coordinate 4,594 of CAZZGQ010000178.1, read as the reverse complement.
GCGCCATGGCCTCCGGCGCCGTCAGCCAGCCGAGGGAGTTCTTGATGATCTTCTGGTGGGCGGCCTCGGTCTTCCACAACGAGGCGTCCTTGGCCCACAAGCGGCTCGAGAAGAGCGCGCGCTCGAGCTGCGCCAGCCCGGCGTCGACGACGCCGGCCTCGGCCTCGATGATCTCGCGCTTGGCCGCGATCTGGCCCAGCAGGGTCTCGAAGGACTTGGAGAAAGCGGCCAGCCCCTCCTCTTCCAGCGTCACGGCGACCTTGGCGGTGTCGACGCCGAAGCGCGCCAAGTCCTGCCACTGCTTGCGCGCCGTATCCACGTCCCGCTCCAGCGCAGGACCGCAGACGCCGTGATCGCGGAACGCGTCCACCGTCGCCGGAGGCATCGTGTTGACGGTGTCGTCGCCGATGAGCTCCTCCACGTAGATGACGTCGCGGTAGTTGGGGTTCTTGGTGCTGGTCGACGCCCAGAGCAGCCGCTGGGCGCGCGCCCCCGCGGCCGCGAGCTTGTCCCAGCGCGCCGAGCCGAATTCCTTCTTGTAGATCAGGTACGCGAGCTTGGCGTTGGCGATGGCGGCCTTGCCCTGCAGCGCCTTGGCCTCGGCGCCCTTGCCCTCGAGCTGCTTGTCGATCAGGGTGTCGACGCGGCTGACGAAGAAGCTGGCGACGGAGGCGATCTTCGAGAGGTCCTTCTTGGCCTTGGCGCGGCGCTCCAGGCCGCGCAGGTACGCCTCGACGACGGCGGAGTAGCGCTCCTGCGAGAAGAGCAGCGTGACGTTGACCGGGATACCGTCGGCCGTGACGTCCTCGAACGCCTGGACGCCCTCGACGGTGCCGGGGATCTTGATCATCAGGTTCGGACGGCCGACGAGCTTGAAGAGGCGGGCCGCCTCGGCGCGGCTGCCGGCGGCGTCGCGGGCCAGCGCCGGCGGCAGCTCGAGGCTGACGTAGCCGTCGGCGCCCTTCGCGCGATCGTAGACCGGCTTGAGGAGATCGGCCGCGGCGCGGATGTCCTCGACGGCCAGGCCCTCGAAGATCTCGAGCGGACCTTTGCCCTGACGGGCAAAGGTCCTAATAGAGTCGTCATAGTCGGCGGAGGAGCCGATCGCCTTCTCGAAGATCGTGGGATTGGAGGTGACGCCCGTGAGGCCGTCGTCCTCGATGAGCCGCCGCAGCTGGCCCGACGACAGTAGGGCCCGGCTGATGTTGTCGTACCAGACGCTGACGCCGAAGCGCTCCAGCTCGCGAAGAGGGTTCTTCTTGGTCACTTTGCGCCTCCACTGAACTCTTTTTCGATGGCGATCACCTTGTTGAGCCGGCGCACGTGCCGCTCGAGGCCCGAGAACTTGGCGTTCAGCCAGGCGCGCACGACGTCGAACGCCAGCTCCTGGCCGATCACGCGCGAGCCCATGCACAGGACGTTGACGTCGTCATCCTCCACGCCCTGGCGCGCCGAGAACGTGTCGCTGCTGAGGCCGGCCCGCACGCCCGGCACCTTGTTGGCGGCCACGCAGGCGCCCACGCCGCTGCCGCAGACGACGATACCGCGGTCCACCTGCTTGCGGGCCACGGCTTCGGCGACCTTGCGCGCGTAGTCGGGATAGTCGACGGCTTGCGGCCCGTCGGTGCCCATGTTGACGACGGTATGGCCCAGCTTCTCGAGGAGCCCGGCCACCTGCTTCTTGAGTTCGTAGCCGGCGTGGTCGGCGCCGATGGCGATCTTCATTTTTCGAGTATAGCGTTTCTTGAGGGTTTTCGGAGCTTGGCGCGTTATAGTCCCTGCGTCGCACGGTTAACCGAAAAGGAAGGGAGGATCGATCCAATGGCTTATTACGAGGAAGAAGAGAGCGGGCTCTCGGGCTTCGGCTGGCTGATCACCGGCATGGTGGTCGGCGGAGTGCTGGGCTTGCTGTTCGCCCCGAGCGCCGGCGAAGAGCTGCGCGGACGCCTGGGCGGCTACGCTCGCGACACGAGCGAGCGAGCCAAGGGTCTGGCCAGCCGCATCGGGGAGAAGATCCCCACGCGCGTGAAAGCCGCCGCGGGCTTCGGCGCGGTCAGGGAAGGCGCTCGCGAGGCGTTCCGCGAGGCCAAAGAAGGGATCCAGGACCGCCTGAGCTAGTCGCGCTCTCAGGCTTTACCGCCGGCCCGGCCCCGGTTCTCCGGCCGGGCCGGCC
>CAZZGQ010000178.1:0-2321 GCA_964653765.1 uncultured Elusimicrobia bacterium | reverse complement strand
CGCCCCACGCGCAGCGGCTTGTCCGCCGGCCAGAGCTTGGAGAGCTTGGGGTCGTGCAGCGCCTCCTTGCCGATCCAGAAGCCGGAGCCTTCGTCGCCGATCAACGGGCCCCAGCCGCCGGCGCGGCGCAGGCGGCCGCGGCCGTCGCGGGCCAGCGCGGCCGAGCCGGAGCCGGCGATCAGCAGCACGCCGGGGCCGCCGCGGAAGGAGGCGATGTGCGCGAGCTCGAGGTCCGACATGATCCGCAGGCGCGCGCCGGGGGCCACGCGCTTGAGGGTCTTGGCGAAGGCGCGCTGATCCCTGATGAGACCCAGCCCTTTGCCGCCGAAGACCAGGCGCGACAGCTTCGGACGTCCCCATGCTCGCAGCTGCTTCTCGAGGATCGGCGTCGACTGCGGCCAGGGCGCGCCCGCGACGCGCGCGCGCTTGAGAACGCGGCCGTTCTCGTCGGCGAGGTAGAGGCGCAGCCAGGTCGCTCCCAGCTCGATGCCCAGCGCGGGGCTCAAGGGACGGCCCGGAACGGCGCGCGGCGGTCGGCCTCGGTGATGAGGTCGGAGAGGGCTTCGTCGAGCGCGTGGGTCCAGGCCAGCGCGGCTTGGCGCTCGTCGGACGGGGCGTTGGGATCCATCATCGAGCGGATCTCGTTCTGCAGGAGATCGCGCCGCGCCTGCACGCCGTCGTCGAGCCAGACGCGGACGGTGGCGGGCCTGCCGGGCAGGCGCTCGAGGACCTCCACGTTGACGATGCCGATGGACACGATACGCGTGGGCTTGATGTCGAGCTCCTCCTTGCGGAGGATGTCGCGCGGGAACGGCACCTTGTAGGTATGGCCCGCCACCGAGACCTTGAGCAGGTCCTGATGGTTGCCGAAGATGGAGCGGGTGGGCGTGAGGTGGTAGAGGCCGGGCTCGACCTGATAGAGCAGCGCGCGGCGCGGCTCGATGGGCAGGCGGTAGATCTCCCCGCCCTTGACCCCTTCCAGGTTGAGCGCGAGCTTGCCCGAGGGCGTCTCGCCCGTGGGCAGCGCCACCTTGCAGCCGATGAGCACCGAGGAGATGCCCTCCTCGGGCTGGGTGTTGAGGAGCGGCACGGTGCCGCGGCAGCCGGCGGCGAGCAGCAAGATCAGCAATCCCAGACCGCGCACGGACGGATGATAGCGCTTCCCTGTTACAACGGCAATACTAGTTAACAACGGTGTCAGGCTCGATTGTTAACTGGTTTCTGAGAAACTAGTTAACAATCGAGCCTGACACCGTTGTTAACTAGTAGTTGAGTTGGCCGAGGTCGGTGCCTTTGAAGTAGGCCTTGATGATGTCCTGGTAGGTCTGGCCGGCGTCGGCCCGGCCGATGGCGCCGGACTGGCAGAGCCCCACGCCGTGGCCCCAGCCGCCGCCGTGGAAGACGACGGCGCGCGGCTTCCCTTTGGCGTCGTAGTCCCAATCGATGACGAACTGCGTGCTGCGCAGCGAGCCGATGCCGAGCAGGCCGCGGATGTCGAACTCGGACTTCACCCGCACTTTCTTGCGGCTGCCCTCGACGAGCAGCGTGTTGACGTTGCCGGACGGAGAGCGGCGCAGCGCGCGCAGCGTCTTGAGCTTGCCCACGTGGAGCTTGCGGTCGGCCTTCGCCTCGAGCTCCGCGAAGGTCATCACGCGCGTCCACCGGAAGTGCGAGGGGTGGACGTCGGCGGACGGCTTGCAATACGAAGGCGGCCACGTGAGCAGCCACTGCCGCAGCTGCCACGGCGAGCGCGGCAGGGAGCCCGCCGACGGCGCGTCCTCGATGCCGGTCCAGTACGGCACGTCCCCCCAGCCGTTGAGGTCCTTGCCGCTCTGGGTGTGCCCGCCGCAGTTCGAGGAATAGATGACGTGGGCCAGGGCGCCCTGGTACGTCACCACCCGCCCCCTCGTGCCGTCGACGACCTCGCGGGATCGGGCGCTCTCCGCGCGCGCTCCGGCGTAGACCTGGCAGTGCTGGTCGTCGCAGACGTCGTAGCCCTGCTTGCGGTGGCGCCGCGAGACGTTCTTGATGAAGAGGGCGTGCGTGCGGGCCACGACGGCCTGGGCCTTGAGCGCCTCGAGCGGCGACTTGATCGGCATCTCCGCCGAGACGACGCCGTGGGTGTAGTTCTCGAGGTCGACCACGTTGACCAAACGCAGGTTGCGGTGGAACAGCGTCGCCTCCAGCCGGCCGCGCACGAGCTTGCCCGCGGCCGAGCGCTGATGGCCCGGCGCCGGATCGAGGGCGACGAGCCCGGAGGCCTTGTCGCGCGGGACGATGGTGAAGCCCGTCTTGCGCAGCGAGACCCGCTTGCCGGAGGG
>CAZZGQ010000177.1:0-6710 GCA_964653765.1 uncultured Elusimicrobia bacterium | reverse complement strand
GAGAATCCGTTCACGCAGTCTCTCGTCCTGAAAGCGACGCTCAAGGCCGACCGGCAGGACATCAACGGAGTCGCGTTCTCTCCGGACGGCAAGATCCTGGCCTCGGCCGGCCGCGACGGCCGGGTCGGCCTCTGGGACGCGCGCACGGGCCGCGCTTTGGCCTCGCTGCATGGGCACGCGGGGGCCGTGAACGTCGTCGCCTTCTCGCCCGACGGCCGCACGCTGGCCACGGGCGGGGTCGACCGGCTGATCCTGCTCTGGGACGTGCCTTCGCGCAAGCAGCGGGCCGTCCTGACCGGGGCCGAGGCGGCCGTGAGCTCTTTGAGCTTCTCGCCGGACGGCAAGACGCTGGCCGCCGGCGCCTGGGACGATGCCGCGCGCGTCTATGAGCTCGGGCTGACCCTGTCCCAGGCGCGCAACGGACGGACGCAGGGCGGGGCCCGCGCCTTCAAGGACTTCGTCTCCCCGGCCCTGACGCTGCGCGGCCACACGAGCAGCGTCAACGCCGTGGCGTTCTCTCCCGACGGTCGCACTCTGGCGACCGGCGGCTGGGACGGCGAGGTGATGCTGTGGGACGCGTCCAGCGGAGCGCGCAAGTCCGTCCTCGAGCCGCGCGGCGGCTTCATCTGGGACGTCCGTTTCTCGCACGACGGGCGGTGGCTGGCGGCGGCCGGGGCGGACGGCGCGGTCTCGCTATGGTTCACGAGCAACGGCAGGGAGCGCCACCGCCTGCTGGGCCACAAGGGGACCGTTTTCTCCGTGGCGTTCTCGCCCGACGATACCGTGCTCGTCTCGGGAGGAGCCGACCGCACCGTGAGGTTCTGGGACGTGGAGTACGGGACGCACCGCCTGTCGCTGCCCTCCGAAGGAGACGGTGTCAGCGCGCTGGCGATCTCGCCCGGCGGCCGCCGGCTGGCCTCGGGAGATCGCGGAGGAAGGATCCTTTTATATGGCCTGCGCGGTTTCGAAGCCCGCAAGCCGGGGAGCTTCTGAACATGGGCGCCTTGCACGATTACTGCATCGTTCATGGACGTTACTTCCTTTGGATCGCCGTGGTCCTCGTGGCCGCGAGCGGCCCCCTCGCTTCGGACATCACTTCCAACGATCTCTACCAGCGGCGCGCCGTCCTCGCCGCTCATCGGGGCGAGGTCACCTCCGTGGCTTTCTCCCCCGACGGCCGGACGCTCGCATCGGCTTCCAAGGACGGCACCGTCCGCTTGTGGGACACGAGCGTCGTCAACCTCAGCAGGCCGCTGCTCGAGCTCGACGGTCACTCGAGCTTCGTCTACGCCGTGGCCTTTTCTCCGGACGGCTCCACGCTGGCCTCCGGCGGCTACGACAAGACGATCCGCCTCTGGAACCCGACCACCGGCGCCTCGCGGGCGGTCTGGAGCCTGGGCACGACGGCGGTCTTCTCTCTGGCCTATTCGCCCGACGGCCGCACTCTGGCCTCCGGCGGCGACGATTGGGCCGTGCGACTCTGGGACGCCGAATCCGGCAAGCCGCGCCGTCTCCTGCGGGGGCATCAAGGCAACGTGTACGCGGTGGCCTTCTCGCCCGACGGCAAGCGCCTGGCCTCGGCCGGGGACGACCGCACGGTCCGCGTCTGGGACGTGGAGAAGGGCACGCTGCTGCTGACCTTGCAGGGCCACACGGATATCGTCCAATCCGTGGCCTTCTCCCCCGACGGCAAGACGCTGGCCTCGGCGGGCTGGGACCAGACGATCCGCTTCTGGGACGCGAGCACCGGCAAGCTGCAGCAGACGCTCTGGGGCCATACGGACGCGGTCTGGTCGCTCGCCTACTTTCCGGCCGGCGGAGTGCTCGCCTCGGGCGGCGATGACCTGGTGCGCTTCTGGGACGGCGACGTCGGCTTTCAGAAGACGCTGCTGCGCGGCCCGGCCGATCAGGTGCGCAGCGTGGCCGTGGCGCCCGACGGACACGCGCTCGCCGCCGGCGGCGTGGACGGCACGGTGAAGATCTACGCCTTCCAGCCCATGGGCTTGGCGTCGCCCCGGGTCGTCTCCGCGCCTACTCCGATACCCTAGTGCCTTAAGGCCTAGGCGGGCTTAGGCCGTCTTTCGGCGCCGTCCGCGCCGAATGGACCAACCATCAGCGCCTCAGGGCCGCTATGCTAGGCGGACCTGAAGCTCTCGGGAGGCGTGATGCGATCGATGAAGCGGACTGCGGCGTTCATCTTGATGACGGCTCTGGCGCTCAACAGCGTCGCCGTTTCGGCGGCCGAGTTCGGCGCGCGAGCGGAGACGACGAGCCCGTCGGCGGCCATGCCGGCCTCCGTCCCGGCCGTGCCCCTCCAAGGGCTCAAGGGCGACCTGGATCTCGCCCCCGCCGTGGGCCTCGACGCCGCGCTCGCTCAGCCCGCTTCCGCCATCGCCCAACCTCTCTCCGCCGAGGCCGCCTCCCAAGGCGAGTCCCAGGCCGCCAGCGCCGCCGGCGCCACCGACGAAGCCGCCGCCATGGCCGGCTACGAGAAAGGCACTCAGGACTTCGACTTGGCCGGAGAAAACCGCAAGCTCCCCGTCGCCACCCCCGGCGCCGGGGCGGGCGCGCCCGCCGGCAGCGCCGCCGGCGGCGGCAAGCAGGGCGACGGCTTCCCCGACACCGCCGCCATCCTGCAGGCCCCGCGCATCATCCTGCCGGGCACCCGCTTCGTCTTCTCCTTCCCCGGCGAGAGCCAGGGCGCCAAGCAGATCCTGGCCGCCAAGGACGGCGCCGACAACGGTTACGTCTTCCTCACCGTGGCCGGCAAGAAGCAAGGCGAGCAGCACCACATGGGCACTCTCGCCCGCGTGATCTCCACGCAGAAGAAGGATGACGACACGCTCGAGTTCACGATCGAAGGCGTGCGTGAGCTCAAAGTCATCTCGCTCATCGCCAACATCGGACGCGCCGAGGTGAAGTATCGGCTCTTGCCGCTCGGCGACTCGGATCAGATCGCCAAGTACAAGAGTGAGCTGCGCGGCCTGTTGCGCCGCCTGAACTACAAGCCCGAGTTCATCGCCAACCTGCTTAAGATGGACCAGGCGGCGATGATCAACACCGTCGTCCATAACGCCATCGGCTACGAGGATCTCAGCCTCGACGTCCAGAAGGAGCTGCTCGCGGCCAACTCGCTCGAGGACCGGCTGCGCATCCTGATGGGCGACCTGCGCGACGCCGCCGCCGAGCAGGAGGACGAGCAGGATCCCGAGGCCAAGGAGATCCGCGAGAAGATCGAAGAATCAGGCATGCCCGAGAACGTCCGGAAGGTGGCCGACGACGAGCTCAAGAACTTCCGCGAGCAGAGAGGCACCGAGCGGGAGGCCACGAAGAACTACCTGACCTGGCTCACCGGCGTGCCGTGGAGCGCGCGCACCGACGACAACCTGGACCTCAAGCTCGCCGAGGAATACATCAGCCTGAGCCACACGGGCCTGCAGTCGGTGAAGGACCGCATCATCGAGTTCCTGGCCGTGCGCAAGGCGACCGGCATCAAGAAGGGCGCCATCCTGGCCTTCGTCGGCCCGCCCGGAACCGGCAAGACCTCCCTGGCCAAGGCCATCGCCCATGCCATGGGCCGCAAGTTCGTGCGCAAGTCCCTCGGCGGCAAGAAGGACATCTCCGAGCTCGTCGGCCACGGCCGCACCTACGTCAAGTCGCGGCCCGGCGCCATCATCCGCAAGATGAAGGAAGCGGGCGTGAAGAACCCCGTCTTCCTGCTCGACGAGGGCGAGAAGGCCAGCGACGATCTCATGGCCGGCATGCTCGAGATCCTCGACAAGGAGCAGAACGACACCTTCGAGGACACGTTCATGGAGGTGCCGTACGACCTCTCCGAGGTGCTCTTCATCGTCACCATCAACGACCTGGACAAGGTCTCGGGCCCGATGCGCGACCGCATGGAGATCATCGACTTCACGAGCTACACGCTCAAGGAGAAGATCCGCATCGCCAAGAACCACATCCTCGCCGAGCAGCGCGCGGAAGTGGGCCTCAAGCCGGATCAGGCGCAGCTCGACGACGAAGCCTTGAAGTTCATCATCGAGGGCTACACCCGCGAGTCCGGCGTGCGCAACGTGCAGAAGATGATCAATAAGCTCTTCCGCAAGGAGCTGACGCGCGCCATGAAGGCCGGCGAGGTGCCCAAGGCCAGGCTGACGATCGACGATATCCGCAAGCCCGAGTACCTCGGCAACCCGAAGTACGAGAACAGGAAGCCCTGGGACAACCAGCCCGGCGACGCTTGGGGCCTGGGCGTCAACGCCACGGGCGGAAGCCTGCTCAACATCCAGGCGCGCATGCGCCCGGGCAAGGGTGAGCTGACGCTGCGCCAGCAGATGCTGGAGATGATCCGCGACTCGGCCGAGAACGTGATGCAGGTCGTCTACGCTCAGCTCGAGGATCAGGCCAAGAAGCACGACATCGATCCCAAGATCCTCGAGGAGAAGAAGTTCTCCCTGTCCTTCGTGCCGGCGGGCAAGGTGGACGGGCCCTCGGCCGGCATCACGATGACGACGGCCATGATGAGCTTGCTCACCGGCCGCCTCGTCCGCCCCGACGTGACGATGACGGGCGAGATCGACATGGGCGGCCGCGTGCACGCCATCGGCGGCCTCAAGGAGAAGATCCTGGCGTCCTATGCCTCGGGCAAGAAGACGGTGCTCTTCCCGCAGGAGAACCTCTCCGACATCGACGACCTCGATCCGGAGATCCGCAAGGACATGACGCTGATCCCCGTCACGACGATCGACCAGGTCCTGGCGCTGGCCCTCGAGCCCGCGCCGGCCAAGGCCGCGGAAGCGGCGAAGTAAGCGCCGAAGGCGTCCTATCAGGAGGGCCGGCCGAAAGGCCGGCCCTCTTCTTTTTTCGCCGCCCGAGCTCTCCCGCCTGAGCTCCGGGGGGCGACATAAAATCGTCAAATCGGCAAAATGCTACGATGACCTCCCGCCATGGGCCGCCTGTTCCTCGCCGTTTCCGCCGCCCTCGTCCTTTGCGCCGGCGCGCGCGCCGCTGAGACGCAGCGCGTCCAGATCGTCTCCGTGGCGGGCTATGAGCCGGCGTTGCCCACGCGCATGATCCCGCCCTTCGAGCGCCTGCTGCGCCACTCCACCGACTTCACCCTCGTCGACATCGACAACGTGGGCGCGACCTACAGCGGGCAGCGGCTGCGCTACAACATGGCGGACATGCCGCAGACCGAGCTGGCTCATCTCGCCGCGGGCCAGACGGCCGTGACGGGGGTGCTGGAGACGGTGGACGGGCTCTTCCTCCTCGCCCCCGCCGATCCGGAGCTGTCCCGCCGCTTCCTGGAGGAGGTGCGCCGCTATCCCCTCGCCCCGGCGGCGGCCGAGCGCCGCGCTGTCATCCGCCGCGTGCAGGAGAAGGACGGTCCCTATCTTCAGTTCGACGTCGACTCGCCCACGCCCGTCGCGGCGCAGGAGCGCAGCCTCGTCGTCACGATCTATCACCTGAAGGTGGGCGACAAGCCGGTGGACGCCGTCTTCTTCCTCAAGACCACGGGCGGGCTCGGCCGCGCCGCCACGGCGCTGGCCGGCGGCTCCAAGGACCGCATCGTCGTCAGCCGCGGCAACTGGGAGTTCCGCGACGATCCGGCGGCGCTGTCGGGCCGCCCCCTTTACGACGCCTTGCAGCGGCTCGGCCTGCAGTATTCGGCCGTGGGCCGCGGCGAGCTGCGCCACTGGGCCGACGTCCAGAAGTACATGGAAGAGAAGCCGGACGGGATCCAGTTCCTATCCGACAACCTCATGAACGCCGACGGCGAGACCGTCTTGCAGGCCACGGCGACCGTGGAAGCCGAAGGCTTGAAGGTGGGCTTGGTGGGCGTCACGCGCGCCAACTACGCCAAGTACCTCGGTCGCGGCTCGCTGGAAGGGCTCTCGATCGCCGATCCGCTGGAGGCCACGCGCGCGAGCGTGCGGACCCTGCGCCCCGAGGTGGACCTGCTCGTCGTGCTCTCCAACCTGTCCCAGGGCGACAACGCGCGCCTGCGCGACTTCGTCCGCGGCATCGACGTGATCCTGGGCGACTCGGAGGAGGGCAGCCCGGAGACGGCGCGTCCCAAGAAGATGCGCCTCGAGGACCGCCGGGACGACTTCCCTCCCTCGCTGCTGCTGGCGTCCGAATACCCGAACGCGCTCTGCCGCATCGAGGCGGCGCTGGGTCCCCGCCAAGCCGACGGGGCCCGCGACCTGAGCGTCGCCGTCGACCACATCCTGCTCGACGACGCGTTGGCCGATGCCGACGGCTTCCCGCGCTTCGACGCGAAGCGCTTCGAGCTCGCGCTGACGACCGCGCCGGCCCTGATCCCGCCGCCGCACAAGCTCTTCCCGCAAGGCAGCCGCTACGGCGGCTCGCACATGCCGCGGCTGACCGCGCGCGATTTCTGGACTCTGGCGGCCTCGCTGATGGCCGACCGCACTCGCTCGGAAGCGGCCGTCATGCCCGTGACCCAGATCGGCTCCATGCCGGGCGACTTCACGGAGGAGCAGCTCAAGAGCTGGTTCGGCTGGGACGACCGCCTGGTCACCTTCGAGCTCAAGGGCGGCGACCTGAAGGGCCTCCTGCAGGAAGCCGACACCGAGACCCAGCGGGAGCTCAAGGACCTGCCTCCCGCCCCCGGCCAGCTGCGCGTGGCCGCCGGCGGCGTCGGGGAAGACAACAAGATCCACGGCCTCGAGATCGACGACGAC
>CAZZGQ010000176.1:0-6729 GCA_964653765.1 uncultured Elusimicrobia bacterium | reverse complement strand
CCGCGGCGGCCGTCAGGCCGAAGGCCACCACGCGGCACTCCGTCAGGTCGTGGATCGACCAATGCGCGAGCTCGGCGGCGCCGCGCCACACTCCCGATGCGCCGAGGGCGGGCAGCGCCCGCACGGCGATCCAGATCTCGCCGCGGGCCTCGTTCATGATCTCGATCAGCGCCAATTGGGCTTTCATGCTCTCGCCTCCGCGCGCGGCGTCGCTTCCGCCGGCAGCCGCACCGCGGCCAGGTCGTCTATCAAGCCCGCGGCCCAGCCGTACACGTTCTGCTCGCGCAGGCTCTTGCGCATCGCCGCCATGCGCCGCCGGCGCTCGGCGTCGGGCAGCTTCAGCGCGGCGCGGATCGCGTCGGCCAGCTGCTCGGTGTCGTAGGGGTTGACCAAGAGCGCGTCGTGCAGCTCGTGAGCGGCGCCCGTGAAGCGGCTCAGGATCAGGGCCCCGCCCTCGTCCTCGCGGGCGGCGACGAACTCTTTGGCCACGAGGTTCATGCCGTCGTGCAGCGAGGTCACCAGGCAGAGGTCGGCCGCTCGGTAGTACGGCTGGATCGCCTCGTGGGAATGCTGGGCGGCCAGCAGCACGATCGTCCGGTAGCCGTCGCGCTCGAAGCGGGCGTTGATCCGCCTCGCCTCCTCCCGCACCCGCTCGAAGAGCTCGTCGTAGGCCTCGATGCTCGTGCGGCTGGGCGCGCCCAGCTCGACGAAGGTGAACTCTCCTTGATACTGCGGGTGCTTGTCGAGGAAGCGCTCGATGCCGCGGAAGCGCTCGATGAGGCCCTTCGTGTAGTCGATGCGGTCGACGCCGACGCCGAGGTAGCGCGCCCGCAGCCCCAGCTTCGCCAAGAGCGCGGTCTTGTCCGGCCCCGGCCGCGCCGGAGCGGGCGGGCTGGCCACGCTGATCGGGAAGGGCTTCACGAGCGTCTCGTGGCCCAGGCGATGGACCGTGAAGCGGTCGCGGTCGATGCGGCTCTCGAGCGCGCGGTCGACGGTCTCCAGGAAGTTGTTGCAGTGGTACTGCACGTGGAAGCCGATGAGGTCGGCGCCCAGCATGCCGTCCAGGATCTGCGCCTGCCAGGGGCAGATGCCGAAGGCCTCGAAGTTGGGCCAGGGGATGTGCCAGAACAGGGCCACGCGGGCGTCCGGCCGCGCTTCCTTGATCATGCGGGGGAGCAGGGCGAAATGGTAGTCCTGCACGAGCACGCACGGGTTCTCCACGCCCTCGAGCTCCTCGAGCAGGGCGTCGGCGAACTTGCGGTTGACGGCCTGGTAGGCGGCCCAGTCCTCGGCGAGGAAGGTGGGACGGGTGTGGGCGATGTGGCAGAGCGGCCACAGGCCGCTGTTGGCGAAGCCGTCGTAGTAGCCGCGCTGCTCCTGGGCCGAGAGCCAGACGCGCTTGAGCCAGTAGCGCGGCTGCCCCGGCGGCACCTGCACGCGGTCGCGATCATCCACCACGTCGCGGTCGGCGGAGCCGCTGCCGTGCGCCACCCACGTCCCGCCGCAGGCCAGCAGCATCGGCTCGACGCCGGTGACCAGGCCGCTCGCCGGACGGGTGACGCGCAGCTCCTTGCCGTCGCGCTGATGGCTGTAGGGCTCGCGGTTGGCGACGACGAAGAGCGGCCGTCCGTCGAGCTTGGCCAGCACGAACTTCTTGAGCCGCTCGGGCGTCCACACGGCCTCGGCGTCGTGGCGCAGCCGCGCCTCTTCCTCCGCGGCCGCGCGCGCGGCGGAGAGGGCGCGCGCGAGCTTGCGCACCTCCTCCGCCGCGGGCGCGAGGACGCGCGCCGTCGCCGGAGCGCCCGGCCCGTCTTGAGCGAGCGCGCGGACCCACTCGGCCAGCCGCCGCGCCGCTTCCTGGAGGGCGCGCCGCGCCACCAGGAGGCCGCCGCCCAGCAGCGCCACGGACGGGCCGAGGCAGCGCAGGCAGGCCCGGCCCCAGGCCATCAGCCAGGCGAGGCCGTCGGCCATCGGCCCGTGGACGAGCAGCAGGCCGACGACGGCGGAGAGAGCGAGCGAATACATCAGCACGGCGGCCACCGGCGCCGCGAGGCGAGCGAGACGGGTCGTCGTTTTCATGGGGAAGAGATACCGGAAATCGGCAGCCGCCGCCACGACGACGGCGCGAATTCAGCAAAGTATCAGCACCGCGATTTCCTAGAATAACGGCATGTCGATCTCGAGCCACCTCACGCCCGAGCCCGAGCGCCGCCTCTGGACCATCCTCGACTCGATGCGCCGCGCCGTGGAGTGGACCGAGACCAAGCTCGCCGCCCTGATCCTCATCGCCGCCCTCGAGGGCGCCTTCGTCGGCGTCACCGGCCCGAGCGGCGCCTTCGGCCGCGCCGCCCTCGCCGCCTTCGGCCTGGCGCTGCTCGTCGCCGTCTTCGCGCTGCTGCCGCTGCCCGCGCCCAAGCCGATCGGCGACAAGCACGTCCCCGGCGACAACCTCCTCGCGCCCGAATCTCTGGCCAGGCTCACCTACACCGAGGCGATCCAGCTGCTCGACCGCTACCTGGGCGGCGGCATCACCGCCACCCAATACCACGAGGACCTGGTCCGCGAGGGCGTCAGCCACGCGCGCGTGGCCGTGCGCAAGCGCCGCCTCTTCAAGGCCGCCTGCGTCCTGGCCGTCCTCGCGCAGGTCGCGCTGCTCGGCCGCGTCGTTGCGCCCTAGCCTCCTCGCCGTCCTGCTCGTCGCCGCCTCGCTCTTCGTCTCGAGAGCCGGCAAGGCGGCTCCCTTCCCGCGCAACGGGACCTACCCGCTCGCCAAAGAAGACTAGGGAACTTTTCCCGCCGCTCGTTCTATATAGGGAGGCGATGGATTCTCTCTTGACAGTAGGTATTCTGTAGGTATACTGTGCATAATCCTCGTTTCGAGTGGGATTCGCACAAGAGTCGAGCGAACCGGCGTAAGCACGGCATCTCGTTCGTCGAGGCGCAGTCCGTCTTTTTCGACGGGAACGCGCTCCTGATCCCCGATCCGGACCACTCGAGAGACGAAGAAAGGTTCATCATGATCGGTTCCAGCTTCGCCTTGAAGATGCTCGTCGTCTGTCACTGCTACCGACAGGCGGGCTCCGTCATCCGGATCATCTCCGCGCGCAAGGCGAGCCGGTCCGAACGTTTCGAATACGAGGCGAGATTGCCATGAGGAAGCACTACGATTTCTCCAAGGGTGTCAGAAACCCATACGCCAAGGCGCTTAAGCGGCAGGTCACGATCCGTATCGACAAAGACACGATCGAATACTTCAAGAAGATGGCGGGGGAAGTCGGGCTGCCCTACCAGACCTTGATCAACTTTTACCTCAAAGACTGCGCCACCCAAGGACGAAAGCTGCGGTTCTCTTAGACAGGGAACTTTTTGCCGGGCTCATTCGTATCCTTAGTGTGAGCTCGGAACTACGGATCACCCAAGGCGAAGCCGGCAGACTCATCGTCCGCTTCCCGTACAGCGCCGAACGCGTTGCCAAGATCAAAGCCATTCCCGGCAAGCGCTGGCACCCGGAAGAGAAGTACTGGACCGTGCCCGCCGAGATGGCCTCACGCCTTCGTGAGGCGTTCGACGAGCCCACCCCGCCGGCGCCGCAAGGCACGCCGCTGCAGCGCCTGGAACAGGCCATCCGCGCCCGGCATTTGAGCCCGGCGACCGAGAAAGCCTACGTCTCCTGGGTGAAGCGCTTCCTGGATCGCTTTGGACTGTATCCGGAGCGCCAGGCGCTGCTCTTCTTCTATAAGAACGCCCTGGGCAAGGAGCTGGGGCAGGTCCAAGGCGTCGTCCGCGCCAAACGCTCCCAGCGCGTCCCGGTCGTGCTGAGCCAGGAGGAGGTCCGCGGCATCCTCGCCGCGATGGAGGGGACCCCCAAGCTAATGGCGATGCTGCTCTATGGCTCGGGCTTGCGCCTGCTCGAATGCTGCCGGCTGCGCGTCAAGGACATCGACTGGGGCCAAAACCAGCTGGTCGTCCGCGCCGGCAAGGGTGACAAAGACCGGCACACCGTCCTGCCCGATGCCGTCCGGGGCTCGCTCGAGCGCCACCTCGAGCTCGTCCACGCCCAGCACCGCGAAGATCTCGCTCAAGGACTCGGTCGCGTGGCGCTGCCGCACGCGCTGGCGCGAAAGTACCCGTCCGCCGCCTCGGATTGGGGCTGGCAATGGGTCTTCCCGGCCACCGGCCACTACGCCGACCCCGAGACCGGCGAGCGCCGCCGCCACCACCTCCACGAATCCGTGCTGCAACGCGCCTTCAAAGAAGCACGCGCCAAAGCCGGCATCGCCAAGCCCGCCGGCTGCCACACCCTGCGCCACGCCTTCGCCACCCACCTGCTCCAGGCCGGCTACGACATCCGGACCGTCCAAGAGCTCCTCGGCCACGCCGACGTCCGAACCACGATGATCTACACCCACGTCCTTAATAAAGGAGGGCGCGGCGTCCTCAGTCCTGCCGACCGCCTCAACGGCTAAACTTGAGGTCGCATTTTGCGACCTCAAACCTGCGGACGCAGGAGTGGCTTTGACATCGCAATTTGCGATATCAAACTTTCGGGGCCGGCGCGCTTATACTCCTGACCGTGTCGTATAACTCCGCGGCCGCTTTCCCGAGCGTTTATGACTTCTCCAAGCCCCACAAATAGAACTTGACTAACCGGCGGATTCCCCTATCCTTCAAACCTAGACCAGTATAATCAGGCGTTAGCGAGAAACACAGGTACAAGCTCGATGCGAAAATTGTTAGCGCTAGCTGCGCTGATGCTCATCGCCATCCCGGCATCTGCGGATGTGGTTTGGCCGGCTTTAGCTCTCGAGGGGCGGATTCTTACTTGGTGGAGCATCGTCATTGGGCTGATCATCGAGTTCTTGATCATCCGATGGATTTTCTCGATCACCACGAAGCGGGCTGCCATTGCGACACTCTCAGCGAATGCCGTCTCAACGATTCTGGGAATACCGTTGATCCCAATCTGGGGTATCGGCATTGAGTTTTTTCCAGGCTGGGTGCTGTATCACATTGCGAATTGGGGAACCTTTAATCCGGTCAGCTGGCTTCTGACATATCTCGGTGCGTCCTTTGTAAACACAATTATTGAAGCCTGGGTTTATAGGCGAGCGTTCAAGCTCGAAGTACGGCGGAGAGAGTTTTGGTGGATATTTATCGCGAATGCACTCAGTGTTGGAATCGCGTTCGGGTCCATTTTCGTTTCACCGCCGACATTCTAATTGTGAATGGCCGACCTCTCGCTAACTAACCGCTTGAGCTGACGGCGGCCTGGAGGAAGGTTTGTGGAGGCGCTAGACTTAAGAATCTTAATAGCCGCCGCAGCTCAGCGGCGGCGTTAGCAGGCCTGGAGCGCTTGATCTTGAAGGACGAACTCGCAACGACAGAGTGTTTCAAACGGCGAACGGCATGAAAATGTTAGATCACCAAGTCGGTACGCACTTAACGGACTTTACCGGCGATCTGGGGTTGCGTACGACGCCTGCTAACTATGCGCTTGAGCAGACCGCGGCCGTGAGGAGATCCCAATAGCCGCGGCTGCTCAGCGCAAGCGTTAGGTGGACAGAGCGATGAAACGGCTAGTCATAATTTGGGCCTCGATCTTTGCAATCGCAATTGTGATGTCCGGCCTGGGCTCACTAGTCTTCAGTTTGTTCGCGGGCAAGGGGAGGTTTGGGTTCTTCGGCTTTGCTGGCGCAAGCTGCATTACCTGGGCATTACTTGGATGGCGGGTGCGCTCCAGGTCAGCGACTGAAACTATCGTGATCGGCCTCATTTCGCCAGTCGTCGGTGCTCTTGTCATGGGTATCCGTGGTAGCGTAATGGCATTGATGGATACACCTACTATGACGACGACTCAGATTCTTTCTCGTCAACCAGCATTTCTTGGACTTTGGATGTTTGGAGCGCTTTCAATGATTGCGGTAACAGCTTGGGTGACGTTCCCCATCGGAGTCGCAACGGCCTTTTCTATCCGGTGGGTGTGGAAAACGTGGCCACCTAACTAACCGCTTGAGCTGACGGCGGCCTGGAGGAAGGCAGTTGCAGGAGTTACGCTGGAGGGATTCTTTTAGAGCCGCCGCAGCTCAGCGGCGGCGTTATGCGCATGGGGGTAACAGTAAATGAATAAGATTTTCTCGATCATCGCGCCAACGCTCCTAAGTTTTAGCCCCTTACTGATGGTCTCCTTCGGCGGCAGGGCCCAGCCAGGGGAACACCTGATTGGCGTTATCGCAGCCTTTGCCCTTAGCCTGGGTGTTCTCGGTTTATTCATGAAGATCGTTGAGCTCGAGAAAAAGGTTCACAGCTTGCAGAGCAAATGATGTGCGTCTGGGGGCAAAGGCTCGATAGGCTGGCCAGCGGAGTCGAACGGCTGATAAGCGGCAAACGGCTGAACGGATGAAACGGCAACGGACTGGGACGTTGGCGCAATTGGCGCGCATAACTAACCGCTTGAGCTGACGGCGGCCTGGAGGAAAGTTCAGGTTGGCATTAGACTTAAGGATCTTGATAGCCGCCGCAACTCAGCGGCAGCGTTAGGCCTACTTAGGAACGAAATGGCGAATCGCGCATGGAAACTGGGAGTGTTGGGCGCCTTCGCTGTTTTCGTCGTGGCGGTATCTCTAGTCTCGGTGGCCGGTATTGCCCGAACACGCTTTGTCTGCGGGCACCCCAAGTTGCGTTTTTCGGACCAAGCCGTCCACGATCTCGGAGCATGCCGACCACCATCTC
>CAZZGQ010000175.1:0-6755 GCA_964653765.1 uncultured Elusimicrobia bacterium | reverse complement strand
GTACAGTAGCGGCGTGGAAGAAGCCCTCGCCCTGCGCTCTCTTTTCGTCCGCGCGTTCGGCAAGGACCCGGAGTCCGTCGCGCCGCTGAAGATGGACGGCTCCGCCCGCCGGATGTTCCGCCTGTCGGGCAGCGGCCGCACCGCCATCGGCGTCGTCGGCCCCGATCCCAAGGAGAACGCGGCTTTCGTCGGCTTCACGCGCCACTTCCGCACGTGCGGCCTGCCCGTGCCCGAGATCTACGCCGACGACGCCGCCGGAGGCGTCTATCTCGAGGAGGACTTGGGCGATACCAATCTCTTCCAGCTGCTCTCCGCGCGCCGCTCCCCCCAGGGCCTTCCCGACGACGTGGTGAAGGTCTACGAGCTCGTGGCCGAGGCGCTGCCGCGCTTCCAGATGGAGGCGGGCAAGACGCTGGACTACTCGCTCTGCCACCCGCGCGCCAGCTTCGACAAGCAGTCGATGATGTGGGACCTCAACTACTTCAAGTATTACTTCCTGCGCCTGGCCGGGGTCCCCTTCGACGAGCAGGCCCTGGAGGACGATTTCCAGCGCTTCGCCGACCTGCTCCTCGCCGCCCCGCGCGAGTACTTCCTCTACCGGGACTTCCAGTCCCGCAACGTGATGGTGCGCGACGGCCGGCCGTGGTTCGTGGACTATCAAGGCGGCCGCAAGGGCGCGCTGCAGTACGACGTGGCCTCGCTGCTCTTCGACGCCAAGGCAGATCTGCCTTTCGAGCTGCGCGACAAGCTGCTCCAGCGCTACTTGGACGCGGCCTGCGCCAAGGGGCCGGTCGACCGCGCCGAGTTCCTCTCGCTTTACCCGGGCTTCGTGTACATCCGCATCATGCAGGCCATGGGCGCGTACGGCCTGCGCGGCTTTTACGAGAGGAAGAGCCACTTCCTCCAGAGCATCCCTTACGCCGTCCGCAACCTGGAGCATCTCTTGAAGACGACGGAGCTGCCGGCCAAGCTCCCCGCGCTCATGGGCGTCTTCCGCAGCCTCGTCGGCTCGCCCAAGCTGCGCGAATACGGCGGGTCGCATCAAGGCCTGACGGTGCGCGTGCAGTCCTTCTCGTTCAAGGACGGCATGCCCTCCGACGACCGCGGCAACGGCGGCGGCTTCGTCTTCGACTGCCGCGCGCTGCCGAATCCCGGGCGCGAGAAGCGCTTCGCCCAGTCCACGGGCATGGATCGCGACGTGATCGAGTATCTCGAGAAAGAGCCGTCCGTGCACGAGTTCCTCGAGAACGTCTTCCACATCGTCGACCAGTCGGTGGAGAACTACAAGAGCCGTCGCTTCACCGACTTGCTGGTCGCCTTCGGCTGCACGGGCGGCCAGCACCGCTCCGTCTATTGCACCGAGCGCTTGGCGGCGCGCCTGCGGGAGCGGCACAAGGTCGGCGTCGAGGTCCGCCACCTCAACCTGGAACGCCGGGCCGCATGAAGGCCATGGTCCTGGCGGCCGGCGTCGGCAGCCGGCTGCGGCCGCTGACGGACCGCATCCCCAAGGCTCTCGTCGAGGTCGGCGGGCTGCCCATGCTCGAGCACGTGCTGCGGCGGCTCGAGGCCGCCGGCGTCGACGACGTCGTCGTCAACGCCCACGCCCACGCGCAGCAGGTCGCCGACTTCCTGGCCGCGCGCCGCGGACGCGCGCGCCTTACCGTCTCCCGGGAGGACGAGCTGCTGCTCGATACCGGCGGCGGCCTGAAGAAGGCCGCCGCGTTCTTCGATGACGGGAAGACCTTCCTCGTGCACAACGTGGACGTGATCAGCGCTTTGGACCTGCGCGCGCTCGGCGATTCGCAGCGCGCCGGCGAGGCGCTCGCGACGTTGTTCGTGCAGGATCGGCCCAGCAAACGGCAGCTGCTGTTCTCAAAGGACGGTTTTCTCTTGGGCCGCGCCGGCGCCGACGCGGCCCCTCCCGGCGCGAAAGCCTTCTCGTTCGGCGGCATCCACGCCGTCTCTCCCGCCCTTTTCCCTTTGCTCACCGAGCAAGGAGTGTTTTCGATCACGGACGCCTACGTCAGGCTCGCTCGGGAAGGCGCGAAAATCCGCGCCTTCCCGAGCGGGTGTTACTGGGCCGATATCGGAGACGCCGCCAAGCTGGAAGCGGCGCGCGAGCGCGCGACGCGCTCAGGCCTTCCGGTCTAGGCGCTCGCCGGCGAGCTCGAGCAGGTAGCGCACGCGCGCGGCGTAGACGCTGGCCACGAAGGGCAGCGAGTAGCAAAGGTCCGCGCCGGCGCCGTTGAGCACGATCGACTCCGAGGTGCCGAACGACTCGCCCACGACGAGGATCGGGTGCTTCCAGACGACCGGGTGGGCTCTGATGGCCGCCACGGCGGAGACGGCGGCCGCGGCGTCGAAGCCGCCCACCACGAAAGCGTCGACCCGGAGCTCTGCGGCCGGCATGGCGTCGAAGGCGGCCAAAGCCGTCTCGCTCGAGAAGACCCGGTAGGAAGGGTCCTTCAGCGGCTCGATGAGGCGGCTCTGCGCGATACGGGGAGCGATGACCCAGAGATTCATCGGCTAGGAGATAACGATACCTTGTTATAGGGGCCGCCCGCAATCTGCTAGACTGCGCCATGGCGTCCAAGCGCGTCCTGCTGATCGAGGACGACCCCGACTTGGCCTCGTTGATGCTGGCCGCCTTGACCCTGGATCGCTACGAGACGCGTCTGGAGGCCAACGGCCGCGCCGGCCTGGCGACCGCCGGGGAGTTCTCGCCCGACGCCGTCGTGCTCGATCTCATGCTTCCCGGCCAGCCCGAGGGCGGGCTGCACGCCGCGCTGCGGCGGCGCCTGCCGGCGCCGAAGATCCCGATCGTGCTGGTCACGGTGCTCTCGGAGCGCGACGCCCTCAAGCACGTCCGGCTCGACGGCCACACCTATTACGTCCCCAAGCCGTTCCGCCCCGACGAGTTCCTCGCCGTCCTGCGCCAAGCGCTCGCGATAGCCGCCGGGTAGGTGGTACAATCCTGCCGTGACCGACGCGCTTTGGGCGAGCTCCCTGCCGCTCTCGCATTTCGTCGTGCGCGCGGCCGTCGTCTACGCCGTCGTGCTCGTGCTCCTGCGCCTGGGCGGCAAGAGGCAGGTCGGGCAGATGGCCGCCTCGGACCTGGTCGTCCTGCTGCTCATCTCCAACGCCGTGCAGAACTCGATGAACGGCGGGGACAACTCGATCACGGGCGGAGTCATCTTGGCGGCCACCTTGATCGCCCTGGGCTGGGTGATCGAGTTCCTGACGTACCGATCCAAGCGCCTGGAAAATCTGATCGAAGGCACGCCCCGGCTGCTCATCCACCACGGCCGGGTCATCGACGAGAATTTGCGCCGCGAGCGCGTGAACCCTCGCCAGCTGCGCACGCAGCTGCGCTCGCTCGGCGTCCACTCCTTCGACGAGCTGCAGGAAGCGGTGCTCGAGAGCAACGGCACCTTGTCGATCATCCGCAAGTCCGAGCTGATCGCGCGCGCTCCCGAGGCGCGGCCGTGACGCAGCCCAAAGGCCACGAAGGCCCTCTGCCCTGGGTGCGGCTGCGCTCGGCGGCTTCCGGCCATCAGCTCTACAAGCGCATGCTGGCCGACGTCGACCCGCGCGCCAAGCCCGGCGACGTCGTGATGGTCTACGACAAGGCCGACGCGGCCTATGGCCTGGCCCTCTACAATCCCAAGAGCCTCATCGCGCTGCGCCTGCTGCACCGCGGCCGGTGGTCGGGCGATCTGGACGAGTTCTTCGCGGAGAAGATCGACCGCGCGCTGGAGCTGCGCCGCGGCGTCTTCGATCTGGACAAGGTCACGCAGGCGTACCGGGTCGTCCACGATCAGGGCGACGGGCTGCCGGGAGTCGTGATCGACCGCTACGGCGACGTCTTCGTGCTGGAGCTCTACTCGCTCGGGATGTACCAGCAGGCGGCCCGTCTGGAGCGGGCCCTGAAGGCGCGCTTCCCCGACGCCGTCTTCGTGCGGCGCGCCAGCGAGTACACCGAGTCGATGGAGGGCTTCAAGCTCAAGCCCGGGCCGCCGCTCAAGCGCCGCATCTCTGAGAACGGCGTGCTCTTCGAGGTCACGCCGTCGGGCGGCTACAAGACGGGCTTTTTCTGCGATCAGCGCGACAACCGCCTGGCCCTGGCCTCGCTTT
The DNA here is from genome assembly GCA_964653765.1 of uncultured Elusimicrobia bacterium. Classification (GTDB taxonomy): domain Bacteria; phylum Elusimicrobiota; class Elusimicrobia; order UBA1565; family UBA9628; genus JAGWUP01. The sequence goes on along the minus strand of CAZZGQ010000175.1, from coordinate 2,621 downwards.
GCGCGGGCAAGCAGGTGCTCGACGTCTGCAGCTACACCGGGGGCTTCGGCCTCTACGCCGCCAAGCTGGGCGGCGCCTCCGAGACGACCTGCGTGGAGCTCGATCCCGACAACGTCGCGCAGCTCAAGCGCAACGCGGGCATCAACCAGGTCCGCCTCGAGGCCGTCTGCGTGGACGCCTTCCCCTACCTGCGCCAGCAGGCGCAGAACGGCCGGAAATGGGACGTGGTGATCCTCGACCCCTACAAGCTCATCGCCAGCCGCGAGAACTACTCCTTCGGCCGGCACAAATACGCCGACCTCAACCGCCTGGGCATGAGCGTCGTCGCCCCCGGCGGCCTGCTCGTCACGTGCTCCTGCAGCGGCATGCTCCAGTGGGAAGACTTCCTTCAGGTCATCCGCACGGCGGCGGGCTCCGCGGGCCGGCGCGTGCAGATCCTGCGCAAGAGCGGCGCCGGGATCGATCACCCCGTCGCCGCCGACCACCCCGAAGGCGAGTACCTGAAGGTGGTCTGGGCGCGCGTGAACCCCGGCGGCAGCTCCGCCGCCTAGGCTCCGTCCCCAACAACGGCGCAGCTTCGTCCTCCAGATTACTCGGCTTATCCACAGATTTCCAGCGCTGAAAAATTGGGGATAACCGCGTAGACCTTCGGCCCTTTCGAGCCGGGACTAGAGGCCCAGAGCGCGAGCTCGAGGCCGCCAAGCAAGTCTTCGTCCAGAGCTCCCTCATCCTCATGTCGCGCGATTCGGACGAGCCTCTCGCCCTGGCCTACGATCCCGCCGCGCTGCAGCGGCTGCCTCTCTTCAGCGACGATCCGGCCCTGCTCGAGCAAAAGACCGGCCACATCACGGCGGAGCAGTTCGAGGCGAAGACGGTGAGACTCTACGTCGATCTGGGCGCGCAGCACGCCCGGCTGATCTGTCCGGATGGCGAGCTGTCCTTCCCCGTCTCCACCGGCAACGGCCGGCTGCCGAAACACGTTTGGACTCCGCCCGGGTACTACGACGTCGACAAGGAAGGCGGCCGCTATCGGGTCTACAAGATGTGGCGTTCCCGGCATTTCGAGGACGCTCCGATGCCCGACTCGATGTTCTTCAAGGACGGCAAGGCGGCGCACGCCGCCACGGGAAAGGAGATCACGCGCTTGGGGACGGTGCCGCAATCCCACGGCTGCGTCCGGATGCCTCCCGAGATGGCCGCTCGCTTCCGCGCCCTCACGCTCCAATACGGCCCTGAGAACGTGGGCTTCTACGTGTTCGGCGTGGAGAAGACCCGCCCAACCGTCGCGGCCAAGCCGAGACCCAAGCCCAAGCCTCGGCCACAACGCTTGGCGCCCCTGAACATCGTCCCGCCCTCGGTAAAATTGGGGGTCTGACCCTCGATTTTACCTAGCTCCAGAGGCCGAGCCAGACGCTGGCGGCGGCGATGAGGGCGGCGCCGCCGCAGCCGGCCAGGGCGGTGCGCCAGCGGGCCTTCGACGGGTTCAGTCCGGAGCGCTGCAGATCCTCGTTCCAGACGACCATCGAGAGATAGAACGACAGGCCGACGAGGAGCCAGACGAAGAAGCGCACCCACGTGACGCGGGGCAGGAAGATCATCAGCACCGCGCATGAGACGATGCCGAGCGGCGCCACGAGCCAGACGAGCGGCGTCCGGAACGGCCGGTCGCGGTCGGGCTCGGCGACGCGCAGCACGAGGACGCCGGCGCAGACCAGGGCGAAAGCGAAGAGCGTCCCGATGTTGGTCAGGTCGACGATCTCGTCGATCGGGAAGAAAGCCGAGCAGGCGGCCACGGCGACGCCCGTCAGGACCGTGGTGACGACGGGCGTGCGGTACTTGGGGTGGACGCGCGAGCACCATTCGGGCAGGAGCCCGTCGCGCGACATCGAGAAGAAGATGCGCGGCTGCCCAAGCTGATAGACGAGCAGGACGGCGGTGTGGGCGATGACCGAGCCGAACGCCACGAGGAACGCGGACCAGCGCAGCCAGCCGCCGCCGAGCTGTCCCGAGTGCGCCTCGATGGCGGAGGTCAACGGCTCGGCGTTGTTGAGCGTCGCGTAAGGGACCATCCCGGTGAGCACCGCGGCCACCGCCACGTAGACGAGCGTGCAGACCAGCAGCGAGCCCAAGATGCCGATCGGGATGTCGCGCCGCGGGTTGCGCGCCTCCTCCGATGCGGTGGAGACGGCGTCGAAGCCGATGTAGGCGAAGAAGACGATGGACGCGCCCGAGAGGATGCCCGCCCAGCCGTTCGGCGCGAAGCCTTTCCAGGCGCTCGGCGCCGCGGCCGGCACCCAGTTATGCGGGCTGAAGAAGCGCAGGCCCACGGCCACGAAGAAGGCCAGGATGGCGAGCTTGACCGCGACCATCATGGCGTTGAAGCGGCTCGACTCCTTGACGCCGACGACCAGCAGCCAGGTGAGGGAGAGAACGATCAGCACGGCGAACAGGTTGAAGACGACGGGATGGCCCAGCACGCGCGGCGCGGCGGCCAGGACCTCGGGCGGCGCGGACCGCGGGCAGACCGAGAGCCAGGCCGGGATGCCCCAGTCGCGCCCGAAGAGCAGGCCGAGATTGCGCAGCATGTCGTTGAAATAGCCCGACCAGGAGATGGCCACGGC
>CAZZGQ010000174.1:2595-6846 GCA_964653765.1 uncultured Elusimicrobia bacterium | reverse complement strand
ACCACCTCCTTTGGACCTAGGCCTCCAAAACAAGGGGCCTACACCAAAACCCCAAGCCCAACCAAAGGACCTAATTTTCCAGCACCTGAGACCTATTTTTCACTTCCCCATTGGACCTAGGTAATGATAGATTCCGCCCAGGAACCAACATGCGCAAGACCCTTCTCGCGCTGTGCGCCGTCGCCGCTCTCGCCGGCTCCGCCGCGGCGTTGCCGCCGCTGCACGTGGAAGGGAACCGCTTGGCCGACGACGAGGGCCGCACCGTCGTCCTGCGCGGCGTCAACTTCGGCAACTGGTTCGTCCTCGAGACGTATTTCTACGGGACGACCTTCGCGGACGAGCACTCCGTCTGGGCCGCGCTGGAGCGCCGCTTCGGCCGTTCCGGGATGGAGCGCGTGCGCGACGCCCACCGCTCGAACTGGATCACCCCCGAGGACTTCCGGCGGGTCAAGTCGTTGGGGCTCAACTCCGTGCGCGTGCCGTTCTGGGACGGCATGTTCGAGGACCCCGCCCACCCCGGCCAGCTCTCGCCCGACGGCTGGCGCTGGCTGGACGGCGCCGTCGACGCCTGCCAGGACGCCGGGATCTACTGCGTCCTGGACCTCCACGGCGCGCCGGGCGGCCAGAGCAAGGAGGATCACACCGGCCAGAGCAACCGCAACGCTTTTTGGGACAGCCCGGCCAACCACAGGGCCGCCGCCGACCTCTGGCGGGCCGTGGCCGCCCGCTACCGCGGGCGCTCCGCCGTCGCCGCCTTCGACCTGCTCAACGAGCCGATGGGCGCTCGCGACAACGCCGCCATCGTCAACGCCTCCGGCGAGCTGATGAGCGCCGTGCGCTCCGCCGATCCCGCTCGCGTCGTGATCGTCGAGGAGGCCTACCGCGGCCTCGACATGTTCGCCGCTCCGTCGTCCAGCGGCTGGACCAACGTCGTCTACAGCGTGCACGTCTATCCGGCCATCGGCCTGCCCGGCATCCCCGCCGACAAATACCAGAAGTTCTTCCAGGACTCGATCGACAACGACTTCCCGCCCATCGCCGCCCAGTCCGCGCGCCTGCGGGCTCCGATCTACGTCGGCGAGTGGAACCTGATCCACGGCGGCCCCGGCGGCACGGCCGGCGGCGCCATGACGCGGCACTACATCGACGCGATGGAGCAGAACGGCTGGTCCTGGGCGATCTGGACCTACAAGCAGGCCAAGGCCCAGGGCGTGACGAGCGACGAGCTCTGGTCCTTTTACCGCAACGACCGCCCTTCCGATATCCCCGATTTCGAGCACGATACCCTCGACGAGATCCTGCGCAAGATCCACGGCCTGCGCAGCGAGAACATGACGCTGTCCTCCCCGATGGCCGGCGCCGTGGCGCCCGCCCCGCAAGCCGCGACGCTTCCCGCTCCCGCCGGCCTCAACCTCCCCGCCAAGCTCACGCTGGCCGTCCCTGCCTTTGGGCGGATGTAAGTTCGCGGCCCCCGCCGCGGTATCATGAGCGACGCACCCGAGGGGACGCCCAGCGCCATGGACGCCCAGACAGAGAGACTGATCGCCGCTCACGCCGACCGCGCCTACTCGATCGCTCTGCGCATGACGGGCAACGAGGCCGACGCGGGCGACGTGGTCCAGGAAGCCCTCCTTCGGGTCATCAAGTACATGAAGAGCTACGATCCGACGTACCCCTTCGAGGCCTGGCTGGGCCAGATCATCCGCAACGTCTACCTCAACAGCCTGCGGGTCGAGGCGCGCAAGCGCTCCGTGCCCCTGTCGCGGGTCGAGGACGACCGCGACGACGTCGTCTCGCTCGAGGAGACCTTGGCCGACGCCGAGCCCGGCCCCGAGGCGCGCGCCGAAAGCCAGGCCGCAGTGTCTGAAGTGCACGCTGCCCTGGCCGCGCTCTCGCCGGCCCTGCGCCTGTCGGTCGTCATGGTGGACCTGGAAGGCCTGGGCCGCGAGGCCGCCGCCCAGGCCCTTTGCTGCTCGCTCTCCGCGCTGGACGTGCGCCTGCACCGCGCCCGCGGCCAGCTGCGCCGCGAGATCGAGCGCCGTCGCGAAGGAGGCCGGTCATGAACTGCCACGCCGTCCGCTCCATCCTGGACCTCTACGCGGAAGAGCGCCTGAGCGCGCGCTGGACGCGGCGCGTGAAGGCCCATCTCGACCGCTGTCCGTCCTGCGCGCGGACGGCGGCGGCGCTGCGGCCCGCGGCCTCGTCCGCGGCCGCTCCGGCCTCGCTGAAGGACCGGCTGCGCCGCGCGGCCGCCGGCGCCTCGAACGGCTCCGGCCCCGCCCTGCCGCCGCTGTCGGCCCGCTCGACGGGCCCGGCGGCTCTTCTCGCTCTCGCTTTGGCCGGCCTGCTGCTCGCCGTGATCCACGCGGCGACGCCGAGCGTCGGCTCCCATTCTCCCGTGACGAGGCCGGTGACGGCGCTCTGGAGGCTGCCATGAGCGGCAAGACCGCGACTTTCTGGCTGCGGACGATGGAGCTCCTGCTGGCGCTGCTGGCGGCGCTCATCCCCCTGGCCTTCTTCCTGCATTCCTACGACGCGCTTTCCATAAAGGGAACGCTGTTCCAGGCCGGCGCGCTGGTGCTCTGCGGCGCCTGGCTGCTCAAGGGCCTGGCGCGCGGTCGCTGGGAAGTGCCGGCCCAAGCCGTCCCGATGCTGCTGCCCGCGCTTTTGCTCGCCGCCTGGACGGGCGCGCGGCTGTGGGCGTCGCCGGCGCCGCTGGCCGCGCTGCCCGGGGCGCTCAGCCAACTGCTCGGCCTGGCGCTCTTCGCCGTGGCGCTGCTCGAGTGCGGCGGCGCGGATTCGGCGCGGCGCTTCTCGTCCTGCCTGCTCGCCGCCGCCTGGACGGCGGGCCTCTACGCGCTCTTGCAGCGCCTGGGCCTCGACCCGCTGTCTTGGAGAGACGCGTTCAGCGCTCGGCCCTTCGCCACGCTCGGCTCCCCGTCGGCGCTCGGCCTCTTCGCGGCCGCCTGCGCGCCGCTGGCGCTCTCTCGCGTCGTCGATCCGGAGCGCGAGAACACGCTGAAGGCGCCCCACGCCGCGCTGCTCGCCCTCCTCGCCCTCGCGGCCGCCGGGTCCTTCGAGGGTCTGGCCGCCTTCGCCGCCGCCGGCGCCGTCTCGGCGGTGGCGCTGCCCGCCTTCCTGCCTTCGCGCTCGAGCCTACGCGCCGCGCTGGCGGGCCTGATCGTGGCGGCCGTCGCCGTCGCCGGCGGCTTGACGCTCGGCCGCTCCGCTCTCTCCCTGGACGCGCAGCGCGACGCCGCGCTCCGCCGCGAGCTCTGGTCGGCCGCCGCGCCGCTGCTCGAGGCCCGGCCGGTCCTCGGCTACGGCCCGGGCGCCGCCGCCCTCGCGCTCGATGAGAGCCGGACCTCCGAGCTGGTGACCGACGCGGGCCACGGCGCGCGGCCCGAGCACGTCCCCGGCCTCGTGATCGAGACGCTCTGCGAGCTGGGCCTGCCCGGCGCGCTGCTGTGGCTGTGGCTCTTTGGCTCGGTGCTGAGCGCGGCCTGGAAAGCGCACCGCCGCTTCATCCAGCGCGCCGCTCTGCGGGAATCGGCGCAGCTCGCCGGTCTCGCCGCCTCGCTGACGACGCTGCTGCTCGTCGGGCAGTGGAGCCTCTCCATCCACGACACGGCGGCGGGCTGGCTGCTCTGGCCGCTCGCCGGCCTCTGCGGCGGCCTCTCGCTGCTCGCCGGCAAGGGCCCGATCTCGGTCCTGCCGATCCCGCTGTCGCCGCGCCAGAGGAAGGCGGTCTCGGCCGCCGCCCTGCCCGCCGTCCTGGCGCTGCTGATCCTGCCCGCGCGCTGGCAGGCCGCCGACGTGACGCTCAACCGGGCCGTGGCCGCGGCGGATCAGCGCGAATATGGCGAAGCCGCTCGCCTGGCGCAGGCCGCCGACGTGGCCGGCGCGCCGCACGCGCTCGAAGCGCGCTACGTCGCCGGCCAATCCCTGCTGGCGGCCGGCCGCCCGCAGGAGGCTCTGGTCGCCTTCGCCCGCCTGGAGAACGAGGCGCCGTCCTTCGGCCAGCTCCAATACGTCAAAGGCCGCTCCTACATGAAGCTCGGCGAGTGGCAGCTCGCCGCCGCCTCCTTCGAGCGTCAACGGCGGCTGGACCCGACCGACGTGGCCAACCTGGAGCTGCTCGCCGCCGCCGCGAAGCAATCCGGCGACTACGACGCCGCCCGCCGCGCCGCCCTGGCCGCGATCGCGCTGGATCCCTCGGACCCGCTGCCCAAGCTCACGCTCTCGCAGGTC
>CAZZGQ010000174.1:0-2495 GCA_964653765.1 uncultured Elusimicrobia bacterium | reverse complement strand
GCTCAGCGGTGGGCGGGCGCCTCGAGCTGGACGAAGACGCGGCCGTCGGCGGCCGTGTAGGTCTGCACGATGCGCGCGCCGGTGACGGCCATCTCGACGGAAGCGGTGCTGCTCTTGCCTTCCAGCAGGCGCGCGATGGAGGCGCGGGCGCGGTCCTCGGCGGCGGCGCGCGCGAGCGCCTCGTTGTCCGCCCGGGCCATGCCGACGGCCACGGCGACGCGGCGGTTGCCGTCCATGATCAGGGCGGGCGGCTGCTGCGTCCAGGCGGGCAGCGGCTCGGGAGCGGTGGTGATCTGCTGGGCGGCGGAGGTGGGCGCGGAAGCGGGGGTCGCGGCGGCGACCTGCGGGACCCTGGGCTTCTTGCGGCAGGCGGCGGCGCCCGCGACCAGCAGGGCGAGGGCGAGAGAGAGTCGTTTCATTGCGTGGCCTCCGGGGGCGGCGGGGCGGGGACCGGGATCGGCTCGCGCGAGATCTGCAGGCTGTAACGGCGCTCGCCGTCGGAGAACTTGAGCGCGACGAGCGTGCGCAGGCCGCGCTCCACGCGGATGAAGCGCTCCTCCGGCTGCCACTGCGGGCCGAGCGGCGTCCATTCTCCTGGCAGCGGCAGGTACCACTGCTCGAAGCGGATCAGATGGTTGCCGTCGGGCAGCGCCAAGCCCCACTTCTTCTCCTTGGACTTGGGCGCGATCTCCGTCTGCCCGGCCGGCTTGCCGTCGACGAACACCTTCGTGAAGGCGGAGACGTCCTCGTCGGCGTCCGCCACCGCTTCCGAGACGGTCACGATGAAGTTCGCCTCGACGGGCACGACGTACGGCACGACCGGCGGCTGGGGCGGCGGGCCCTCGATCGGGCTCACGTGCTTGATCGTCTTCGCGCAGCCGGCCAGCAGGAAGGCGGCGGCGGAGAGGGCGGCGGCGCGGCTCACTGCAGCCTCAGCCGCAGGCTGTACTTGTCGCGGACGTTGTTCTGCTCCGGCGCGGCGGCTTTCAGGCGCAGGGCGTAGGTGCCGGGATCGAGCGGGCGTTGGAACGAGAGTCCTTCGCCGGTCTTCGCCGCCGTCCAGGTCTGCAGCTCCTTGCCGTCCTGGTCGAAGAGCGTGACCATGGGCTGCACGTTGAGCACGCCCGCCAGCTCGACGACGACCGTGCCCTTGCTGTAGACGTTGAAGTCGTAGAGGTCGACGTCGCCCTTCCAGCCGTAGTAGCCGTCCACGGACTCGCCGACCTTCAGGTGCTGGATCGTCGCCGTCGTGTCGTTGAGCTCGTACTCGAGGCCGGGCTGCCAGGGGACGAGGCTCTTGGTCAGCGTGTACGACTCCTGGTCGTTGCCCTTGCGCCCGGTCTTCTCGGAGACGATGAGATAGTAGTCGCCCTTGGTCACGCCCAGGCCGGTCAGCGTCTCGGGCTGGCCGCGGCCGCCGTTGTCGACGGTCAGGATCACGTTGCCGACGGAATCGGCCACCTGCAGCACGAGGTCCATGCCCTCGACGCCGCTGACGTTGGCGCGCAGCAGCTGCTTGGCGTCCTCGGTCACCGAGACCTTGTACCAGTCCACGTCCCCCGCGGGGGCGATGGTGCCCGTGATGCTGTCCTGGGCGAACGGCGTGGCGTCGACGCGCTGGTCGTTGGGCTCGAACTCGGTGTTGCCCTGGTACGGGATCAGCTCGGTGAGGATCTCATAGGGCTGGTCCGCGTTCGCGGCGCCGTTCTTGGCGAAGAGCTTCATCGTGTAGGAGACCGGGCCGCGCACGCCGAAGTTCTTGAGGCTCTCGCCCTGGCCCACGCCGCCGGAATCCACTTCCTTGATCTTGTACCCGTTGGCGTCGTAGATCTGCATGATCGGGTCGACCTTGGAGACCTCGCTGACGTCGATGTTGAGCAGGAAGAGGCCCTGTTGAGCGATGTCGAGCTTGTACCAGTCCGCCTCGGCGTAGTCCGTGTCCGCGGCCAGCAGGTTGCGCGAAGGGAAGTAGTGGCCGCGCGTGACGCCGGGAAGCTCGAGCTTGCTCGCCGTCTGCGGCGAGTCGTCGGGCTCCATCTCGCGGCCGGGGCCGCGCGCGATCTTCACGTCCAGGTCGTACTCCTGGCCGGAGGCCGCGTAGCCGGGGTTCTTGTTGGAGATCTTGAGATAGGTCGGGCCGACCTTCAGGCCGATGTCGGCGACGTCCTCGTCCCCGCCCACGGCCGTCTCGTCGTAGCGCTTGAGCTCGCGCCGGTCCTTGTCGAAGACGGAGATTACGAAGTCGGCGCCGCGGATGCCCGAGAGATGGGCCGAGAGTACGGCCGGCTCTTCTTTGTTGTCGATCCGGTATAAGTCGACGTCGTTGGGGCCCGACAGCGTGCCCACCACGCGCCCCGCCTTGATCGGCGTCGCCGTGTCGAAGTCGTCGTTGGGCTCTTTCTCGCGCGCCGGGCCGCAGGCGGACAGGGCGGCGGCGAGGACGAGCAGCGGCAAAAGGGTCTTTCGCACGGTCCGATTCTACAATACCGCCGCGA
>CAZZGQ010000173.1:0-6873 GCA_964653765.1 uncultured Elusimicrobia bacterium | reverse complement strand
CCGCGCGCCTACGCGGCGGGCGGCGTCGGCTTGGCGCGCTTCGAAGGGCGGGGGACGCGCCTGCGCGCCTCCTACATGGCCCAGGGCCTGGGCTATTGGCACGCGTTCGGAGGCCTGTACGTCGAAGGCGACGACGGCTTCGTTCAGGGACGCCGCTACGTCCAGGGCAGCGGCGTGCACGCCGGGACGGGCTGGCTCTCCTGGCGCGGCTCGCGCGGGCGCGTGGCGAGCTGGGGCGTGGGGCCGGCCTTCGGCTGGGACTACGGCGTCGGCCTCTTCGAGCTGCGCGGCGACGACAACGCCCTGCGCGCCGATTGGGCCAGCGGCGAGGGCGACGTGAACGGCCGCTCCTTGAGCGTCGTCGCGGGACGCGGCAACGTTCTGCGCCTGCCGGATTGGGGCGCGGCGACCTTCAAGAGGGCGGCGGCCGGCTACGCGCTGTCGCGCGTGTCGGGAGAGGGCAATCGTCTTTGGTCGCCGGGCCTGCCCGCCGCCTCCTCCGGGACTTTCGACGCGATGACGACCCCGTGGGGCCTGACGCGCGCGGAGAGCCCGCTCGAGCTCGCGCCGGACCTCGACGTCTCGACCGTCGCCTGGCCGTCCTTCGATCGCAAGGCCGACGGCGCCGCCGAGGCCGCCGCCGCGCGGGCCGCCCTGGCGCGAGCCGACGGCGCGGGACCGGAGGAGCGCGCGGCGGGCTGGCTGCGCCTGGCCTCGTCGGTGTCGCTCGACGGCGAGACGGAGGCCGCGGCGGTGGAGCGGCTGCTCAGCATCCCCGCCCAGGACGTCGGCCCCGTGGTCTCGCGCGCGAGCGTGGGGGCCTTCGACGAAGGGCTCTGGGTCCGCCTCACGATGTCCGCCGCCGGCGCCGCGGGAGCGCGCGCCGCCGCAGCCGAGCTCTCCCGCGCCTCGGGGCTGCGCCGGGCTCTGCTCGCCGACCTGCTGCGCTACGGCGATCCCGAGTCCGCCCTGGCCGCGGCCAAGACGCTCGCGCAGGACCCGGACTGGAGGCTGCGCCGCGCGGCGGCCGGCATCGCGGGCGGCGCGCTCGGCCAGGAGCTGGGCGAGGAGCCCGGCCAGTTGACGCTGCTGGAGTCGTCGCGCCGGCTCGCGGTCTCGACCTTCACCGCCGGATCGCCCCAAGAGGCGGCTCTCTTCGACGCCGTCGGCGCCAAGCGGCTGACCGATCTTTACGGCGTGCTCGCGCTCGATCCGCAGCTGACCCCGGGCGACAAGATCGCCCTGCTGCTGGCGGGCGATCCTTTCGATACGGCCAAGCCGCCGGTGCTGTCCGCCTTCGAGCGCGCGCTGCGCGCCAAAGCGGCGTTCTACGACCGCGCGATCGGCGAGCGCCTGGAGCGCTCGCGGGCGCTGGTCGGCGAGGCGCGGCGGATGCTGAACGGCTTGGCGGCCGACGGCGATCCGGACGTGCGCGCGGGCGCGCTGGCCTCCTTGGGCCAGCTCGGAGACGCCGGCGACGCGCCGGCGCTGGGACGGGCGCTCTCCGACCGGTCGGCGACGGCCCGCGACGCGGCGGCGCTGGGCTTGGCCCGGCTGGGGGCCGCCGGGCGCGAGGAGATCCTGCGCCGCCTGGCCGACGCCGAGCCGGCCGTGCGCCGGCTGGCCGCGCTGGCGGCGGCGCAGAGCGGCGATGCGCAGACCGCCGCCCTGGCTCGCCGCGCTTTCGCCGACGGCGACGTCTCGGTCCGGCTCGCCGCCGCGGCCTCGCTCGGCGCCGTCCAGGCGCCCTACCGCGCGGCCCTGCGCTCCGCGGCCGCGGCCGACTTGCGCCGCTTGGCGGCTTCCGATCCCGATCCCTCCGTGCGCGCCTCGGCGGCGCGCTTGCTGGGACAGATCGTCCCCGTCCCGGTAACGTATAATCCCCAAAACCGATGACGAGCAAGCCCAAGGGCCCCGCCCACCGCTCCGCTTCTCATCCCCACGAGAAGCCGCACCACCCGCATTGGCCGCTGGCGGCGCTGCTCTTCCTGTTCGTGCTGGTCCTGGGACTGTCGTCGGTGCACGATCCCGCGACCTGGATCCACATCCGGACCGGGGCGCGCATCCTCGCCGAGCACGTCGTGCCGCGCACCGATCCGTTCTCTTACACCGTCGCCGGCCGCTCCTGGACGACCGATTCGTGGCTGTCGGACGTGCTCTTCTTCTTCGTGCACGAGAACTTCGGCCCGCGCGCGCTGATCCTTCTGAAGTCCGTCGTCGCGGCCTCCGGCTTCGCGCTGCTCTTGCCGCTGAACTTGGCCAGTCCGCTGACCTCGGCCACCGTCTTGAGCCTGGGCGCCGTCGCGGCCTGGAACGGCCTGGCCGAGACGCCGGCCGTCTTCGACTTCCTGCTCCTGGCGCTGCTCATCCGTCTCTTACGGCCGCGCCGCAAGTTCCACTTCTCGATGATCCTGCAGGCGGCCGCCCTGGAGTGGCTGTGGGCCAACCTCCACGGGACGACGGCGATCCTCGGCGTGTGGCTGACGCTGCTCAAGGCCTTCAAGGCCTCGCTGCGCGCCAGCGAGCGCGAGGAGCGGCTGGGACACTGGGGGCTGTTCGCCGCGGTCTTCGCCGCCTACCTCGCCAACCCCAACGGCCTGGCGGTGCTGGGCCATATGTTCTCCGGCCTCGAGACCTCGGCCACGGCCTGGCTGCCGCTCTCGCCGTATCTCAACCTCTTCAACCTCGTGGCCTTCGCCGGGGGCGCCGGCTGCGTGCTGCTGCTGCAGCAGGAGTTCTTCCTGACGATGACGGCGGCCACGGTCCTGCTGCTGTCGCTGATCGCCCCCGAGCTGCGCCCGCTGGCGGCCCTGGCCTGCTGCCCCGTCGTGGCGCTGGCGCTGGGCCATTACCTGCCGCCGTTCGACGACGATCTGGCCGGCTTGGCGCGCTGGGCGGCGCTCATGGTCGTCCTATTCGCCTTTCACTGGCTGTCGGTGACCGTGCCTCTGGGCTCGGCGCGGGGCTACGGGCCTGTCTCGTTGTCCGGCGCGACGCGCTTCCTCAAGGCCAGCAACGTGCGCGGGCGCATGTTCAACGAGGTGGAGACCGGCGCGATGCTCATCGGCGCCGGGGATCGTCCCGTCTTCGTGGACTCGCGCGCCGCTCTCTACGGCGCCGCGTTCATGCGGGACGCGCAGCTCTGGCCGTGGGGCTTCAAGAACCTGTCGGACGTCTATTCCTTCGACTACGCCCTCATCCGCAACCGGCGCGAGCGCTATCCCGCCAAGGTCCTCGACGAGGACCCGGAGTGGCGACTGGCCTACGCCGACGACGTGGCTCTCGTCTACGTCAAGCGCAACGGCGCCAGCGGCTGGCTGGTGAGGGGTTGGGCGCCGTCGGTCCTGCGCCCCAACCGCCTTTGGCCCGACGGCCTCGACGCCTCCCTCTCCGACCCGCGCGCGCTTCCCAAGGTCATGGAGCAGCTCGACCGCTGGATCGTGCAGGCGCCCGACAGCTCCCAGGCGCTCTTGTGGAAGGCCTACGCCCTCGACCGGCGCGGCCTCTCCGACAACGCGGACCGGCTGCTCGAGCTGGTGGCGCTGCGACGGCGGGTCGCCCGCGATCCCGAGCTCGGCGCGCTGCTGGGCTTCGTCCTCGACGGCCGCAAGGAAGGGACGCAGGCCCGGCGCTGGTACCGCCGCGCCGAGCTGATCGCCCGCCGCCGGGGCGACCGCCACCTGGTCTCCGAGATCCTGCTGAAGATGTCGGCCAGCTACCGGCGCGACGGCGACGTCCATGAGGCCGACGCCGCCGAGAAGCGGGCCAAGATCATCGACGTGCCCGCCTTCGGCGAGGATATCTAGCCGCCTTGAAAGGCGGCTCCCGACCGGATATACTGGCTGCGTGATCCTCCGACGAGCGCTGCCGCTATTGCTGGCGTCCGCTCTGCTCGCCGCCTGGCTCGCTCCCGCGGCGAAAGCCGACGACGGCGCCTCCGCCGGCGCGTCGGTGATGCCCGAGGTCGCCCACAAGAAGCCCAAGAAGAAGAAGAAGGGCTACGACTACGAGAAGTCCCGCTACAAGGCCTACGGGGCGCTGACCGACCTCGAGCCCAAGACCTACAAGTTCGACGAGAACGGCAACCCCGTCCCGCCTCCCGGCTCCAAGAAGACGGCCTCCAAGAAGAAAAAGAAATCGAAGGCAGCCTGCGACGACGCCGAGGCTTGCAGCGCCTCCGACAAGCCCTCCCAGGACGACTCCCAGCCGCCGCGCAGCGAGTCCTCGGACGCCTCCGCCGCCGTCGAAGGCGACTAGACCGACCTTCGGCGCATCCCGCAATAGGTGAGAGCGTGCTCTGGTGTGTCCGGACACAGTAGGACACGCTCTTTGTCGCTGGGCTGTGCTACTGTGGTTGACCACAGTAGATCAGCGTCTTACGGCGCGATCGTGACCGTCGCCTGGCGCTGCTTTTGCTTGGGCGCGCCCATCAGGACCACGCGGTAGCGCTTCGACGCCGCCAGGCAGGGGCCCTTGTCGTCGGCGCGGCAGTAGTAGAAGTCGACGTTGAGGATGATCTCCGTCCTCTCGCCCTCGGTCGTGAAGCCGAGCTCGATCGGCTTGCGCGGCGAGAAGATCACGCCTTTGCGCGTGGCCTCGACGAGGCGGATGCGGCCGCGCGTCTCGGAGACGTGGTAGACGACGGGCGCCTTGGGGTTGAGGTGATAGCCTCGAGGGAGCTCGAAGCGCAGGATCAGGCCGTCATTGGCCCCGGACCGCACCGCCTGCGGCGGCACCTCGGCCTCTGCGCGGGCCGGCAGGTCCGTCAGCGGCGGTCCCGGCGGGAGAGCGGCCAGGCCCTTGAGACGCAGCTCGCCGAGCGGCTGGCCGTCGGCGGAATATCTCAGCAGGCGCGAGCGCCCGGTATCGCTGACGATCACCTCGCCGCCGACGACGGCGACGCCCGAGGGCTGCAGCAGGCCGTCGGCGAAGACGGTCAGCCGTCCCGTCTTCGGGTCGAGCTCCTTGACGCGCCCGTCGCCGGAGTCGGCCACCAGCAGGCGCTCGCCCAGCGCGGCCAGCCCCTCCGGGCGCGACAGGGGAGCCCCCGGACCGATCAAGGCCGGCGTCGCCAGCGCCGGGGCGTCGAAGGAGAGCGAGCGCAGCGAGCCCGCCGTAGCGTCGGCGATCCACAGGGTGTTCCCGAGCGCGGCGATCGCGGCGGGCTCCTCCAGCCTGGCCGTTGCAAGCAGGCCGTCCTTCCGCCCAGGCTCGCCGGTGCCCGCGAAGCGGAAGAAATGGCCGCCGCCCAGGCTCACGCCGTCGACGACGTGGTTGCCGGCGTCGGCGATGTAAAGGGCGCCGGCCGAGACGGCCAGGCCGCGCGGTTGCCGCAGCGACGGGCCGCTGGCGTAGGTGATCACGAAGCGCTTGTCGAGGTAGACCCGGCGCACGATGCCGTCGTCGGTGTCCGCCACGAAGAGATCCGAGCCGGACGTCGCCAAGCCTTCGGGGTGATCGAAGCCGGCCTCGACCAGGGGGCCGTCGAAGAAGAGCGGCGCGCCGGTGCCGATCACGAGCTTGGAGCGCCCCGACGGCGTCAGGGCGACGACGCGGTGATGGCCGGTGTCGGCCACGAAGAGCCGTCCCAGCCCGGCGTCGTAGTGCAGCTGCGTCGGGAACATGAGCGGGCTCTCGGGCAAGGAGTCGCGCTCCAGGGCCAAGGGCAGCGGCGAGACGTTCAAGGCGCCCTTGGCGCGCGCCGCGTCGAGGAGCGTCTTGGCGCGGACCGCGATGTCGGCGACGTGGTCCGTACCTTCATAGCGGCCGGCCTCGGCGCCGTCGGCGTCGAGCAGCACGACCACGGGAGCGGTCCGCACGCCGAAAGCGGCGGCGATCGCGCCGCTGCTGTCGTCGACGACGGGGAAGTCGACGTCGCGGCGCATCGCATCGAGCCGCAGCGCATCGCGGGCCTCGACCGTCCGCCCGAGCGGCGAGCGCACGCCGACCGCGGCGAAGCCCGCCGGCAGCTTGGCGGCGAGGGCGCGCATCTGCCGCGTGGAGAGCCGCCCCGCCGTGCTGTGGTCGTCGGCGAAATCCAGCGCCACGATCTTGCCGCGCAGCGAGGCGGCGGAGAAGGAGGGGGCGACGTTGAGCCAGCCGGCGGCGCCCGAGAGATCGGTGGCGCGGGCGGGGACGACGCTCAAGACGGCGGCCGCGCACAGCGCCGCGATCGCCGCCGTCCGCCGAGCCTGACGCATGGGCGCTTATAGTATCATTTCGCCCATGAGGCGCTCGGTGCGGTGGGTGATGCTGCTGATCTGCGTCGTCTGCCTGATCAAGAGCGTCTTCGGCGAGGCCACGGCTTGGTCGCTGACCGGGTTCTTCCTCAGCCTCGCCGTCTGGTACTGGTTGACCTGGAAGCGCCAGCGGGAGCTGGACGCTCCCCAGATCCGGCCCCGATAACGCCGTGGACTGGTCTCCCTTCCGCGTCTGTCCCGACGGCGAGAAGCCTCCGGCTTCGCGCAGCCTCGAGACGCCCGAGGGCCTGGGCGATCGCCTGCGCACGGCCGCCTTCGCCGAGCGCCAGGCGCGCGACGCCTTCGCCTGGGCGGCCGAGCGCTACGCGGACGCTCCCGAGTGGCTGCGCCAAGGCTGGCGGCGGCTCTCGGCGGAGGAGGGCAAGCACCTGGGCTGGCTGCTCGCCCGCATGGAGCAACTGGGCGTCTCGCCGGCGGAGCGGCCGGTCTCCGACGGCCTCTATCGCTCGCTCACGCGCTGCGCGGGCTGGCGCGAGTTCGCCGAGTACATGGCGCGCGCCGAGGACCGCGGGCGCACGGCCGAGCGGCACTTCGAGAAGGCCCTGGCCGCGCGCGATCCCGAGACCGCCCGCATCTTCGCCGCCATCGCCGCGGAAGAGGACGCCCACATCGC
>CAZZGQ010000172.1:0-6916 GCA_964653765.1 uncultured Elusimicrobia bacterium | reverse complement strand
GAGAGCGTCGGCTCCTCGCGGTCCATGGCCTGCTTGAAGATCTTGCGGATGCTGATGCGCGACATGAGCGCGTCGTCGTAGTCCGCCGGGCTCACCTTGGGCAGGCTCATGCCGCCCCACTTCTTCCAGTCGTTGACCAGGGGCCGATTGCTGTGACGCAGGATGCCCTCCTGCTTCTCGAACTCGGGGAAGCGCTGGAGCGACCAGGCCAAGTCTTCGTCGGTGAGCTCGCCCATGTACTGATTCACGCGACGCACGTACTGGCGCAACTGGCGCACGCGCAGGACGGGATGGGCGACGTACGTCAGCAGGTCCTTCCAGACCGGCGTGGTCGGCAAGTCCGGATTGTACGCGAGCGGATGCTCGACGCCGTTCTCGACTCGCAGGATCGGACCCTGGGTGGAGCGTTGCGGACCGGCCGGCTTGGGGTCGTGGAGGACCTGGCCCGCCAACCCGGCCCCGAACACGATGGTCAAGAGCCCCGCCTTGTAGTACTCCCCGACGCCGACTAGAAGCAGCGCCAGCGCGGGTATCAGGACGAGCTGGACCACCCGGAGCAGCGCCATGCTCGGATCGCGGCGGAAATCGAAAGCGTTCGTCAGCGTCTTCAGGGCGCCGCGGGGCTGCTCGATGACCGGGGCCGCCTTGACGGCTGGCTTGGCCGCCGCCGGAGCGAGCGGCTGAGGAGCGCCGGCGGCAGCGGAGGGCGCGGGAGCGGGCGCGTCGGCGATCGCCTCGGGCGTCTTCGGATCGAAGGCGACGGCGGCTTCTTTGAATCGGGTCTGCAGCGGCTGGGGCAGCGCCTGCAGCGCGGCTTCATCCGAGCCGGCGGCGGCGGGGACCGCGGCCGCGGCCTCGCCGGCCTGAGCCTTCTGCACGGCGGCGGCCGCGGCGGCGTCGCGGGCGGCGGCGGAGGGCAGCGCGCCGTAAGCGTCGAGGACGGAGGCGCCGGCAGCCGGGATCTCCAGGGAGCTCCCCGGCAAGGCCGGGACGGCGGCGGGCGCCGCCGGCAGCTCGGCCGAGCCCGCGCGGCCCGGAGCCTGCTCGGTGGGAGCGGCGAGGGCCGGGACGGCCAAGAGGATGGAAAGGAGCAGGAGATTCAGGCGCGTGAGCTGGGTCATGGAGCTATTATCCCATGCCGCTCGTCAAGCCTTTTAGGTCGCAGGGGCAAGGAGCGCCGGGAAAAAGGCCCACCGCGCGGCGCCGTCCGGCCTAGGACTTCGAGAGACTCAGAACGTCAGGACGACCTTGCCGACCGTCTTGCCGGACTCGATGGCGCGGTGGGCGTCGGCGACCTTCTCGACGGGGAACGTCGTCACCGGCGGCTTCTTGACCAGGCCCTCGCCCGCCCAGCGCATCATCGAGTCGAAGCCTTCTTTGGCGAGGTCGGAGCGATGGGCGAGGAAGACGACGTTGAAGCCCATCACGGCGCGGTTGGTCGTCGTCATGTCCAACGGAGAGAAGCGCGGCACGCGCAGGTAGTTGTAGATCAGCCGCGGCCACGAGGGACGGCCGCCGCGCGACATGAGCTCGGCGAAGCCGTAAACGACCAGGCGGCCACCGTTCTTCAAGCGCTTCCAAGCCGGCTTGAGCGTGGTGACGCCGTTGGCGTCGAAAGACACATCGATGCCTTCCGGGGCGGCGGCGTCGATCTGCTCCCAAAGGTCCGGGCCGCGCACGACCACGGCCTCGGCGCCGTAGTCGCGCGCCGTCTGCTTCTTGGCCGCCGAGCCCACGACGCCGATGGCGCGGCAGCCGGCGATCTTCGCCTGCTGCAGGAGCGCGGTGCCCACGCCGCCCGCGGCGGAGTGGACCAAGATCGTCTCGCCGTCAGCCACGTGCGCCACCTTGAAGAGCGCCTGGAAAGCGGTGAAGTGGACGGCGGGCAGGCCGGCCGCCTCGGGGAAGCCCCAGCCGTCGGGCATGCGCCGCAGGCGCTCGGGCTCGGCGATCTGCACGGAGGAATAGCCGCCGAAGCGCGTGAAACCCACCACCGAGTCGCCGTCGCGCAGGCCGGTGACCCCGGCGCCCACGCCGTCGACGACGCCCGAGAACTCGAAGCCCGGCGTGATGGGATAGTGCCCCTTGGCGGCCTCGTAGAAGCCCTCGCGCACGACCGTGTCGGCGTAGTTGATGCCCGCCGCGCGCGTGCGCACGCGCACCTGCCCCGGTCCCGGGGTCGGATCGGCTTCTTCGATGAGCTCGAGGGCCTCGTGGCCGCCCGGCTTGCGGATGAGCACGCGCTTCATGGCCCCGATTATAGGACTTTCGCCGCCGGCCGCGGGGACGAAAAGCCCATGAGGGCGAGGCTCGGAGGTTGCTACGCTAGGGCGATGACGCTGCTGCGCCTGCTCGCGTTCTGGGTCTGGGCCGCCTCGGCCGCCGCCCCGGCGCCCGTTCCCGACGTCCCCGCCCTGCCGCAGGCCGCCGCGGCGCCCGAGCTCTCCGCGCACGGCGCGCCGGCCAGCCCGCTCATCACGCCCGCCCCGGACGCGCTGTGGCTCTCGCGCGACGTGGCGCGCAACGAGCGCCTGCGGCAGCTGGCCGACGCCGGCGCCCGCGAGTTCCTGGCCGAGCGGGGCCTGCTGCTCTGGCAGATCGTCCCCTTCATCGGCGGCGGCCGCGATCGGCTGGAGCTGAGGCTCTCTCTCTTCGACGGAGCCGCTCCCGAGGGCGCGCATGCCGACGCGGTGGCCGAGCACGGGGACGCCGTGCGCGAATTCGCCGCGCGCGCCACCGGCCTTTCCCCGGACGACGTCCTCGTGGGCTCTCGGCCCATGAAGACCTGCTGCGGCAGCGGCTGCTCGGAGTGCCTGCACAGCAAGAAAGGACCGTCGCGCTACTGGACGAGGCCGCCGCGTGAGAAATAGCGTCCTCGCCCTGATCCTGTCCGTCCTCGCCGTCGCCCCGGCCGAGGCGGGCCCTTTCATGCGCATGCTCAAGGCCAAGCAGGCGGCCGACGCGGCGCGCGCCGCCCAGGCGGAGGCGGAAGCCCCGGCCGCCCCGGAGCTGCCGCAAGCCGCGATCGAGGCCGCGCCCGCTCCCTCGGCGGCCGAGCTCGCCGCCGCCGGTCCCGAGGCCTCGCCCGCGCCGCCCCTGGATGCCGCCGATCTCTTCCATCCCGTCAACGTCCAGCGCAACGAGGCGCTGCAGAGGCTGGCGGACGCCGGCGGACGCGAGATCCTGCGGCAGGCCGGCTTGATGCTGTGGCGCTTCTCCCGGGAGGGCGGCGATTATTCCCTGACGGTTTCCTTCTTCGACGGCGCGCGGCCGGAACGGCTGCGCGACTACGTCAAGGCGAAGGGCCCGGAGGTGGCCGCCACGCTGGCCGCGGCCCTCGGCACGGGCGCCGACAACGTCCGGCTGCGCTCGCGCTCCTCGGACAGCTGCTGCGGCTCGGGCTGCGCGAGCTGCCTGCGCAGCAAGGACCAGGCCTCTCCGTACTGGACCGGCCGCCCGCCCCACCGCCACGAGCCGCGCTGAGCTGGGTCCATCGTCCCCGACCCCTAGGACGATCGGCTCAGGCGTCCCTTCCGGCCGACCCCTACACTGGGGCTATCTCAAGGAGGAGCTCATGCTGCGTGCCCTGGCCGTCGTCTCCGTCGCCTTCTTCGCCGCCGCGCCGGTCAAAGCCTGCGAAGGGCTGACCGGAGCCGCCGCCGAGATCGTCTCGCAGATAGAGGCCAAGTTCCCCGCGCTCAAGACGCAGCTCGTCTCCTACAAATGCGGCGGCTCGGCCGTGGACTTCCTCTATAAGCCGCCCAGGAACCTCGTTCCCGCCGACAGTTTCTTCAAGGGCTGGAACAGGGAATTCTCGCTCGGCGCGCTGACCAGCGACTCAGACTTCAAGGCCATGCTCGCCCTCACGCCGGCTCAGATGGACGCCCTCATCGAGGCGAACATCAGCTTCATCAACGACGTCTACGAGACCGGGAACCGTTACGGCATCCACGCCTCTCACCCCAACGCCCTCGCCCCGGAGGAGCGGCTGTCCGACGGCGGCATGAGGACCGGGGTCAGGACGGCGCATTGCGACAGCGTCATGATGACGAACTCCTTCCTGGTGGGAGACCTCCAACTACCGGTCTACAGCCTGGAAGGCGTCTCCTTGATCGGCAGAGTGCCCTTCTACAAGAGAGGCGACCTCATGCGCGCGCTGACGTCCGATCCGAGCGCGCTCAAGAACCTCCAGGACGCCGCCCGCGACAACAAGGCGGCCGTCGCCCGAGACCCGGACACGGCCATCATGTGCGCGAGAGGCATGGAGCGCGGCGCCGTCGTCGACTGGGACGCCGTGCTGGAGCTGCTGCCGCCCGGGAGCTGAGCCGGCCCCCTCCGTCCGCCGCGCGGGATTATTCCCGGAGCGCGGCGCCGGCAAGCATGACCATCGTCGCCGCCATGCACAGCGTGCCCAGCCAGTCGCCGTGCCGCGCGTAGAAGGAGCCGCGCGGGAAGGAGCCGTCTACGGCGACCCGGGCGTCCAGCCGCCCGCGCTCGTTGAGCCCTAGTCGCGCGGTCTCCACGCCCCAGGGGTCGATGACGGCGGAGATCCCGGTGTTGCCCGAGCGGATCACCGGGACGCGGTTCTCCACGGCGCGGAAGACGTTCGTCTTGAAGTGCTGGTAGGGGCCCCAGGTGTCCTTGTACCAGCCGTCGTTGGTGACGTTGATGATCAGGCGCGCGCCGCGCGCCACGTCGCGCCGGGCCCAGCGCGGGAAGACGGCCTCGTAGCAGATCGTGGCCGCCGCGGGTCCGAGGGGCGTCGGCAGCAGCGGCTGCACCGCTTGGCCCGCGGTGATGCCGCCCAGCTCGTTGAGCTTGCCGACCAGCGACCGCAGGACGGAGGCCCACGGCACGTACTCGCCGAACGGCACGAGCTCCCGCTTGTGGTAGGCGGCGACGATCGCGCCCGTGGGCGACACCAAGGCGGCGGCGTTGAAGCGCTCGTCCCCCCGCCGCGTGACGATGCCGATCACTTGCTCGGGCCGCGCGCCGCCGGACCAGGGCAGAAGAGAGCCCGGCAGGGGCCGGTCCTCGGCGAACAAGAAGGGCAATGCCGACTCAGGCCAGACGATGAGAGCCGGCTTCCAGGCCGCCGCGGCAGGATCGGTCAGCAGGCCGGCGAAGTCCGCCATGATGTCGCTCTCGTAGCGCTCGTCCCACTTGCGGTACTGATCGACGTCGGGCTGCAGCAGCTCGACATGGAGAGAGGGCGGATCGACGGGCCGCGCGGCCAAGCTGGAAGCGCCGTAACCCCAGACGGCGACGGCAGCGAGGAGACTCGCACCCAACGCCCCGGCGGTCTGGCCCGAGGGGATCTCTCTGCCGCGCGACTCCCCCCAAGCCTGGGCGAGCGCGGCGTTGACCCAGGCCACGACCAAGCCCAGCCCGTGCGGGCCCGCGAGCGAGGCGATTTGGATCAGGGGCAGATAGCGCCACTGCGTGTATTCCAGCAGATCGCCGGGCAGCCGCGGCGTCCAGCGCTCGCAGGCGACGGCCACGGCCGTCCAGGCGATCGCCCAGCCAAGCGGCTTGAGCCAGCGCGGCAATCGCTCGACGCCCAGGCGTCCCAGCCACCCCACGGCGCCCCAGGCCAGGCCTTGGAAGCCGGCAAGCAAGGCCCAGGCGATCAGGCTGATCGGGATCGGGACCAGCGCGAAGCGGCATGTCGAATAGATCCAATAGAACGCGACGGCGTGAAAGGCGGCGCCCGAAAGCCAGCCGAGCATGAATGATTCCCGGAGCGGCCGCCGCGCGAGCGCGTAGAAAAGCGGGGCGAGCGCGACCCAGCCGAGCGCGCAGAGGCCGGGACGCGGCAGGCAGAGCGCCAGGAGAGCGCCGGAAACGAGAGCGGGTAAAGAGGCCAGGCGTCGGGAGGACATGGGATCGTGCTCAACTGTGTCCGGACACAGTCGCTTACGGTCGGAATCGATGACGGCTACGCGCCGTGACACTTCTTGTACTTCTTGCCCGAGCCGCAGAAGCAGGGATCGTTGCGGCCCAGCTTCTGGATGTCGGCGGGCACGGTGGCGGGAGCCCCGGCGGGCGCGGCCGCGGCGGCCGCCTTCTTGAGAAGAGAGCCCTTCTTGCCGTTGCCGCTCGCATCCGAAGGCGAGCCCGCCGGCGAGACGGGCCGACCCGAGGGACCGGGGTCCAGCGGGTCCTGCGGGCCGGACTCCATCCCGGCGGGAGGCGGCGGCGGGATGCGCGGCGCCTGCACCTTGAAGACGTACTCCACGCTCTGCTCGCGGATGCGCGCCAGCATCGCCTCGAACATCTTGAACGATTCCTTCTGGTATTCGACCTTGGGATCGAGCTGGCCGTAAGCGCGCAGGCCGATGGACTTCTTCAGGTGGTCGAGATCGTAGAGGTGGCCCTTCCAGGCCTTGTCGATCATCTGCAGCAGCACCATCTTCTCGATCTCGTGGAAGTCGAAGCCTCCGGCCTGGAACTCGCCCTCTCGCTTCGCGTAGAGCTCGTTGATGGCGGAAAGCAGGGTCTGCCTGAGCGACTCCGTCGTCAGCCCCTTGACCTCGTCGGCCGTCGGCTCCCAAGCCAGGCCGAAGGAACGCTCGAGATAGGCGTGCAGCGCGGCCATGTCCCAGACCTCGGGATAGGAATCGGGAGGAGCGATCTCGGCGATCTTGGCGTCGAGGTCCTCCTCGATCATCATCTTCACGTGGTCGGCGAACGAGGCGGAGTCGAGGATCTCGTTGCGCAGGCGATAGATGACCTCGCGCTGCTTGTTCATCACGTTGTCGTAGTCGATGAGCTGCTTGCGGATGTCGAAGTTGTGGGTCTCGACGCGGTGCTGGGCGCCCTCGATCTGCCAAGACACCACGCCGGACTCGATGACCTCGCCTTCCTTCATGCCCAGCTTCTCCATCAGCGGGCCGAGGCGGTCGGAGCCGAAGAG
>CAZZGQ010000171.1:2339-6951 GCA_964653765.1 uncultured Elusimicrobia bacterium | reverse complement strand
CTCGACGAGGTGCAGGACCTGCTGCGCGCCGTCCGCGCCTCGAAGGAAGACCGCCTGATCTCCGTGGGCGACCTGATCGGCAAGGGCCCGGACAGCGGCGGCGTCGTGGACTGGGCGATGAGCGCGCCCAACCTCGAGTGCGTCTTGGGCAACCACGAGATGCGCTATGTCGAGGCGGCGGCCCGCGGCGAAAAGCCCTCGAGCAAGCCTTACGACGCCGAGACGCTGCGCCAGCTCGGCTACCGCTACGGCGTCTTCACCCATTGGCTGCGCCGCCTGCCGCTGACCATCGACGAAGGCAGCTGGATGGTGGTCCACGCCGGGCTCGACCCGCGCATGCCTCTGGCCGCTCAGACGGCGGAGAGCCTCACGACGCTGCGCCGGCTGGAAGACCTGACCCCCTGGTACGAGAGCTACCTGGACCCGCGCCTCGTCGTCTTCGGGCATTGGGTGCGGCGCGAGCCCGTCGTCCGCCCCAACGCGATCGGCGTCGACACCGGCTGCGTTTACGGCGGAAAGCTCTCCGCCCTGCTGCTGCCGGAGCGCCGCGTGGTCAGCGTGCCCGCGCGCCGGACCTACTCGCCGAGGAAATCTTGGAGCTGATCGCCGAGCGGCCGCCGGTCTCCGCGGGCGCGGACGGCTCTCACGCCGCGCCCCGCGCCCCGATGAGCGCGTTCCTCTCCGGCGTGCTCGCCTCGCAGGTCGCCAACGGCGCGCTCCACTTGGCGCAGCCGCTGCTCGTCGCCCATCTCACGGGCTCGCTGGGCAAGGCGGCGCTCTTCTCCTCCTTCGACACGGCCGTGCACATGGTCGGCTCGGCGCTGGGCGGCTGGCCCAGCGACAAGATCGGCGCCCGGCGGCTGCTGATCCTCTCGACGGCGCTGCGCGGCGCCTCGCTGGCGCTCATCCCGCTGGCCTGGCTCTCCGGCCGGCTGACGCCCGCCTTCGCCATGGGCGCCTACACCCTCGACGCCGCCGTGCGCGGCTTCCTGGACACCGCCGTCCACGCCCTGCCGCTCGAGCTCGCCCCGGGCGACCGCGCCCAGCTCGACCGCCTCAACGCGCGCTACGAGCTGGTCTTCGACCTGGGCGGCGTGGCGGGTCCGCTCATGCTCGGCGGCCTCATGCTGGGGACGCGCGGCATGGCGCCGCACATCGTCGTCCCGGCCGGCTTCGTCCTGGCCGCCCTGCTCTTCGCCTTCGTCCCGGAGCGGCACGCCGCCCGCCCGGCCGAGGCCCGGCCCAGCGGCGGCACGGCCCGCGGCCTGGCGCTGGTCCTGCGGGACGGCCGCCTGATGTGGACTTGCTTGGGCCTCTCGCTGCTGAACCTGTATCCGCTGCGCAAGCTCTTGTCGGCGTTCTTCGCCAAGGCCATCCTGGCCAAACCGGCGGCCGTGGGCGCGCTGGGCGCGGCGTTCGGCCTCGGCGGCGCGCTGGGCTCGCTGCTGTACGGCGCCCGCGAGCGCCGCGGCTCGGGCGCGGCCTGGGTGGCGGCCGGCGCCGTGGGAGCGCTGGCCTTGGCCGGCGGCTGGGCGCCCGCGGCCCTGTGGCCCATGATGGCCGCGGCCTTCCTGTTCTCCTTCACCAACGTCGGGGCGCGCCTGGCGCTGACCACCACCCTCCAGGAGCGCACGCCGCTGGAGCTGGCGGGCGGCGTCACCGCGGTGGCGCGCTTCGGCGCGAACGGAGCCTCGGTGGGCCTCAAGGCGCTCGTCGGAGCCGCTTTCGCCCTCGGCGCGGGTCCGCGCGGCGCCTTCGCCGCGGTGGGCGCGGGGCTGGCCCTCGTCGCCGCGCTGCAGCTGGCGCTGGCGGCGCGCCTCGAGCGCGACGCGAGCCGCTGACGCGGCGCCGTCCTTGGGCCGTCATGCCGCTTTGTTAAGGTAGCGCCATGCACCCTTGGCACGATCTCTCGCTCGGCCCGCGGTCGCCGCGCGTCGCGCGCGCCGTGGTGGAGATCCCCGCGGGCTCGCGCGTCAAATACGAGCTCGACCTGACGACCGGGATGATGAAGGTCGACCGCCTCCTGCGCGGCGCCGAGACCTATCCAGCCGACTACGGCTTCTTCCCGCGCACGCTGGAGACCGACGGCGACCCGCTGGACGTCCTGATCCTGTCGAGCGAGCCCATCGCCTCCCTGACCGTCTGCGACGTGGCGCCGATCGGGCTGCTCGAGACCTCCTCCAAAGCGGGCCGCGAGGCCAAGATCCTGGCCGTGCTGCGGCAAGACCCGCTGCTCGAGAAGGTCGAGGACGTCGACGGCCTGCCGTCGGGGCTGCTGGACCGGCTGCTCGAGTTCCTGCGCAACTACAAGACGCTCGAGGGCGAGCCCGTCCGGGTGCTGGCCAAGCGCGGCCGGCGCGAGGCGCGCGCGGCGATCCTCGAGTGCGCCCGCCGCTACCAGCGCGAGATCGGACGGCCCGCTCCCGAGGCTTGATGGCGCCCTCTCTGGCGGGACGGCGCCGCCTCGACAAGGCGCTGCGGCGCGAGATCGAGAGCCGCGTGGAGAAAGCGCGGGAAAGCCTTTCCGCAGACGGCAAGGCGCTCAAGAGCCGCATCCACGAGGCGCGCCGCGACCTCAAGAAGGCCCGCGCGGCGCTGCGCCTGGCGCGCCCGCGCCTGAAGACCCGGCTCTATCGCGCCGAGAACGCGGCGCTGCGCGACGCCGGCCGCGCGATGTCGGCGGCGAGGGACGCGCAGGTCCTGCCCGCCGTCTTGGACGGGCTGCTCACGGGCGCGGACAAGCGCCGTTTCGCCGAGGCGCGGCGCAGCCTGGCTCACGCCGCTCGCGCGGCCTCTCCGGACGGGCATGTGCGCCGCGCCGCCGCGCCGGCTCTCGCGGCCGCCGATCGCGTCGCCCGCGGGCTCCGGCCGAGCGCGCGGCGCTGGCGCGCCGTCTCGAAGGGCCTGCGGGAGACCTACGCCGCCGGCCGCGCCAGCTTGGCCGCCGCCCGCAAGCACGGCAGCGCCGAGGATTTCCATGAGTGGCGCAAGGCCGCGAAATATCTCCGCTATCAGCTGGACCTGCTGCGCGCGAAAAACGACGGGCCGCTGGCCCGCTACATCGCCGGCCTCCATCAGCTGACGGACCTGCTCGGAGACGACCACGATCTGGGGACCCTTCGGGCGAGAGCAGAGGCGCACTCCGAGGACTTCGGCGGCGACGCCAAAGTCGCCCGGCTGCTGCGCTTGATCGACCGCCGTCGCGCTTCGCTGCGCGCCAAAGCGTTGCCCCTGGGCGAGACCCTCTACGCGCTGCGCCCCAAGGACGCGGTTAAGGCTTGGCGGGCGCGCTGGCGCTCCTCGCTGGCCTAGACGCGTCAAGGCCAGCCGGGTTATCCACTTATCCACATCAGCCTGTGGATGGATAGCCCAGGCGAGCCATCCACAGACCGCCGGACGGCGGAGACGGTGGGGCCCGTGTCACGCGGAGTTTATGTTCGGATGACGCGCGGATGATGGAGGGGCCTTCGCCGCCCCGATATACTGGTCCCGATGACGACCCCTGAGCGCCACTACCGCTCGATCTTCATCTCGGACATCCACTTGGGCACGCGCGGCTGCAAGGCGGACTACCTGCTCGACTTCCTCAAGCACAACGAGTCGACCCACCTGTACCTCGTCGGCGACATCATCGACGGCTGGGCGCTCAAGCGCACCTTCTTCGGCTGGCTTCAGTCGCACAACGACGTGATCCAGAAGATCCTGCGCAAGGCCCGCAAGGGCACGCGCGTCGTCTACATCCCCGGCAACCACGACGAGCTGGCGCGCCAGTTCCTGGGCATGAAGTTCGGCGGCGTGAGCGTCGCCAACGCCGCCGTGCACATGACCGCGGACGGCCGGCGCTTCCTCGTCACGCACGGAGACCAATACGACGCCGTGATCCAGTGCGCCAAGTGGGTGGCCAAGCTCGGCAGCTGGGCGTACGACGCCTCGGTCATCGTCAACAACGTGCTGAACTGGGCGCGGCGCAAGCTCGGTTTGCCTTACTGGTCGCTCTCGGCCTATCTCAAGCGGCGCGTGAAGAACGCCCTCGAGTTCATCGCCGAATTCCGCAAGGCCGTGGCGCAAGAAGCGCGCCGCAAGGGCCTCGACGGCGTGATCTGCGGCCACATCCATCACGCCGAGATCACGCCGGTCGACGGGGTCCTCTACATCAACGACGGCGACTGGGTGGAGAGCTGCACCGCCCTCGTCGAGCACTTCGACGGGCGTCTCGAGATCGTCCACTGGGCGCGCGTCCAGGAAGCCGAGACCTCGGAGGCGGCGGCGTGAAGGCCCTGATCCTCACCGCGTCGGTGGGCTCCGGCCACGTGCGCGCGGCGCAAGCGGTGGAGAAGGCCCTGCGCGAGACGCGGCCCGACGTGGACGTGGAGGTGCTGGACGTCCTGTCGCTGGCCAACCGCGCCTTTCGCAAGATCTACGGCGACGGCTACATCGGGCTGGCGGGCACGGCGCCGCAGCTCATCGGCTACCTCTACGACGCGACGGACCGGCCCACGTGCCTGCCGCTGGCCGAGACGGTGCGCACCGTGGCCCAGCAGCTGAGCCTCTCCGGCTTCGCGCGCATGCTGGCCTCGCGCCTGCCCGACGTCGTGCTGCACACCCACTTCCT
>CAZZGQ010000171.1:0-2239 GCA_964653765.1 uncultured Elusimicrobia bacterium | reverse complement strand
CACTCCGTGGCGATCCTGGGCTTCTCCGACAAGATCCGCGAGCTCATGGCCCAGGCCGACATCGTGGTCTCCAAGCCCGGCGGACTGACGGTGGCCGAAGCGCTGGCCGTCGGCGTGCCGTTCGCCGCCGTCAGCCCCATCCCCGGGCAGGAGACGCGCAACAGCGACCACCTCGAGGAGAAGGGCGCCGGCATCAAGGTCCCGTCGCCCGCCGCCGCGGGAGCGCGCGTGGCCACGCTGCTCGAGGAGCCGCGCAAGCTCGCCGCCATGCGCGGGCGCGCCCTGCGCCTGGGCCGCCCTCGCGCCGCCTATTCCGTCGCTTCCAAGCTCATCGCTCTCGTCAAACCATCCCTGGCCGTCCTCTGAGGTAACCATCGCCATGCTCGCCGCCCTTCTCGCCGCGCTCCTGCTTTCCCCAGCTTCCGCCGCCGACGTGGCCTCGATGTTCCCGCCGGCCTCCCCCACCGCCGTCGCCGTCTTCCGGGACCTCGCCGGTAAAATCGGGGGTCAGACCCCGGATTTTACCGTGCCCGGGGGCTTGGGGCGCTTCGCCGAGCTGGATTTCCAGGGCCCGGGCGCGGGGCTGGTGCTCGGCTCGCTGGACCTGAGCCCGGAGGCGCTCGAAGAGGTCGCCGCCGCGGCCAAGGCCGTGGAGACGGGAGCGCCGGACGCCGGCGAGCGCCTGCGCCGGCTCGACGAGAGCCTCAAGCAGGCTCGTCTGGCCGCTTACGCCCGCGCCGACGAGACTGGCGCCCGGCTCGCCGAGGAGGAGAACATCGGCGCGCCCGGCGAGCGCGACGCCGCCCTGGAGGCGCTGAGCCGGTTCTATGGCCGTGGCTTGCAGCTCAGCCGCATCGAGCTCCTGCGTCGCCGCCGCGGCCTCGAGCTCGACGGCCGGCCGCACCTCGACTTCCAGGGCCCGCGCGAGGCCGTCGAGCGCGCCTCCGACCGGGCCACGGCCGCCTTCTCCGTTCTCGCCTCCAACCTCGACGCCGAGACGCTGCGGCGCCACCCGCGCTTGCGGCCCTTCGCGCGCCTCGCCGGCGAGCCCGCCGCCCCGGCGGCGCTGGGCGCCTTGAAGCTCTCCGCTGCGGCCGTCGAGCGCGTGGGCCTCGCGGCCGCGGCGCTACGCAACGGCGACGCCTCCGCGCTGCCCGCCCTGGAGGCCGAGCTCCATCAAGCCCGCCGCGACTCCTACGGCGAGGCCGATCGCCGGGCCGGCGCTCTCGCCGCCGCGCCGCTGCACGACGCCGGCGGCGCCCCCGCCGCCGACCTGCAGGAGCGCGCCGACACGCTGCGCGCCCTGAGCTCCCTTTACGGCCGCGGCCTGCAGCTCAGCCACATCAAGCTGACGCGGCGCCTGCTCCCGCCCCGCGCCGCCGCGGCCCCCGTGCCGGCCGCCGCCGCCGAGCCGCCGATCCCGAATGCGGCGAGCGTCCTGCCCGCCGCCCCCGGGGCGAAGTTCCTGAGCGGTCCCGAGCTCCAAGGCTGGCAGCTGGCGGTCATGGTGTTCGCGCTCCTCGTGGCCGCCGCCTTCAGCTACCACGCCCTGTTCTCGGCGTTCGGCGAAGTGTTCCGCCTCTGGGAGCAGGACTTGCTCAGCGCGCCCTTGGATTGGCCCTAGCGCGCTTCGGATAAGCAGGCGCCGCCGGCGGTCAGCGCGCTGGCGGCCAACAGGAGACACACCACCGCCCCCCAGCGCCGCAGCCCTTCGGGCCACACCAGCCATTGCACGAGCGCCGAGCCCGCGATCGCCGCGTAGTAGTCGACGGGAAGGCCGAGAAAACGTTTCTCGAACCACCACACCGGCTGCGAGAAGAAGCGCCGCGGGCCCCAGGCCGGGTTCCAGAGGAACCACTGGAAGTCCCAGAAGCAGGTCAGCAGCAGGTAGCGCGAGAGCGCCTGCGCCTCGAGCGCCCGCGACCAGCCCAGCCAGGCCAGCGGCAAGTGGAAGAAGGCGATGAGCAGCAACGTCAGGTAGACGTGATAGCCGGTCGCCGGCTTGCCGTTGGTCAGGCGCAGGAACCAGGGCGGACCCCAACGCCACGTCGGCAGGCCTTCGGCCCAGCCGCGCGGCCCCTCGATCTCTATCTCGACGCGGGCCAGCAGCCAGCAGACCAGGAACAGAGCGCCCGCCTCGGCCCAGGATGGTGTTGCTAGCAACACCATTTCGCGGGTCACAACGGGATGCGGAACTCGAGGATCGTGCCGCCGTAGCGGTCGTCGGCGAGGTGGCGGA
>CAZZGQ010000170.1:3255-7006 GCA_964653765.1 uncultured Elusimicrobia bacterium | reverse complement strand
TCGACGTCGCCCTCCAGCGTGCCGACGGCGCGCAGGCGCCGCAGCCTTCCGGTCGTGAACCAATCCGACTCCGCCTTGAAGTTGATGTCGACGTTCTCGCTCTTGGCCGGCGTGTCGTAATAGACCTGCGCCGAGACGGCCAGGGAGCTGGAATAAGCGAGCGCGAAGTCGCCGCTGACGGCGGCCGACGCCGTCCGGACCTCGGTGTCCGGCAGGCGCAGGTCCAGCTCGTCGATGCGCGCCCCATGGAGAGGGCGGGGGATGTACGAATTGAGGGTTCGGTAGCGGCGAGGAGCGGCGGCCGGGGCGTTTCGCGCCGTCAGGTTGAGGTCGACATAACGGCCGCGGACGTCCAGGCGGGCGACGCGAGCCACGCGGATGCCGCGTCTCGAGAGACGCAGCGTGACGTCGGCGTCGACGGACTCGAAGCAGGCTTTGGCCGAGCCGGAGGAGTCGTCCACGCAGAAGTCTCGGGCGGCCAGGGTGAAGCGCTTGTGCAGGAAGCCCTCGGACTGTAGGCGCAGCTCGAACGTCGTCCAGGTGGGCCGGTAGGACCTCCCGAACCGCTTCACCGCCTTCGCCAGGACGGGCGGGGTCAGGGCGAGCTCCGGCCTCCACGCCAGGACGACGATCGCCACGGCGATGCCGCAGAGCAGGATGAGGAGCAGGTGCGCCGCCGTGCCGAGCGTCCTGAGCGCGCGTCCGAGCCCGCGCCGCATCAGAACTCCGTCCCGAAGCTGAAGAAGAATTGCCAGTGCGGCAGCTTCGTGTCGCTTCCCACGGTGCGGCGGGCCACCGTCCCGCGCGCCTCGGTCACGCGGAAGACGCCGAAGGGCGAGGCCCAGCGCAGGCCGAGGCCCGGGGAATAATAGATGTCGCGGTCCAGATGGAACTGGCTGCGCCCGCCCATCGCGGCGTCGCAGAAGGCGATGGGCGACAGCTTGTAGGGCAGCCAGTCGTTGACGCGGAACTCCACCCCGTCGTAGACGGCCGTGAAGAAGCCCGCGGCGTCGTTGGGCAGCTCCTGGCGCTGGGCGCCGCGCAGGTCGGTGTCGCCGCCGATGAAGAAGCGCTGCGACGGGGGCACCAGCTGGTTCGTCGCCGACGTCCCCTCGGTGATGAGCGTCCCCGCCCAGCCGCGCGTGGCGAGGACGACCCAGGGCGGATCGTAGTTGCCCAGATTCCAGAGCTTCTGGCCGAAGAGCCGCAAGCGCTGCGCGGACAGGTCCGAGTACGCGTCTTTGGCGCGGAAGCTCGTCTGCAGGCCGGCCTGCCAGCCGGACCGGGGATCGCGCTGATAGTACTCGAAGTCATGCGTCGTGAAGTTGACGCGGGTCTCGAAGGAAAAATAGGTGTCGCTGCCCGGCCCGACGCCGCGCAACGTGTTGATGTGGGTGATCATGGGGCCGCCCAGGAGCTCGAGGTGGAGGTTGTTGTCGTCCCAGGTCCAGTTGGGCGAGAGCGAAGCGCGCTCCTCGGCCGTCTCGAACGGGACCTCGTTGTCTCGGGTCAGGGTGGCGCGGGGCACGAGGTTGATGCGGTCGGACGGCCGCAGGTAGTAGTGCATCAGCGCGTCGGCGCTCTGCTCGCGGTAGGACGTGAAGACGCTGGCCTGGGCCGAGCTGGCGCGATAGCCGATCCTCGACGCCTGCCACCGCGCCCTGGCCAGCAGGTAGCCTTCCGTATCCACGCCGAAGCCGATCGCCACCAGGTGCGGCTTGGCCTCGACCACGCGCTGGGTGATCGAGAGCCCGGCCGTCGAGCAGGAGACGTCGTAGTAGGCGCTCTGAAAAAGCGCCTCGCCCACGATCCGCTGCGAGGTCAGCTCGAGCGTGCGGATGTCGAAGGGATAGCCGTACTGATGGGCCTGAAACCGCTCGAAGACGCCGGGGTCGACTCCGGGCAGCGGGGGCGTTTGGATGTAGGTGAGCAGGTAGAGGATGCCCGGATCGACGTCCACGCCGACGACCCCCGTGCGCGCGTCGGCGCTCACTTTGACGTCCGGGCAGGCGTAGCCCTGCTCCTGGAGCCGCGAGGTGACGTCGAGCTTGACGCGGTCCAGGGCTGTGGGCGTCAGCGGTTGGCCGACGACGCCGCGCTTCTTGCCGAGATCGATGAGGCCGTCGAGTCCCTCGCCGACGAGCTTGCTGATGATCGTCTGCGTGCCGACGTAGACCATGAGCTGATCCTTCTCCGTCGAGAAGCGGGGATAGTGGTAGCCGCGGCGCTGCAGGAACGCGCGCATCAGATGCTCCGATTGATTGAGAGGGATGTCTTTCCAGCCCTCGCTCTTGTCGTTGCCGCAGATCAGCCGTTTTTCCACTTCGTCGAGCTTCGGGTCCGGGCCGACGAGATGGATGCCCGGACAGAGCTCCTTGGGTCCCGACGGCGGCTTAGCCGCGCGGGCCGGGGCGACGGCCGTCCACCAGGCCAAGGCCGCCACGATCAGCGCGCGACGCCGCATTTGGAGCCATCATACCGACGGGCGGGAGGGGCGCCAATGACGTCCGAGCAACTTTATTTTCTCGTCGGGGAGGAGGCGCCGATCTCGCGGGCCAGGAAGCCCGCGATGGCGTCCACGTCGAAGGGCCAGACGTAGCGCGTCTCCACCTGGGGGTGGGCGCGCCGGAGGCGCTCGAGCATCTCGGGAATCTCGGTCTCGCTGTGGATCCCGCCCCGCGTGTACATGGTCGAGATCACCGTGATCGAGCGGGCTCCGCGGGCCACGGCCTGGGCGAAGGCGTCCTCCAGGCTGGGCGCGCAGAACTCGTTGTAGGCCGGGAGGACGGTCTGCCCCATCGTCTTCTGGAGCGCCGTGGCGATGTCCTCGAGACCCTTCTTGTAGGGGTCGGTCTTCGGCGTCCGGGGCCAATCGCGGAGCTTCCGGTCGGCTTGCGCCAGCTCCGGCGTCATCCGGCCGCGGGCGGCCGCTTCCAGGCGCTTGAAGTCGGCGACGAGCGCGGGCGGGCAGTCCGTCGGCACTCCGCCGTGTCCGACGAGGATGACGCAGCTATTCATGGGCGCCGTAAATTGTATAAAATCGGGGCATGGCGCTCTCGAAAGAAGCTCTGATCCAGACCATCGCCCTCCAGAAGGAGGACGCGGAGCTCGACAAGGTCAAGGCCGGCCTCGACAAGATCCCGGTCATGATCGCCAACCTGAAGAAGCAGCTCGAGGCGGAGAAGGCCAAGGGCGCCGGCGCCAAAGCCAAGGTCATCGAGCTCGAGAAGAAGAAGAAGGAAAAAGAGCTCGAGATGGCCAAGCACGAAGAGGAGGCTCGCAAGCACGCCTCCCAGCTCAACGCGGTCAAGAGCAACGACGCTTACAAGGCCTTGCAGAACGAGATCGGCTTCGCCAAGCAGCACGTCAGCGACATCGAGACCGAGATCCTGCAGCTGATGGATCAGCTCGACGCGGCCAAGAAGGAAGACAAGGCCATGCAGGCGGAGCTGGGCGTCGAGGTCAAGAAGTTCGAGGCCGAGATCGCCGGCCATGAGAAGCGCCTGGCCGAGCAGCAGGCTTCCTACGACGCGGCCAAGGCCAAGCGCGACGCCGACGCCGCGCCGCTGCCCGCGGACATGATGCGCGTCTACAACCACATCCGCAGCCGCGGCAAGCTCGACGCCATCGTCCCCATCGACGGCACGATCTGCAGCGCCTGCCGCATCAGCCTCGCCCCGACGGTGATCGTCGAGGCCACGAAGCTCAAGGCTCTCGTGACCTGCGAGTCCTGCCAGCGCATCCTGTACCG
>CAZZGQ010000170.1:0-3155 GCA_964653765.1 uncultured Elusimicrobia bacterium | reverse complement strand
CGGGACAGCTGGGGGATCGCTCCCGTCGCAAGACGGGGGAGGAACTTCCGAACTCCACAGAGCAGGGCGCCCGTCGAAAGGCGGGGAGGCGGGGACCAGAAGCCCCGTCGACGGAAAGTGGCACAGAAAAGACCGCCGCCGGCGCAAGCCGGCGGTAAGGGTGAAAAGGTGGGGTAAGAGCCCACCGCGCGGCCCGCGAGGGACGCGGCATAGCCAAACCCCGTCTGGAGCAAGGCAGTGCGGGAGCCTGGACGGCTCGTCCGGTCCGGCGCAAGCCGGGCGGCTCCCCGGTGGCCGCTTAGAGAAATGATCCCCGATCCGCCATAGGGCGGGGGACAGAATTCGGGGTACAGGCTGTTCCCGTCAGTAGTGTCCGGCCCTTCGCCTAAAGCGGAGGGCCGGGCCGTTTTTACTTCTCGAGGTGGTGGGGGAGGGACTCGGCCCAGGCGGCGGAGGTGATGCGGATGAACTCGGCCTTCTGCCAGAATTCAGGGATCGTGCGGGCGCCCGAGTAGCTCATGCCGGAGCGCAGGCCGCCTTGGAGCTGATAGACGACGTCGGCGACCGGGCCCTTGTAGGGCGCCATGGACTCCACGCCCTCGGGGACGGTCTCGGCGACCTCGATGGGATCGAGGTCCTCGTCGGCGCGCTCCTTCTTCTTGCGCGAGATCGTGGCGGCGAGCGACGCCATTCCGCGGTAGACCTTGAAGCGCTGGCCGTTGCGCACGACGGTCCAGCCCGGGCTCTCCTCGGCGCCGGCCAAGAGCGAGCCCAGCATGACCGACGACGCGCCGGCGGCGAGCGCCTTGGTGATGTCGCCGGAGTCGCGCAAGCCGCCGTCGGCGCAGATCGGGACGCCGCGCTCCTTGGTGATCTTGGCGCAGTCCATGACGGCGGTGAGCTGCGGCACGCCCGAGCCGGAGACGATGCGCGTCGAGCAGATGGAGCCGGGGCCCACGCCGACCTTCACGCCGTCGGCGCCGGCGGCGGCCAGGTCGCGCGCGCCCTCGTAGGTCGCCACATTGCCCGCCACGAGCTCGGCGTTCGGGTGCTTCTTCTTGATCTTCTTGACGGCCTCGATCACGTGGTCGGCGTGGCCATGCGCCACGTCGACGACGAGGACGTCGGCGCCCGCTTCCAGCAGGGCGCCGGAGCGCTCCATGAAGTCGCCCACGACGCCGACGGCGGCTCCGACCAGCAGCCGGCCCTTCTTGTCCTTGGAGGCGAAGGGATGATGGCGCGTGGCCTTCAGGTCCTTGGCCGTGATCAGGCCGCGCAGCACGCCCTTCTCGTCGACGAGCGGCAGCTTCTCGATCTTGTTCTCGCGCAGGACCTCGCGCGCCTTGTCCATGGAGACGCCGGGCTTGGCCGTGACGACTTTCTTGCTCATGACCTGCCGGAGGCTCGTCTTGGGGTCGTTTTCGTGGAACTGCAGGTCGCGCGGCGTGATGACGCCCAGGAGCTTGCGGTCGCGGTCGACGACGAGCAGCCCGCCCACCTCGTGGCGCGCCATCGACTGGCGCGCGCCTTCGATCGTGTCGTCCGGCCCGATCGTGTAGGGGTCCTCGATGATGACGTTCTCGGCGCGCTTGACCTTGGCCACCTCGGCCACCTGCTCGCCCACGGTGAGGAAGCGATGGATCACGCCCAGGCCGCCGGCCTGCGCCATGGCGATGGCCATGCGCGCCTCGGTCACCGTGTCCATGTTGGCGGCGACGAGGGGACATCGCAGGGCGATGTTTTTGGAAAAACGTCCCGTCGTGTCGACGTGCTTCCTGCTCGTGATGGTCGAGCGTTTGGGGACGAGCAGGACGTCGTGGAAGGTGAAGCCTTCGCGCATGGGCGCCATAGGCGCCGATTATAGGACTTTCGGCGGCCGCTGCGGGACGTAGACCTGCCGGTACGCGCCGGCGCCGACCATCGCGGTCGGCTTGCCGTCCTTCAACTCGATGACCATGCGCTCGCCGAGCCAACCGGTGTACGAGCCGTCGTCGCCGATCCTGAAGACCACCCGGTCGGGGCCGCTCGACAGCAGCGTGAGCGACATGGCGGCGCCGGGCTGCCCGAGCTTGAGGCGGTTGTCCGAGTCGACGAACAGCGTCACCGTGCTCAGGTCGCTGTCGTAGCGCCCGGCGAGGGCGGCCAGATCCGGCGTCGCCAGCGGGCCCGTCGCCGCGGGATGGACCACGCTCGGTTGCGGGACCGGCTTGGCGCCCAGCGCCTTGCCGATCGTCTGGAACACGAGCTCGGCCACGGCTTCGCGGTCGAAGTCGCCGCAATTCGAGGCGACGGCCACTGAGAGCCGCAGGACGGGGTCGACCATGACCAGGGACTTGAACCCGACGAAAGAGCCGGTATGGCCGACTCGCTCGCCCGTCAGGCCGAGAAAGCGGATCATCCCCATCCCATGGCCGTAGCGCGGATCGAAGGCGTCGCGCAGCACGGGCGTCGTCATGCGGGCGATGGCCTCTTTGGAGACGATGCCCGGGTCGGCGCCGTTGATGGAGCGCTCGAGCCAGCCGAGAAACTTCGTCATGTCGCGCACGCTCGTCACCAGGCCCCAGCCGGGAGCGTTGGCGCCCGTATCTTTCAACAGCGGCAGGGCCCGGCGAGGCCGAGATTGAGTGATCAACCCGTAAGGCCTGGCGACACGAGGCAGCCGGATCGGGTCGACGTCGAAGCTGGAGTCGTCGAGACCCAAGGGACGGAGGACGTGAGCCGTCACGTAGCGGCGGTAACGCGCCTCCGGCGTCGCACCTGGGGCGCCGGAGCGGGCGGCGATGATCTCGCCCAGCAGCCAATAGCCTTGGTTCGAGTAGCGCAGGCGCGCGCCGGGCTCGTAGGGCGGAGTCTGGCGCGCGGCGCCGGCGCGCTGCTCGCGCGCGCGCGGCGGCCGGTTGCGGCGCAGCCGGTCCTCGTTGGTCCAAAACTCGACGGCCGGCTCGCGGTTGATGCCCGACGTGTGGCTGAGCAGCTGCGCGACCGTGATCTTCGCGGTGCGCGCGGCGGGCTGGCGGTACCGCAGCCAAGGGAGGATGTCGACCACGCGATCGTCGAGGCGGATCGCGCCGCGGTCGACCAGCTGGTGGACGGCGATGGCCGTGAACATCTTCGAGTTGGAGGCCAGACGATACAGCGTGTCGACGGTCGCGGGC
>CAZZGQ010000169.1:5002-7021 GCA_964653765.1 uncultured Elusimicrobia bacterium | reverse complement strand
GGGATCTTCGAGGAGATGACGCGCATGACGGCCTCGACGCCGTTCTTCTGCAGCAAGACGTTGACGCGAAAGCGCGCAAAGCCCGTGACGGCGAAGGAGCAGTCCAGCTCCCAGTTCTCCTCGAACTTCGCGCGCTGCTCCTCGTAGAGGATCGAGTAGATCAGGCGCTTGGACTCGTCGGCCGAGAGCTTGGGGAAGCCCGGGATCTCGGCGATCTCGCCGTTCAAGCGCATCATCGGCGGCTTGCCGATGACGAGATGGATGTCGCTGGCGCCCGACTGCACCGCCGTCTTGAGGATCTCTACCAATTCCACTGTGTTGTCACTCCCTCGATGTCACTGCCCAGAACAGTCTTCACCCAGCACGACCGACGCATCCACGACGCGCGTGCGGTCGACGACCGTCATCGTCTCCGCCGTGGGACAATCCAGGAGCCGGCGGACCTTCTCGGCGAACTCCGGACGGCCAGTACGATCATATACTATCGAAAAGCTCTTCGCAGAAGCGTTTCCCGTGCTTAAAACGTCGATACCATGAGCCCGCAGACGCTTCGTGAGGCCTGCAGCGGCTCCAGGGCGAGAAGAAGCGTTCAAAACCTCGACGGACGCCTCGCGGGGCTCGGCAACCGGAACGGCGCCCGCAAGCCCCGCGAAATATTGAGTCAGTTCCTTTTGCTCAGGAAGATACGCCGCTCGTAATTTATCGTCTCGTAGCAAGTGCAATTCGACCCCGAGTCTCAGCTTTTCAAATCCGTCCAACCCAAAGCCGCGCCTGCGACCGGCCAACTGTAGCCCCACTTCCCGCCAAAGTCCATACCCCTGCGTCCGATCGGCCAGCCAGCGCCGGCCCCAAAGCCCCGGATCGCTCCCGTCGTCGGCGCCGCCGTCGTAATAGAAGTAGGCCGGCCGCGCCCCGGGCGGCAGCGAGGGCTCGAGCAGCGCCTGCGCCGCGTCCGCCATGGCCTTGGAGGCGTCGCGCCTCGCGGCGCCTTGGCGCCGAGAAACCCCGTACACCTTGGCCAGCGTGGTGTTCTTCCCCGCCACGACGGTCGTTTCAGGCAGATAGATCAGATCCGCCGCGCCGTTCCCTGCCGACAAGAAGAGCAGATAAAGCCGTGGAACCTCCACCATCGGCGATTCCAGCGCCACCCACGCCGTCAACGGCCGGCCCGCCCGCGCGGCCTCCGCGGCGGGCGAGCGCGCCTCGAGCCAGGCCGTGCCCACGGCCGCGGCGAGCAGCGCCGCCGCCAGCAGGCGCTCGACGAGCGTCAGACGGCGAGGGAATTCCATGCCGAGAGCGCGAGCGGGTGGATCCAGCGGTCTTCTTCCAGGCACCAGCGCAGCTTATTGCTCACGCAGGCCTTGTGCGCCTCGTCCAGGTCGTCGAAGGCCCGCTTGCGCAGGCCGGCGGCCTCCGGGTAGGAGCGGTCCTCGGAGCAGGCGTCGGCCACGTAGACGACCTTGTCGAGCAGGGACATCGCCGCGTCGCCGAGGGTGTGCTTGCGCACGGCGGAGAGGATCTCCGGATCGTCGACGCCGAAGCGGCGCTTGCAGAGGTCCTCGCTGATGTGGGCGTGCAGGGCGATCGGGTTCAACCGCGCGGTCAGCTCGCGCTCCGGCGCCTTCAAGCGGCGGGAGCGCGCGTAGGCGCCCATGCGCTCGACGGGCACGGATCGGCCGCAGTCGTGCAGGAGCCCGGCCAGCAGCGCCTTCTCTTCATCCGCGCCCCAGCGCCGGGCCAGCGCTCCCGCCAGCCGCGCCACCGACAGCGAGTGCTCGAAGCGCTGCGGCTTGAGCATCCGTGAGAGCTTCTCCAGCCGCCCGGCGCCGTAGAGCTTGCGGCGTTCGATCAGGTCGCGCACCGCCGGGACAAGCAGGCTCGACGCGTCCTCGTCGAGGAGCAGGCGCGCGCGGATCTCCGTCGAGGAGACGTCCGGCATCGGCTCCTTCAGGCGCTTGAAGATGGCGGGCGGCTCGCCTTCGGAGCCCGGGCGGCGCGCCGTCCACCAGCGCGCGAGCA
>CAZZGQ010000169.1:2996-4902 GCA_964653765.1 uncultured Elusimicrobia bacterium | reverse complement strand
CGGCGCGGCTTGACAGCCCGTCGAGAAAAGCAGGATCATAGCGGCCTCCCTATGGCCGACATCCGCCCCTTTTCAGGCTTTCGCTTCGATCCCCGGCAGGCGCCTCTCGGACGCGCGCTGTGCCCGCCGTACGACGTCATCGATCCCGTCCAGGCGGCCGAGCTGCGCCGCGACCCGGTCAGCGCCGTCCACCTCGAGCTGCCCGAGGGCGGCGAGGAGAAGTACGAGCGCGCCGCCCGGCTGTGGCGGGAGTGGCGCGACTCCTGCCTCGTCTGCCAGGACGAAAAGCCGGCGTTCTACGTCATCGAGGAGCGCTTCCGCTCCGGGGGCAAGGCGCGCGTGCGCACCGGGTTCATGGCCGCGCTCTCGGTCAAGCCCGACCACCACGGCCAAGTGATCGCCCACGAGCGCACGCTCGCCAAGCCCAAGGAAGACCGCCTGAAGCTCCTCGGCGCCGTGCGCGCCAACGTGAGCCCGATCTTCGGCATGTTCCCGGACGCCAAGGGCGCGGCGCGCAAAGCCCTGCGCAAGGCCGCCTCCGGCCGGCCCGCGGCCCAGGGCCGCATGAAGAGCGGCGTCTCCTACCGCTATTGGGTGCTGACCGATCCCGAGCAGACGGCCGCGCTCGTCAAGGCGCTGGCTTCGACGAAGGTCCTGATCGCCGACGGCCACCACCGCTACGAGGTCAGCCGCGCGTTCTACGAGCAGAACCCGTCCCACGGCGCCGACACCGTGATGGCCTACCTCTGCCCCGAGGAGGACTCGGGCCTGGTCGTGCTGCCCACGCACCGTATCGTGGCCGGCCGCGGCCTGGATGAGGCGACGCAGTCGCTCTGCCGCACCAAGCCCTTCGCCTCGCGCGCGGCGCTGCTGCGCGCGCTCGAGAAGGCGCGCAATCCTTACGCTTACGGCCTCTACGACGGCCGCAACTTCGTCCTGGCCGAGCCCAAGTCTCCGGCCGGCTGCAAGAGCGGCCTCTGCGTGGAGTGGCTGGGCGCGCAGCTGCTCAAGGACGTGCCGCCGGATCAGATCCGCTACACGCCCGACCCGGTGAAGGCGCTGACCATGGCGCGCGAGGCACACGGCACCGCCGTGCTGGTCAAGCCGTTCTCCGTCCCCGCCGTGCGCAAGGGCGTCATGGCCGTGGGCCTGCTGCCGCCGAAGTCGACCTACTTCTTCCCGAAGATCGCCACGGGCCTGGCCTTCAAGAGCCTCGAGTGAAGTTCTCGGTCGTCATCGCGACGTGGAACGAGGGCTCGCAGATCTCGTCCTCGCTCAAGCGCCTGCGGCAGATCTCGCAGACGAGCCCGGTCGAGATCATCGTCGTCGATGGGGGCTCCTCCGACGGCACCGCCGAGCTCGCGCGCGAATGGGCGGACATCGTCCTCGAGCAGGAAAAGCCCAACCGCGGCGCCCAGCTCGACGCCGGCGCGAAGAAGGCCTCGGGCGACCTCTTGCTGTTTCTGCGCCCGGATGCCCAGCCGCCGGGCAACTGGCAGCAGGCGCTGGAGCACTTCTGGCTCGCCAGCCATCCCCAGAAGATCGCGGCCACGGCGTTCGCGATCGACTACGGCGCGGGGCCTTCGCTGCGGCTGGCGTCGCGGCTGACCAACGCCTCCGTCTCCTGGCGCGGCGCCGTCTCGGGCGACCACGGCCTGGCGACGACGCCCGAGATCTACCGCGAGGCCGGCGGCTACCCGCCGCTGGCGTTCTACGAGGACATCGTCTTCTCGCAGCGCCTGGGCAAGCTCGGCCGCGTCGTGCTGCTGCGCGACAAGATCTGGCCGGCGGCGCGGCGGCTGCACCGCTTCGGCCCCCTGCGCGCCGCCCTCGGCGAGGCCTGGCTGGCGCTGCGCTTCAAGCTCGGGGCCAATCCCGAAGAGCTCTGGAAGCGGGACGCCGGGCT